>JAFSCW010000070.1 GCA_017436605.1 Clostridia bacterium | reverse complement strand
CATCGTGATATCGGACTTTTCGCCCTTCCTGTAGCGAACGAGCGGCGTCTCCAGATTCACATTCTCCGGAATACATTCCGCAGAGGAATAGCCCGGAACCAGCAGATACTCGTTAAAGGTATGAGACGGTTCAGAGAAATAGTAAGCCATCGAAAACACCTCATTTGAATGGTCATTTTAAATGGTCATCACGAAAGGGAATCCCACGTCATTGAAAATTCCGGCAGCTTCAGATCACGGCAAGCGCGCGCCTGCCAATATCATGACGCATGTATTTTCCATCAAAACTGATGGTATCCGCAGCCGCATACGCATCCGCCAGCGCCTGTTTGAGCGTCGGCGCGGTGGCGGTAATGCCAAGCACGCGGCCGCCGTTGGTCACAAGCCTGCCGTCCTTGAGCTTATCGCCCGCATGATAGCAGACGACATTGTCCGGATATGCCTCCGGGAAGGTCATTTCCTTCCCCTTTTCGTAGCTGCCCGGATATCCGCCCGAAGCGAGAATGACGCAGGCAGCCGCTTCGCTGGACCACTTCACATCGACCGAAGAAAGCGTTTCATTTTCCACAGCCTGCATGATCGTCAGAAGATCGGTTTCAAGCAGCGGGAGAACGACCTGCGTTTCCGGATCGCCGAAGCGGCAGTTGTATTCGATGACCTTCGGGCCATTCTTGGTAATCATCAGGCCAAAGTACAGGCAGCCCTTGAACGGACAGCCTTCCTGGCGCATGGCGGCCAGCGTGGGCAGGAAGATTTCTTCCATGCACGCCTTCGCCACGTCCTCCGTATAGTACGGATTCGGCGCAATGGTGCCCATGCCACCGGTATTCAGGCCCGTATCGCCATCACCCGCACGCTTATGGTCCATGGACGAGATCATCGGCGCAATCGCCGTGCCATCCGTAAAGGCCAGCACGCTGACCTCCGGACCGGTGAGGAATTCCTCGATGACGACCTCGTTGCCGGAATCGCCGAACGCCTTATCTTCCATGATCGACTTGATGGCCGCAGCCGCCTCGTCGTAATTCGTGGGAATCAGCACGCCCTTGCCCAGCGCCAGACCATCCGCCTTGATGACAATGGGGAACTCGCAGCCGCGAAGATACGCCATCGCCTTGTCGGCGTCGGAGAATACCTCGTATCTGGCCGTGGGAATGCCGTATTTCTTCATCAGGTTTTTGGAAAAAACCTTGCTCGCTTCGATGCGGGCCGCCTTGGCCTCCGGGCCGAAGCAGGGAATGCCCACCTCGTGCAGGCGATCCACGCAACCGAGCGCCAGCGGATCATCCGGGGCGACCACCGCGAAATCAATCGCATGCGCCCTGGCAAATTCCACAATCTTTGCAATATCCTTCGCGCCGATTTCCGGCACGCAGACGGCGTCCGCCGCGATGCCGCCGTTGCCCGGCAGCGCATAGATCGTATCGACCTGCGGATTCTCTTTCAGTTTCTTGATAATCGCGTGCTCGCGTCCGCCTCCGCCAACAACCAGAAGTTTCATATTCGCCTCCTGAAGGATCAATGGTGGAACAGGCGCATGCCGGTGAAGGCCATGACCATGCCGTTCTTGTTGCACTCGTCGATCACGGCGTCATCGCGGATGGATCCGCCCGGCTCGGCGATATACTTGACGCCGGACTTGGCGGCGCGCTTGATGTTGTCGGAGAACGGGAAGAACGCATCGGAGCCCAGCGCGACGTTTTCCTGCGCATCGAGGAAGGAAACCTTGTCCTCAGCAGTCAGCGGCGCCGGCTGCTCGGTGAAGTAGTTCTGCCAGATGCCCTCCGCGCAGACGTCTTCCTCGTTGCCGTTGATGTAGGAGTCGATCACGTTGTCGCGATCAGCGCGGCCCATGCCCGGGCGGAACGGCAGCGCGAGCGTCTTGGGATGCTGGCGCAGGAACCAGGTGTCCGCCTTCGTGCCGGCAAGGCGCGTGCAGTGAATACGGGACTGCTGGCCCGCGCCGACGCCGATGGCCTGTCCGTCATAGGCATAGCAGACGGAGTTGGACTGGGTATACTTGAGGGTGATCAGCGCGACGATCAGGTCGGTCTTGGCGCTGTCCGGCAGCTCCTTGTTCTCGGTGACGATGTTCGCAAGCAGCGCCTCGTCGATCTTGAAGTTGTTGCGGCCCTGTTCGAAGGTGATGCCGTAGACCTGCTTGGTCTCCTGCGCCGCCGGAACGTAGTTTTCGTCAATCTTGACGATGTTGTAGCCGCCCTTGCGCTTCTTCTTCAGGATTTCCAGCGCTTCCGGCTCATAATCCGGCGCGATCACGCCGTCGGAAACCTCGCGGGAGATGAGCTTCGCGGTCGTCACATCGCAGGTATCGCTCAGCGCGACCCAGTCGCCGAAGGAGCACATACGGTCCGTGCCGCGCGCGCGGGCATAGGCACAGGCCAGCGGAGATTCGTCAAGGCCCTCGATATCGTCCACAAAGCAGGCCTGCTTGAGCGCCTGCGGCAGCTTCTTGCCCACGGCGGCAGAAGTCGGAGAGACGTGCTTAAAGGAGGTCACCGCGCACATGCCGGTCGCTTCCTTGAGTTCCTTCACAAGCTGCCAGGAGTTGAGCGCATCGAGGAAGTTGATGTAGCCCGGGCGGCCGTTGAGGATGGTGATGGGCAGCTCGCTGCCGTCGTGCATATAAATCCTGGACGGCTTCTGGTTGGGGTTGCAGCCGTACTTCAATTCAAACTCTTTCATTTGCTTGCTCCTTATTCGTCCATTCAGACGTTCTTGTTGATCAGGCGGGTTTCGGCCTTGCCGGTTTCCAGATCGGTATAGCGCACGTAGAGAGAGATCTTGTTTTCCGCATCGAGCGCATTCCAGATTTCATCGGTGAAGGCGTCGATGTCATCAACCATCTCCACGCGCTCCGGCTCGCCCTGGAAGGTCGGGATCACCGGATTGCCATCGCAGACATAGGTATGCAGGAAATGGCCCAGGCCCGCGATCGCCGGATATTCATAGAAGAAACGCGCACAGGCTGAGCCCTGCGGATCAGCAGCCTTGAGGATGGACATCTTGTAGCTGCCATCGCCGGCCTGAATGCCGGAAATGCGCGGCGTCCAGTTGGGGCCGTCGTCTTCGAACTGACGGGTGCGCAGCGCCGCCTCCCAGCTCTCGCCGCGGGCAAGGTACTGCCAGATGGTATCGGTCTGGTCGCCATTGGTTACGATCAGGCCGCAGCCCGCCTCGCGAACCGGATGATAGATGATCAGATGCGGATCGACCATCTTGGAGGGATCATGCGCTTCGGTGCGGATGCCGTCCGGCTCGAGCGCGAAAACACGGTTGCGGCTGTTGACGCTGCGGCCCATGATGAAATAGGCGACAGCGGCCTTCTTGCCGTCCGGGGTGACGCCGATGACGATGCCGCGGCCCGGATAGCGGTTGCCCTCAAGGCGCTCAGCCATGGTTTTGGTCTCGTAAACGTTCATGCTCGTATCCTCCTTACCTGATAACGACCTTGCGTCCTTCAACGGTCAGGCGGCCCTGACAAAACAGGGAAACCGCCTCGGGAAGCACCTTCCATTCGGCTTCCTCCATGATGCGTCTTTGAAGCGTTTCGGGGGTATCGTTTTCCAGAACGGCCACGGCCTTCTGCGCAATGATCGGGCCGCCGTCGCATTCCTCGCTGACAAAATGAACCGTCGCGCCGGACAGCTTCACGCCGTAAGCCAGCGCAGCTTCGTGCACATGCAGCCCGTAGAATCCCTTGCCGCAGAAGGAAGGAATCAGCGCAGGATGCACGTTCATGATCGCATTGGGATAGGCTTCCACCAGCTCGCTGGTGAAGATGACCATGCAGCCCGCCAGCACGACAAGCTGAACGTCCAGCTCCCTCAGCTTTTCCACCATCGCAACCGTCATGGCCTGGTTGGAGGCATACGCCTTGCGCGGAACGACGCAGCCGGGAATACCCGCCCGGGCAGCGCGCTCAAGCGCGAACGCACCTTCCTTGGTGGAGATGACCGCGGCGATTTCGCCGCCGCCGAGCTCGCCGCGCTGCTGCGCATCGATCAGCGCCTGCAGGTTGGTGCCGCCGCCGGAGACAAGGACGGCAATTCGGGTCTTCCTGCTCATTTGAGAATCACCTTTTCCTCGCCCTCGATGATATCGCCGATCACATACGCGTCGATGCCGTTATCCTTGAGAATGTTCAGCGCCAGCTCAGCCTCGGCCGCCGGCACCACAATGCTCATGCCCACGCCCATGTTATAGGTGTTGAACATGTCGCGCTCAGGAATATTGCCCCACTTCTGAATCATGTCGAAGATCGGGAGGATCTTGACGGCGCTCTTCTCGATGCGGGCACACAGGCCGTCCGGAATGGAGCGCGGAATGTTCTCATAGAAGCCGCCGCCGGTGATATGGGAAATGCCCTTAACGTCGACCTTCTCCAGCAGCGCCAGAACGGGCTTGACGTAGATCTTGGTCGGAACGAGCAGGGTCTCGGCGATGGTCTTTCCGCCCAGCTCCTCGCGCGGGACATAAAGTTCCGGGTTGTTGTTGTCGATATCAAAGACCTTGCGGCACAGGGAGAAGCCGTTGGAATGAATGCCCGTGGACGGCAGCGCGATCACGACGTCGCCGACAGCCATGCGGGTGTTGTCCAGAATCTTCTTCTTGTCCACGATGCCGACGGCAAAGCCAGCCAGATCGTAATCCTCTGCCGGCATCATGCCCGGATGCTCCGCGGTCTCGCCGCCGATCAGCGCGGCGCCGGACTGCACGCAGCCCTCGGCCACACCGGAAACAATCGCCGCGATTTTCTCCGGAATGTTCTTGCCGCAGGCGATGTAATCCAGGAAGAACAGCGGCTTCGCGCCCACGCAGATGATATCGTTGACGCACATGGCCACGGCGTCGATGCCGATGGTGTCATGCTTGTCCATCAGGATAGCGAGCTTCACCTTCGTACCGCATCCGTCCGTGCCGGAAACCAGCACCGGCTCTTCCATGCCTGCGATCGGAAGACCGAAGCATCCTCCGAAGCCGCCGACGTCGTCCAGGCAGCCCTCGTTGCGGGTGCGGGCGACATGCTTCTTCATCAGTTCAACAGCGCGGTAACCCGCAGTGATATCCACGCCGGCCGCGGCGTAGGATGCAGAGCTCGAATTCTCGTGTGCCATAGTGATTACCCTTTCTGATTTCAACTCAAGTGGCTTAAAGCAGAAGCAAAGCGGAATACGGAAGCCGGAGCGTATCACGCACCGGACCCGGGCAGGCGGTCAGGCCTGCCCGGCAGGCTGTCAGCCCTTTCCGTTCCAGCAGTAGGTGCAGATCTTGCAGGGCTCAAGGCCGATCGCTTCGTAGATGCCTTCGACAGTCTGGTATTCGAGCGACGCAAAATGGAGCTTCTTGCAGATCGCATCCCGCATTTTACGGCCGCGTTCGCTATCGCCGTCGATGTATTCGTCCAGATGATTCAGCCCTTCTTCACCCTCCAGTTCCACGATCGTGGCGCGCGCCAGCAAATCCATCGGCGAGGTGGAACGGGAAAAGTTCAGGTATTTGCAGCTATACAGAATCGGCGGGCAGGCGGAACGGATATGAACCTCCTTCGCGCCGTTCTCATAGAGGAATTCAACCGTCTCGCGCAGCTGCGTGCCGCGGACGATGCTGTCGTCCACAAACAGCAGCTTCTTGTCCTGAATCAGCTCATGAACAGGAATCTGCTTCATCTTGGCAACCATGTTGCGCTCGCGCTGGGTCGCCGGCATAAAGCTGCGCGGCCATGTCGGCGTGTACTTGATGAAGGGACGGGCAAAGGGCTTTCCAAAGGCGTTGGCATAGCCGATTGCATGGGGCGTGCCGGAATCCGGAACGCCGCCGACATAATCAATATCCAGCGCGAGTCCCTTCTTCTTGTCGCTTTCAGCCATGATCTCGCCGTTGCGGCAGCGCATGACTTCAACGTTGCTGCCCTCATAACTCGACGTCGGATAGCCGTAATACGACCACAGGAACGCGCAGATCTTCATTTCCTTCCCCGGCTCCTGAAGGACCGTTTCCTCTTCCGGCGTCAGCTCAACAATCTCGCCCGGGCCAAGATCGCGGACGTACTCATAGCCAAGCTTCATGCCGGCAAAGGATTCAAAGCCAACACAGTAGCCTTCTTCGTCCTTGCCCAGCACGATCGGAATCCTGCCCATGCGATCGCGCGCTGCAATCAGGTGGCCATTATCCCTGAGAATGAGGATCGAGGCCGTTCCCTCGATCACGCTCTGCGCAAAGCGAATTCCCTCCGCAAAGCTGCTCTTCTGGTCGATCAGGGCTGCGATCAGCTCATTGCTGTTGATGCGGCCGCCGGTCATCGCGTCAAAGTGGCCGCCGCTGAAGGACAGGTACTGATTGATCAGCGTATCGGCGTTATTGATGAGGCCTACCGTAGAAATGGCATAGGTGCCCAGATTGGAACGAACCAGCAGCGGCTGCGGATCAGAATCGCTGATCGCGCCGATGGCCGCCGAGCCGGACATATGATCCAGAATATGCTCAAACTTCGTACGGAACGGCGAGTTCTCGATATTGTGAATCTCGCGCTGCAGTCCGATTTCAGGATCATAGGCCGCCATGCCGCCGCGGCGCGTACCCAGGTGAGAGTGATAGTCGGTGCCAAAGAATACGTCCAGCACACAGTTTCTGCGGGATGTGACACCGAAAAAACCGCCCATATGGTGAATCCTCCTATTGGTTAAAAAGACTACGAACCGGGGCAGATTCTTTCCTGTCCCGGTTCATATCAAAATTTAAGCAAAGAACAGCTTGGAAAGCGTCATCGGATCGATGTACTTTCCATCCTTGTACACGCGCATATTGCCGGAAGCAATCTCGTCGATGAGCAGAACGTTGCCCTCGGCGTCATAACCATATTCAAACTTGATGTCATAAAGGACAAGGCCCTTTTCCTTGAGATCGTCCGCAATGATCTGCGTGATCTTCTGGGTCATTTCCTTCATGTCGTCGTACTGCTTCTCCGTCATGACGCCCAGGCAGACAAGACCATCCTTGGTCACAAGCGGATCGCCCAGCGCATCGTTCTTGAAGGTCATCTCGACATAGCCCGGCAGATCGGCGCCCTCTTCGATATAATCGCGATAGCGGCGCAGGAAAGAGCCCACCGCCTTATGACGGCAGATCACCTCAAGACCCTTGCCGAACGGCTTGCAGGCCTTGACTTCCATGGT
>JAFSCW010000069.1 GCA_017436605.1 Clostridia bacterium | reverse complement strand
GATCCCACGCGCCGAAGGCGATCTTGAGCAGCTCATCGCGGATTTCTTCGGTATCGGCAATGCTGTCCTGCATGCCGCCGAGCTCCACCCAGTAGAAGTTGGTGTTGATCGCGTAGAGATTGTGGGGCTTAAAGTTCATTTCTTCGTCGGTCTTGAACGTATATGCCCAGGAAGGCGGCGTGAACGAAACGGGATGATCCGTCTCGCGCGCCTGAATCAGCAGGCTCATGCCCATGGTATGGTTGTCCGCCGTCTCAACGCCGAAGGATTCACCAAACTCGTCCTTGCTCTCGCGGCCCACACGGAACTCAGCGCCCGTCAGCGGCGCAAGGATGCTGTCGCCGGAGCAATCGATGAAGATCTTCGCCTTCACCGTATGCCAGGTGTAGGTCGTCAGCTGGAAGCCCGTCACGGAAACGATTCTATCGCCATCCATCTCTGCGTCGCAGCAGGAGCAGTTGAGCAGCAGATCGATATTCTCTTCAAAGCGCACCTTTTCATAGAGGATGCTGTCCCAGATGGAGAAGTTGCGCTTGGGATTGCGGTGCATGTTTTCCAGCAGCAGCTCTTCCATCAGTCCGGTCTCCTGCAGGTCGCGCACGCGCGTGCCCGCACCGGAGATCCACATGCGGATTTCGGAGCTCGCGTTGCCGCCGAGCACCGGCCTGTCGTGCATCAGGACAACCTTTGCGCCGGTTCTCGCCGCAGAAATCGCAGAGAACATGCCGCCAATGCCGCCGCCAACCACACAGATGTCCGCCTCGTGACAGATCGTCTTCAATCTGTTGTTCACTTTTGCACATCCTTTCTTGACAAAATAGACGAATCTTTCTTATAATTCATATTATAACAGCACAGAACGAAAAATCTTATCGTCATGTGATGATTCAATTTCGAATTTGTGAACTCTTTGAGGTGACTGCCGTGAAAACCTATCTGCAGGAGCATATCGAATCCCGCTATCTGCCCGAAGCGCTGATCCGACCGGGGCTGCAAAAGTACCGCAACTATACCGGATGGGAGGACTTCTATATCGGCAGGCATCTCGTTTTCTCCCATAGAAGAACGGATTACAGCGCGAGCATGTTCCCTGAAAAGCTGCACAGCCATCGTTTCTTTGAAATGGATATCTACATCACCGGGCAGATCTCCTACATCTCCGACGATCAGGAGATGCTGCCGCACAAGGATGATATTCTCCTCGTTCCGCCGGGCTGCATGCACACGGCGCGGCTGCTCGATCTTGGGCCCTACGAGCGCTATGTGTTCTATTTCTCCCCGCAGTTTTTCTCCTCGCTGGATATTTTAGCGCTCCCTGCATTCTTTGCAGAGAAACACGCCTCCTTCCATCACATCAAGCCGCAGTACCGTGCAGAATTCTACTATCTGCTGGAAAAGCTGAAATCTGTCCTGCGCGCGGACGAAAACGACGCTGCACTGCTGGCTTACAGCCATGTGACCCAACTGTTTCACCTGATTGCCAATCACTCCGATGTGAACAGCAACCGCATCGCAGACATCCCTGAAAACGTGCGCGCGCTGCGTGAGTACGTCGACTGCAACTTCCAGACGCTGAATACGGTTTCTGAAATTGCACAGCATTTCTATTATAGCAGAGAGTACGTCAGCAGGATCTTCAAGCAATACTACAATATCCAGCTCTCCGAATACCTCGTCAACCGCAAGGTGGACTACGCCAAGAACCTGCTCAAGGAAAGCAAGAGCGTCACCTTCGCCTTTGATTCCTCCGGCTTCCACAGCATGTCCTCGTTCATCAATGCCTTCCGCGCGCGCACCGGCATGACGCCGTCGGAATACAAACGCAGCAAGAAGAAGTGAGCATACAATAATTCCCTGCATGCAGTTTTAAGCCGCATGCAGGGAATCTCATATTCAGATGGTATCACAGAGTTCGTCTAAAATACCCAGATCCCACGCAAGGCGGGAGAGCACATACTTATCGCGGATATCCTTCGTCGCCTGGAAGGACAGCTTCTGTTGTGCCTTGCTGACGCCAAGAACCTGCGGATCACCACAGATGCCGATGGTATCAAGGATCTTTTCGATCTCCTTGGCGGAAGGCAGCTCTTCCTCAAGAATCTTCAGAATGTCCTCCCAATGCTCGTCAATGATCCCATAGCGCGCAGCATGTCCGCAGGGATCATACTTGCCCTCTTTGGCTTCCAGCGCGATCATTGCCTCCGCGCCCTTGCCGAGGAACGCGCGCAGCTCTTCCTTCCATGCATCATAGGAAAACGCCTGCACAAATGCTTTCGCCCTTTCTTCATCGGGCTTATATGTACGGATATGCTCATACAGCTGCGCGGCAAGCAGCGTACCCACAGCACACTGGATGCCGTGCAGATCGACCTGCGTGCCGAACTCCAGTCCGCGCATGTCCCAGACGTGCGAGAAATAATGCTCTACGCCCGAAGCCGGACGGGACACGCCCGCATAGGCCATCGCCACGCCGCCGATCACAAGTCCCTCGAAGACCGCTTCAATCGCCGCATCGTCCCTGCGCAGCAGCCCTTCGGCGTTATCCACGCACTTTTTCAGCGCCGTGCGCACCAGATCCGCCACCGTCTCGCAGTAGTATTCGCCTGTGATCAGATGCGCAATGCGCCATTCGGCGATGCTCACGTATTTGGCCAGCATGTCGCCAAGGCCCGCCTTGAGCATGTGTTCCGGCGCATGCTTGAGGATATCGATATCGCCGATGATCACATCCGCACAGCGGGAATTCAGCGACGTCTTGAGACCATCCATCGACATGGACGACGTCGCCGAAGCATAGCCGTCCATCGAGGGGGCCGTCGCAACGATGATGTACTTCCTGCCGGACGTGCGGCTGAGGATCTTGCCGATATCGTTGATGACGCCGGAACCCACGCCGATGATCAGATCGCAGCTATGATCAAAATGCATAACCGCAGCGCCGACAGCCGCTTCGTCCGGCTCAAGCGCCGTCTGCGGGAAGACATAGCTACCATAGGCAATGCCGTTATCTGCAAGCATCTGACATATGCACTTTCCCGCCGCCTGATATGTATTGCAGTCTGCAAGAATGAATGGCTTTTTGCTTCCGTATTTCTCAAGCAATCGCGGAATCTGGCTGATCACTCCGTAGCCAACGATCACTTCATCCACCGTCGTCACATGTGCCTTGCCACATGCACAAACCTTCTTACTCCATTGAAGTTCCATCTATATGCCCCCTTTGCACATGATCCTATACTCTTTTTACACATAATTACATTCCACTTTTCAACTCGAAAACTATCATGCAAATCAGATGAGCGTCAACAGATCAAGCAGAACATGTCACAAAGCGCTAAATAAACAGCACGTACAAATCAATTATTGTACTATACCCATTCGTTAGGTAATACGATACCTGTCAATAAATAATGCAGATTATTTCATCTCGCTTTTTTATCCGTAGTATGCACCAGATAATTCCTCTATCACGAATTCATCCGGTCGGGCAGTAAAGGAAAACAACCAATCGTAGTTTTTTTCGTCAGAATAGACCGCATCCCAGCAATTATGCTCAAGTTCAGGGAAAAGGATCAGCTCAGCATGACCGCCGAACAAATTCACCGCTTTGGCCATCTGTAAGCTCTCGATTGGATCTATATTTTTGTCACGTAAGCCATGAAAAGCGCGAATAGGAAGCCCCACAAGGTTCTTGGCAAATCCGCTAATGCCACCACCACAAATCGGCATCACGGACGCAAACCAATAGGGATACAGTGTCGCAAGCGTCCAAGTCCCATAGCCACCCATACTGTTCCCGGTCAGATGGATACGTGTTTCATCGATATACGGAATCTCACGATATACTTCTACTAAACGGATCAGCATTGCCATCCATTCGTTCCAGTCCCCTCTTTTGCAAAAGGGTGCAAGAAGAATATAGCCTCTTGTATCCTGCCGTTTCAGAAGATTTTGAACACTGGAAGTCTTTCGCAGACGCTCCATTGTTTTTCCACGGGCTCCAGCACCGTGCAAAAAGATCACCAACGGATACTCCTTGTCTTCCTGAAATCCTTTCGGATACGAAATCAGATATTCCAGTCCTTCAAAAACTCTTTCTTCCATGTTTATACCTCCTCTATACATGATTACACTCCACTTTTCAACTCGAAAACTATCATGTAAATCAAATGAACGTCAACAGATAAAGCAGAATATGTCACAAAGCGCTAAATAAACAGCACGTACAAATCATTCATACCTTCTCTGATTATTAGAATAACCTAGAAGTAATTTCCTACAAGTCCATCCAAATATAAAAAGACGAAGAACCAAACTGGTCTTCGTCTCGGAATATGGGATGGAAGTTTTATTCTATTTTTCAAGATGCTCTCTTTTCTCCAATCTGAAGAATCTTCGGCCTCTCTTCAGCAGAACCGTAGGTAACAACTTCCGGATACATCTCCAAGAACCAACGTTTAATAGCCGGATAGCGACGGGAGCGGCTATGGCACTCGGACAACAGAAGCAGTTCTTCATATTCTGCCAGATTCTTTCGGATGTCTTCCGCGCTGCCATGGGTCAGGATATAGTCCTCCATGTATTCATAGGTCAGGCCCTTGTAGCTTTCCTTCTTGGGATTCGTCCTAATCTGACGCCTGATTACCTCATACGTCGGATAGTCCTGACGAACCTGCTGAAGATGCGCATATTCCTCACTGCGGGTATTCTCAGAGCGCTTGGCAAACGTGCGGTCCATCACGATGGTGCGGTTCTCATGATTCAGCTTCAGCGTATTCTTCATAATTCATATCCTCCTATTATCTCTCACTCAGTTACGCAATCAGGGCCAGCAGCTTTTCACGGCGGGCGTTCTTCGCAGCCTCCAGCCTCGCCAGTCTTTCCGCTTCCTTCTTCATACGGATATTGCCGACTACCTGTTCACGCTTCTCATGGAACTCGCGGACTGCCGGATACTGCTCAAGGAACCAGTTGCGAATCGTCAGATAGGATTCCGACTCCGCATCCATCGCCAGAGACAAATCATCCTCTGCACGTAGCATCTTGAATTCAGCCATGATGCTCTGCTCTTCATCGTCATGCTTCATAATGTAGAGTTCCATGTACTCGTAGTTCAGGCCCTTGAAAGGGTCGCTCGTGCCGCTCTTCTTGGTCTTAGCAACGACCGGCTTATAACCGGGATAATCGCGGCGGACTTCCTGAAGCGCCTTGTACGCTTCCGAACCGTACTTACAGGATTCGGTGTAGAACTTTTTGGTCATCTCGATGGTGCTGTTCTTGTGGTTAATCTGGATGGTAGTCATAATGCTTTCCTCTTTCTTTCCGGGGCTTGCCCCTGTCGTTTTTTGTTTGAAGGTTTTGTTCCCTTCGTTGTGATCACAGTATACAACAGCGCCTCCTTTGTCCAGTCACTTTAATGGTACATGTTTTTATAATCTTTCCTTTTTCTTCAGCCTGATGTATGTTGTAAACACACCTTCCCTGCGCATGCCTTCAAAAGTTGATCCAAAGATGTTCAGAAGTTGCGTCAATCTTGTTTCGCAGATGCGTCAAAGATGATTTAAAGAAGATTCTAAGTTCATTACACCTTGATTGCTTGTTCTGTAGACGAAAATAAGGAGAAGCCCTCAAGCTTCTCCCCTCAATTCACCTATGATAAATATTGTTGATCGGACTATGCTCCAGATACTTCTCCTTCAATTCCTCATCCTTGACGTCAAGATAGTTTCTCTCCGTCACCTTCACACTTGAATGACCTAGAATGCGGCTAAGTGTGTAGATGTCCATGCCGCTGAGCAAGCAGCGCTTTGCAAAGTTATTTCTCAGAGTATGCGGCGATACCTTCTTCGTAATCCCGGCCCTGACCACATACTTTCTGAAATTCGTGCCATACTGCGAAACAGTCATGGGCCGCCCAGTGCTTCGGATCGGAAATGCATAATCGGAACTGCAGTAACGCTCTTTGTATTTGAGCCACTTACGCAGTTCCTTTTCTGTTTTCTGAGAAAAGAACACTGTCCGCGTCTTGCGGCCTTTTGTCTTTTCAGCAGGCAGCAGGATCGACTTCTCCATCAAATCAATCTGCTCCGTTTCAACCGAAAGTGTCTCTCCCAACCTTGTGCCGCTGTCAAGCATAATCATCATGACCGTCTTGTCCCGGTACTCCACAAACAAATCTGTGTTCAGCACTTGCAGCAGCCGCTTGACCTCATAATCTTCCAAATATTCTTTGGGAGGCCGTTCCTGCGGGAGCAGCCTCACTTTCTTCATGGGTGTCTTCTCGATATACTCCATCTCAAGCAGCCATGCAAAGAACGTGCGGATATATCGGAGATAATTGTTGATCGTGATGTTGCTGAGCTTCTGATTATAATCACGGCGATGCGTCGGACAGTTGATCATCTCCTGCTTTCTGTCTGCGGAGAATGTATACTTGCCTCTGTTCTGCAGATCAAGCATGTATCGCCGGATCATGACGTCTTTCACGGCTTCAAAGTCTGTGACGTTTTCATTCTCCTTGAGCCATGCCGCGAAGAGATATAGCCCTTGCTTATAGGCCTCTATGGTCTTTGGACGCAGCATTTCACTGCGGCAGTATTCGACGTAGACACCGATCATCTTTTCTATATTCATAAGCTTTTCTCCCTTCAAACCGACAAACAGGTTCTTCGTCGGCCCGATTTTTAATTATGAGAGATAAAGCAATTTATCGACCGAAAACAGTATGTTTTTATACTATTTTATTCATTGGATTATGGTCATTTTTATTGGTTTTTAAAAGAAAAATTCACTCCCCTTCTAGCCCGATATCCCACTTTTTGAGCTATTACGCAGATTCCTTAATTCTAAGCCTATCACTGACCAGCGCGATAAACTCCCCATTCGTCGGCTTATCATCCAAACTGCACACATTTCGTCCGAACGCCTCGTCAAGCGCCTCGATTCGTCCCCGGTTCCACGCGACCTCTATAGCATGCCGGATCGCCCTTTCTACCTTGCTGCTGGTCGTGCCAAACCGGTGTGCGATGCCGGGATAGAGCTCTTTTGTGATCCGTCCCATCAGGTCGGGATTGTCGATCACCATCTTCACCGCCTCGCGCAGATACTGATATCCCTTGATGTGGGCGGGGATGCCAACGGTCAGAAACAGATTGGCGATGCGTTCCTCAAGGCTTTCCGCAGGATCCGCCTCGCGCTCACGGCGCATGCGGTCGCCAATCCGTTCCGCCTGAATCCCGGCTCCAGCCGCTTCATATACCCGCTGAGTCAGCAGCATATAATCAAACGGCTTAATCATATAGTAGCAGACGCCCAGATTCACAGCCCTGGCAACAAAATCATCTCGTCCTAGTGCAGTCAGCGCAATCACGCCGGGACGGCGTTTCAGATTCATTTCACTCAACCGTTCCAAAACAGCATATCCATCCATCTGAGGCATGATCATATCACAGATCAGAACATCCGGCTCGCTTTCCTCAATCAGCTTAATCGCCTCAATCCCATTTGCAGCGGTGCCGAGTACCTCTATCCCCTCCTGCTGGCACAAAAACGCCTGAATCGTTTCCCTCAACTGCGCATTGTCGTCCGCAACGACTACCCGAACCCTATCCATTCCAATTCCTCCGTCAGCATCTGTCAATTATTTGGATGTATCTATCCATTTCAATCATTATAACACAGTCTTCTTTAGATATAAATATCTATTTTTGTTATTTTCCAAAGAAACACCCTACTTTTCATATATACGCATCCGCAGTCATTTTAGAATCATCTGCCTACTGCCTTTCTTCGCCACTTCCCGACCGGATCAGGGCACCATATTCAGTTCCTCCTCGCCGAGGTTGTATCCGACAAATCCATCCGGTACGCCTCCGACAATAATGGACTCGGCAACCAGCATATTGGCGGATACCTGCGTCGTTTTTGCTCCCGTCGGAATGACAATACGGATGCTTGCGGAAACCTGCAGATATACCTTATGCCGCGTCTGGTTGATGCCGCACGCCTCAAATTCCGTCGCAAAATCCGTATTGATCGAACCGATCGGCACGATCGAAACCGGTATGCCCGGCCCGCTGCCGGCAAAGAGCGTCATGCCCAGCGCAGCGCCGAGCGGTACCATCACACGTTCGCTGGTCATTCCTGAAAGACGCAAAAGCGCCGCCTCGCCTGCCTTCTGCGCAAGACGATTCATCCGCATCGTATTGGCAGAAAGCAAAGCAACCTGCCCTTTTTCATCCAGGCGGACATTCATCAGCTCGTCATAGCCCACGCCGTCGCCGAGCGCATCCGCCAGCGCGCGTGAAAGCGCCTGCGCGGCCATGGCAGCGGATTTCGCCTCTGCCAGAGAAAACACAACCGGCTTAAAATTCCTGTCAATCGCCAAAAAGACCGAAATCAGGACAAGGACCAGCAGCACGAATCTCCTGCGCAGGCGCCGCCTGGACGCTCTTCTTTCGTATTTTTTCAACTGAATGGCAGTCATCCGATCCCTCCCCTCGTCTTATATTCAAATCCCGCTGCAAATTTGCATTTGTAATGCGAAGAGCGGAATTGTGTGATATAATAGGATGGAGTGAGAATGACCACCCCTTTTTACAAGGAGGAACACCATGTCCAAACGCGACGAACCCGAAAACAAACTGCCAAAGAAAAACGTGCCCCTGGCTTCCGCAGAGCCTGCACAGGAAGCCGGCGGCGCGATGGATAAAACCCAGCTCCACATGCCCGCCTCGATCGGCGACACGCAGAAGGTTCATGTATCCCGCATGCCCGAACCCACTGTGAGCAAAAAGAAAAAAGCCTCGGGAAAGAAGAAGTCTTCGCACGATGAACGTCCGCATTCCATCTTCCGCCCGAGGACAAAAAACCCGAATTTCCTGCTCAGCGTCGCCGTCTCGACGATCAACCTGTCCATCATCCTGATTCTGTGCATCTGCCTGGCGCTTGGCGGCGCGCTGGTCGGCATCGCAAAAGCCTATGTCGATACGGCGCCGACGCTCAATCTGGCCGCGCTCGATGCACAGGACAAAACCTCCTTCATCTATGACAGCAAGGGCAACCTGATCACGGACTACAAAGGCACCGAGGACCGCGTCATGGTCTCCATCGACGAGATTCCGCAGATGCTGCAAAACGCCTTCATCGCCGTCGAGGATGCGCGCTTTTATGAGCACAACGGCGTGGACGTCAAGCGTATTGTCGGCGCGCTGGTTACGAACCTGACGACCGGCTCTTCGCAGGGCGGCTCCACGATCACGCAGCAGCTGATCAAGATGACGGTTCTTTCCAGCGAGCAGAGCTACAAGCGCAAGCTGCAGGAGGCGTATCTGGCGATGGAGCTGGAAACGCGCTACACGAAAGACCAGATTCTGGAGAGCTATCTCAACACGATCTTCCTGGGCGGAAGCTACTACGGCGTCAAGGTTGCGGCGTATGGTTATTTCGGCAAGGAGCTCAGCGAGCTGACCCTGCGCGAATGTGCGATGCTCGCCGGCATGACCAGAAGCCCGAACTACTACAACCCGCGCCGCAACTTCTACACCCGCAATACGGAAGGCAGTAAAACCGCAGACATCACCAATAACCGCACCAACTACGTCCTGCGCCAGATGCGCGAGAACGGCATGATCTCCACGCAGGAATATCAGGCTGCGCTGGATACCTCCACCGCCTATGTGCTGGAAACCTCACCGGCCTCGACGGACATGTACGCCTATCCGCATTACGTCGAATACGCGATCAGCGACGTCGTGGATACGTTCCTGGAACTCGGCGGTCTGGAGGATACCTCCGCCAACCGCTATGCCATGGAAAACAAGCTGCGTACCGGCGGCTACAGCGTATACCTGTGTCTGGACACCGAAATTCAGGAGCTTGTCGAAGAAACGCTGGCCTCCTGGGACGATTATCCCCGCCTGCGCGATCCATCCGACAAGGTCTATCAGGCGCGCAACAGCGACGGCACCTACACCGAAATCGAGCAGCCGCAGGCCGCCGCCTGCGTATACGATTACAGGACGGGCGAGCTGAAGGCGATCGTCGGCGGCAGATACAAGCCGACCGCACGCAAGACGCTCAACCGCGCCAGCGACATGAATATGCCCGTCGGCTCCTCGATCAAGCCGCTGACGGTCTACGCCCCGGCCATCGATCTGGGCGCCTCCCCCGCGTCTATCGCCTACAACATGCCCGTGCCGATCCCCGGCTGGAAGGATTCCGCCGGCAAGGACGCATGGCCGCAGAACTATGGCGGCGGCGGATACAAGGGGCCCCAGAGCTTCCGCAACGCGCTGATCAATTCGCACAACACCTCTGCTGCGCAGATCCTGATGAGCTATGTCGGCGTAAGCCGCTCGGTCGAATACCTGCGCCTGATGGGCGTCAGCGATTCAAACATCAACCCAGACCCCTTCGGTCTGGCGCTGGGCTCTTCCGGCATCACGCCGGTTCAGATGGCGGTCGCCTTCGGCACGATTGCCAACAAAGGCGTCTACCAGCAGCCGCTCTCCTTCTCCCGGATCCTCGACAGCAACGGCAATCTCGTCGTGGACATGCATCAGCAGCAGGACCGCCATCAGGTCTTCAAGCCTTCTACAGCCTATCTCGTCGTGGATATGCTCAAGGGCGCGGTGCAAAGCGGCACCGGCACGAAAGCAAAGATCTCCTCGCAGGTCGTCGCCGGCAAAACAGGCACCAATTCCGACAGCAAGGGCGTTTTCTTCGCCGGCATGACGGGCTGGTACTCCGGCTCCGTGTGGATTGGCCACGACAACTACAAGGCCCTTTCCTCCAAGGCGACGGGCGGCAATGCCGCGGCTCCGCTCTGGCAGGAATTCATGGAGCGCATCCACAAGGCCAAGGGGCTGGACTCGCGCGAAATCATCGACGGAACGCCTGCGGACTACGGTCTCGTGCGCGTGACGACCTGCGGCGTCAGCGGACAGCTGGCGACCGACGCATGCTACAACGACGTGAGCGGCTACAAGACGATCACGGACTACTGGTATGAGGGCAGCGTGCCCACCTCCTACTGCAGCATGCACAAGCAGGTTTCCGTCTGCACGGATTCCGGCCTTCTGGCCACGGAATACTGCCCGGGCGACGTCGTCGACAACCGCGGCATCGTGCTCATTCCCCGCGGACATCCGCTGTACAACGCCATCGGCAGCTACGGCAGCACCATCCGCAAGTATCTCGGCGAATTCGCAACCCTGCAAAGCCAGGACGACATCGCCAATCACATCTGCCAGCTGCACGACGAATTCACCTCGTCTCAGGCGCCCAGCGAGCTCGAAGCGCTGGTCACGGACGCCTATAACCTGACCTACACCGCCTATCAGCTGGTCGGCTCTTCGCCGTATATCAGCAACGATACGCGCAGGCAGATCAACATCGCCATCACCACCGTGCAGACGCTTCTGTCGATCTCGCCGATCGACTATACGTCGCTCGAGGGCGCGACGCACAACCTGCGTTCCCAGCTTCAGGCTGCGGGTCTTCTGTAAACCACAATAAAACAGCCGGAGCAGACCATGCTCCGGCTGTTGATTTATCGAAGGGAAACCTGCGTAAAAACATGCCGCTTCCCAAATGCCTTCACACTGCAAAGTCATTTGGGAAGCGGCCGTTTTTTAATCCTCAAACTCATTCTGATGCTCGCGGAAAAATGCATAATATGCGCGGACGTTGCCCAGCTCCGTCCATCTCCGCACGTCCACCGGGTCGCTGTCCAGGTCATAGATCTTTGCACCGGGCATGGACAGAAGAAACGGAGAATGTGTGCTGATTACAAACTGACAGCCCATGAAGCGCGCGCTGTCGAAAATAAACCGGCACAGTTCCATCTGACGTTCAGGCGAGAGGCTGTTCTCCGGCTCGTCGAGCAGATAGAGCCTGTCTTCCGTGATCCTGTTGGTGAAATACCGAAAGGCGCTCTCTCCGTTGGAAAACGTGCGCACGTTCATGCCCAGCTCCTCGCGCGTATAGCGGGACTGGGTACGCTTTCTTGCGCGGACCACCTTTTTCAGCTGGTCATAATCCTCCATCGAGGAAAGCTGAAACCTCGCATGCTTTGCCTCCATGTACTCCTCGAAGACGTCCTCCCGTTTACGGTCGATTCCGTCATTGAGCTCCCGCAGGGAAAGCATATGGTCAAACACGTCGTCGCTGGTGATGATGCAGCTGCCCGCAGGAATCGCGCGCCGCGCTTCCAGACGGCACATGCCGACATAATCGTCAAAAAAGCTCGTTCTGTTGAACGGCGCTTCGCGCTCGAGCCGCGCCTTTTCCGCAATCACATGCAGCGCAGTGGATTTTCCCGTTCCGTTGCCGCCGTAGAGGATCGTCACCGGTTCGAAGTCAATCCGCGCAAACTGCCTGCGCGAGAGAATCTTGAACGGATAAAACGACGAATAGCACGTTCTGCGGATTCCCATGATATATGAGGTTTCGCTTTCGGCATCGGGAAAGGTCATGGATTCAAGGTAGATCATCATCCGCCTCATCTTCTCTCCTCATTCGGGGCATACTGCAGACACAACCGAAAAGGAGGCTATTTCATGATTGAACAGGATACCGTCCGTCTGCTTCGCGAATGCGACGCCGGCGTCAGGATGGGCGTGTCGTCCATCGACGACGTTCTCCCCCGCGTACAGGACATTCAGCTGCGCAGGCAGCTGCGCCAGAGCAAAGCGGAACACGAGAAGCTGAAGACCGAGCTACAGCAGGCGCTTGAGCGCTTCCACGACGAGGGCAAGGAGCCCGGCATCATGGCCAAAACGATGTCGGCATTCAAGACCAATCTGGAGCTGACCGTCGACCCCTCCGATCATACGATTGCAGATCTGATGACCGACGGGTGCAACATGGGCGTCAAGTCCCTGTCCAAATACCTGAACCAGTACAAGGCGGCAGACGAGAGCGCCAAGGACGTATGCAAGCGGCTGATCCATCTGGAGGAGCAGCTGGCGCACAGCATCCGGGGCTATCTGTGATTTACCTGCCGGCGAAGCGGCGGACGTCCACGCCGACAAACTCAAAAATCTGCATACGACCAGTGTCACAAAGTCTTGCCGCAATACGTTGATCATACGTTTCTTCTAATTGTTTTGGATCGCAGTTTGTCGTCACGACTAATGCACGATTGGTATTTCGGCGCTCATTAATTATGTGATAGAGCGAACTGATGGTAATACCGCGCAGCATCGGCTCGCTGCCCAGATCGTCGATACACAGCAGATCACAGGAGAGCATATCCTGCACCTGATCCATGCCTTCCTCGCCGAACTGGAAACGGCGCATCGCCTCGATGAGCTTATACGCCGACACCACGACGACGGAATATCCCCGTTCAAGGACGCGCTGGGCGATGCAGTTCATCAGGAACGTCTTGCCCAGGCCAGAACGGCCGCACAAAAGCAATCCCTTTCCCTCTCCCGGTGCAAACGTATTTGCATAATCCTCACAACGCTTTCGGAGTTTTACAATATATCCACGCTGCGTACTCTTACGCCCCTCAATAGGTTCATCAGGGAAAATATTCTCGTTAAATGCAGCAAAATTCTCCTTTTCCAGCCCCTGTAGTCCCTCAGACTGATATAGTCTGGCAAGGACCGCACGCTTTAAACATCCACACATCTCATGCACCGGCTCGCCGACATAGCCCGTATCCCGGCATGCGCTGCAGCGATAGACCGGCTGGAGATAATCCTGTGGGAAACCGGCGGCAAGAAGCGCGCCGCGCAGGCCCTTGTTGATCTCCTGCATGCGCGATTCCATGTTCTGCGAGATTTCCTTCGCTTTATCCGGCGAGGCAAACGCGCCGCGCATACCGGCAAAGAACATCTGCTGGCGCTCGGCAAGCAGCGCGCGCACGGCGGGGCTTTTTTCCTCCGCCTCGGCACGCCTGCGTTTTTCTTCCATGAGGTTGACTGCACGCTGATTCTCCAGACTAGAGAGTACCTCGCGAGTAACATTTTCACGGCTTAGCATTAGGTATCCTCCTCATCTAGATCAGTAATCAGGTTTCTGTATTCTTTATCTGTATACTGATGTCTTTGCATGTTCCCGTTAGTATGCAAAACATTGCTACTATTCTTCTGTCCTGCCAGTCTCATATGGGATTCGTGCTCCGCTCGCGCGGCTTCGACGCTCGCAATGCCCGCGCGCTGCCAGTCGGCGAGAATACGGTTCGCCGTCATCATCGGCGCGCCGCTTCCGCGCGCATACTGCGCGGCCAGAAGCACCAGTTCCATCGACATGCCCATCTCGCCCATCCAGCGGCAGAGCAGTTCGCGATCCGGCTGATTGGTCTTTTTCTCAACGCCCGCCGCTTCGTAAATCTCCCGCAGCTGCGCGTTAAGCGCCTTTTTCCTGTTGGTATCGGCGCTGACGGCCTCCGGCGTGGTCAGGCCCTGGCGCTTCCAGGTTTCCAGCCAGTTCCCCACGTCGTCCATGCTGCCGCCGTCCCTGCGCCTGTGCGCAGCCGCCACGGCAAGGAGAATCAGCGCGTCGCTGCTGCCCGATGCGCGCCAGCTCTCGATCAGGCTGAGATCCTCCGCGGTCGGCGTGACGCCCGTGCGGCCAAGACCGGCGAGCACCTCGCGCGCAAAGTCCCTCGCCGTCTTTTCGGTCATGATGCCGCCGAGCAGCTGCGCCGCGTCATGGCGGCCAAGCTGATGCTGCCGCAGCAGGATACCGTCGAGATAGGCCATCGTCGGCGTGCCCTTGGTCGTTTCCCTACAGGCCTCCTGAATCGCCTCCGGCGTAAAGCCCCATTCGTCGATCCACTTCTTATACAGCGCCTTTTCATCCTCGCTGGGCGCATGCTTCATGCCAAGGCGCGCCAGCAGGCGCCTCAGCTCGCGCTCGCGCTCGCCGCTGAGGATCAGCATCTTTTCCGCATCCTCGACCGTGCGCACGCCGCCCTGCGCCCATTCGCGCGCGACGCCGTCGGCGATCTTCACGGACACGCGGCCCGTGCGGCTGCGGCGCTTCTCGCTCTGCAGGAGCATGATCACGACCTCTTCAGTCAGTTCATAGACCTCAATCCAGTCCAGAATGGTTTCGAAGTCCTGATCGCCCAGCGTCTGCGCATCCAGCGCGCGGCGCACCTCGTCCATAAAATGGCGGTTGTACAGCTGCTCGCCCGGCTTCTCCGCGCGGGTCAGCGTCAGCTGCTTGAGGTTTATATAGGTATAGCGCACGGGGTTATCGCCCGTCCTGCGGACAAGGCCCTCTCTCTCCCAATAGCGCATGGCGCGCTCGACGTCCTCCAGCGGCACATCCAGATCGCGCGCCATGGACGCAAGGCTCATCCTCGCGTTGGGATGGTAGCAATGCATCAGGCCATACAGATAGACCTTCACAAACTCTCCCGGAGCGCGAAGCATGTATTCAGCAATAAACATATTCTCCACAGGCGTAGCGTCAAACAGCGCGGCGGTTTCATCAAACGAACAAAACGCCATACGTGTCCTCCTTCCTGCGATCCTGCCATTTCATCGCTTGCATAGTTAAGTCTATCATACCACATCTGAGAGCAGGCCGCAATCGTTGACTTTTTCCTTTGCGAATCGTACAATATAATTGATTTATTATCTCTAGCCGGAGAAGAACATGAGCAAAAAGAATGTGATCCTCTATATCGCGGCGCTGATCGCGTGTTTTCTGCTGGGCGCAGGCGGCGCGCTGATTCTGCGCGCCATCGACGAACGGAGCATCGAGCCGCTTTCAGGCGGTCAGGAAATGGCCTTTCCGGAATTCGGGTTCACCCTGTCTGTTCCGCAGGACTTCCGCCTTTTTGATCACACAGAAGAAAACCTGATGGCCGGAGGAAACGCGCTCTACGCCGCTGCGCTGGCCGGCAACGAAGATATCCTGTATCTCTTCTGCTACGATAACGAGACAGGCGACCGCCTTGCCGACCACGATGCGCGAAGCGTCGTCTCCCATTACATGCGCGCAGGCGCAGCCGACGTGCGCATGCGCGACTTTGGCGGCAGGCGTTTCATCTGTTACCTTGCTCATGTCGAAGGCGAGCACGGCGTCGAAACCTGGTATTCCTGCGAAACCTGGGACGAAACCCTGCAGATCGTCTTCGAAACGAATATGCCGCCGGCGCGCGTCCTCCCCATCCTCGCCACGCTTTCCTTCAACGACGCACCATAAAGGAGCTTTCCATGGCCTTTGCACATCTGCATCTGCATACCGAATACAGCCTGCTGGACGGCGCCAACCGCATAGGCCCGCTGCTTGACCGCATCAAGGAGCTGGGCATGGACGCCTGCGCCGTCACCGATCATGGCGCCATGTACGGCGTGATTGATTTTTACACCGAAGCCAAAAAGCGCGGCATCCATCCGGTCATCGGCTGTGAGGTCTACGTCTGCGACAACATGGACGACCGCAGTCCGGGCCTTGGCATGCGCTCGACCAGCCATCTGATCCTGCTGTGCGAAAACATGGAGGGCTACAGAAACCTCACGCATCTGGTCAGCGAGGCATGGACGCGCGGCTATTACTACCGCCCGCGCATCGACATGGCGCTGCTGCGCAAATACTCGGGCGGCCTGATCGCATCGAGCGCGTGCCTTTCCGGCAAGCTGAACAAGCTCCTGCTGGACGGCCATTTCGAAGCGGCCTGCGCGCATGCAAAGGAAATGGAGGCGCTCTTCGGCAAGGGGAATTACTTCATCGAGCTGATGAATCACGGTCTGGAGGACGAAAAGCGCGCGCTGCCCGAGCTCGTCCGCGTGAGCGAGGCGACCGGCATCCCCCTTATCGCCACCAACGACTGCCATTACCTGCGCCGGGAGGACGCCGAAGCGCAGGAAGTTCTCATGTGTATCCAGACGGGCAAGACGCTCGACGACACAAACCGCATGCGCCATGAGACCAGCGAGCTGTTCGTCAAGAGCGAGGAGGAAATGAAGCAGCTCTTTGCCGCCTGGCCCGAGGCCCTCGAGCGCACGCAGGAAATCGCGCATCGCTGTCAGGTCGATTTCGAATTCGGCGTGACCAAGCTGCCGCGCTATCCCACTGCGCCGGGCGAAACCAGCGAGCAGATGCTGCGAAGACTCTGTGAGGAGGGGCTTTCCGAGCTGTATCAGCCCATCACCGCCGAAGCGCGCGAGCGCATGGAATACGAAATCGGCGTGATCACCAAGATGGGCTACGTCGATTACTTCCTCATCGTCTGGGACTTCATCAACTATGCCCGCAGCCAGGGCATCGTCGTCGGCCCGGGACGCGGCTCCGGCGCGGGCTCGATTGTCGCCTACTGCCTGCATATCACGCAGCTCGATCCGCTCAAATACAGCCTGCTCTTCGAGCGATTCCTCAACCCCGAGCGCGTGTCCATGCCCGATATCGACGTGGATTTCTGCTATGAGCGCAGGCAGGAGGTTATCGATTACGTCGCCCGCAAATACGGCGCGGATCACGTCAGCCAGATCATCACCTTCGGTACGATGTCCGCGCGCGCGGTCGTGCGCGACGTCGGCCGCGTTCTGGGCTATCCCTACGCCGAGGTGGACGCGGTTTCAAAGTCCATCCCCTTTGAGCTCAACATGACACTCGAGCGCGCGCTGACGATCTCGCCGGAGCTCAAGAAGAACTATGCGGAAAACGAGCGCGTCAAAAAGCTGATCGACATGAGCCGCAGCCTTGAGGGCATGCCGCGCCATGCCTCGACGCATGCGGCAGGCGTGCTCATCACCGACAAGCCCGTCACCGAGTATGTCCCGCTCCAGCGCAACGACGAGGTCATCACGACCCAGTTCCCGATGGGCACAATCGAACGGCTGGGTCTTCTGAAGATGGACTTTCTGGGGCTGCGCACGTTGACCGTCATCCGCGACGCGCTCGACCTGATGCGCGACAGCGGCGTCAATATGAAGGCCGAGGACATTCCGCTGGACGACAAAGCGGTTTACGACATGATCTCCGAGGGCGAAACGGACGGCGTATTCCAGCTGGAATCCGGCGGCATGCGCGCGTTCCTCTCGAACATGAAGCCCCAGAACTTCGAGGATATCATCGCCGCCATCTCGCTCTATCGCCCCGGCCCGATGGATTCGATTCCCCGGTATATCGAGGGCAAGCACAACCCGGATACCATTCAGTATCTGCATCCCAGACTCAAGCCCATCCTCGACGTCACCTACGGCTGCATGGTCTATCAGGAGCAGGTCATGCAGATCGTCCGCGATCTGGCCGGCTATTCCTACGGCCGAAGCGACCTCGTGCGCCGCGCAATGAGCAAAAAGAAGCACGACGTCATGGCCAAGGAGCGCGAATATTTCATCAACGGTATGATTGAGGACGGCGAAATCACCGTGCCCGGCTGCGTGCGCAACGGCATCCCCGCGGATATCGCCAGCCAGCTCTTCGATGAGATGACGGCCTTCGCTTCCTATGCGTTCAACAAGTCCCACGCCGCGGCCTACGGCGTCGTCGCTGTGCGCACGGGCTGGCTCAAGCGCCACTACCCCGTGCAGTTCTTCGCTGCGCTCCTTAATTCCGTCTCCTCCGACAGCGGCAAGGTTGCTGAGTATTCGCAGTACTGCCGCAAGCACGGCATCCCGCTGCTCCCGCCGGACATCAACCAGTCGGGCCGCAAATTCTCCGTGGGCAAAAACGCAGAGGGCCTGCCCGGCATCCGCTTCGGCCTGGGCGCGATCAAATCCTGCGGAGAGAAAGCGATTGATTCCATCATCGACATCCGCAGGCGTTCCGGCGCGTTCAAGGACATCTTCGATTTCTGCCAGCGCCTTTCCTCCGATCTGGTCAACAAGCGCGTGGTGGAATCGCTGATCCTCGCCGGCGCGTTTGACTGCACGGGCGCAAACCGTGCGCAGCTGATGGCGGTCTACGAGGCCGCGCTCGACGGCGCAAACCGCACGCGCAGGAGCAACATCGCCGGACAGATGTCGCTTTTCGGCGACGGCATGCTCGAGGACGTCAATCCGCCGCTGCCGAAGATTCCGGACTTCCCGCTGCGCACGCGCCTGAGCCACGAAAAGGCCGTCACCGGCCTGTACATCACCGGCCATCCCCTGAGCGATTACACGACTTCGCTCTCGCGCATGAGTATGGACACGGCCAAGCTCGCCGAGCTGCTCGAGGGGCCGGATCACGGTTTGTCCAGCGACGGACTGCGCGTTCAGATGGGCGGCATGCTCACCGAAGTCCGGCAAAAGGCAACCAAGGCCGGCAACCTGATGGGCTTTGTGACGCTCGAGGATCTCACCGGCACGATCGAATCCCTCGTC
This sequence comes from Clostridia bacterium, assembly GCA_017436605.1. GTDB lineage: Bacteria > Bacillota > Clostridia > Christensenellales > Aristaeellaceae > Ventricola. The sequence continues at coordinate 15,606 of JAFSCW010000069.1, read as the reverse complement.
TTCCCGAAGGTGCTCGAGCGCGTCAGCCCGGATCTCGCGCCGGATACGGCGGTGATCCTCACGGGCAGGCTGTCCATCCGCGAGGACGACGACGTGAAGCTCCTGCTCGACAGCGTCGAGCCGCTGCTGACCAATGCCGAATCCATTGAAGCCGAGAAAAACGGCGTGATCACCGCTGCGCCCGCAGCCGCGCAGACGCTGCTCCCGGGCAATACGCTCTACCTGCGCCTGCCCAGCGACAGCGCCGTTCAGATGGTCAGCCCGGTGCTCGCGCGCCATCGCGGTGACAAGCCCGTGGTGCTGTATATCGAATCCAGCGGCGTCAAGCTGCGCGCGCCCAGGGAGCTCCATATCGCGCCGACGAAGGCGCTGATGGATGAGCTGATCGGCATGCTCGGCGCGAAGAATGTCGTGCTGAAATGATAGCTTCCTAAATGATAAAAGGTATCGGATCAGAAACCCGATACTCTTTTTATGATGCAGATTATGCGCATCGCCACACAAAAAACAACGCAAAGCACAAATAGCAGCCTATCATCCAGGTTCCCTCCGGGAGAGGAGCTGGCAGCGAAGCTGACTGAGGGAGCCATCGGGCGTGCCTGCAGCTTGATGCGCGGCGCTTCGTTCCTCTTCCTTATGCGCCGTTCCACCCGCCCTTCACAGCGCCTTTTCAGAGGCTCTGCGCCAGCGCCTCCAGCAGGCATTCGATATTCCGTTCCTCCAGCACCGTATCCCGGCGCGTATGAATCCTGTCCATGTACAGAATCCGCTTGCCCTTGAGCGCCGCAATCGCCGTGCCGCGGGGGAAGATCATCTGATCCGACGGATAAATCCATTTCGGGAAATCGCCGAAGACCGTCTTCATGCCATACTTCGGCGCGGTTTCCTCCAGCGCATGCATCATCCGCTTTGCCTGCGGCATGCGCATGCCGCCCTTCATGCCGGTATACAAAAGCGTATCGCCGTCGCCCACGCAGTCCAGATTCAGCAAGAAGCGCCGCGCCGCCTGCGGATGCGCCTTCATGAACGCCTGCGAACCGAAAAGGCCCTTTTCCTCATTGTCAAACAGGACATACGCGATATCCGGCCTGTCCTTCATGCACCGCATCGCCAGCAGCACGAGCAGCACGCCGGAGGTGTTGTCGTTCGCCGTGTGGCGATTGGCCGGCCCGGCGAGCATCAGAAACAGCGCAAGCGCCGCACCGGCAAAGCCGGCCGCCCACGCAAGCAGACCCGCCGCCAGCGGATGCAGCCACGGAGCCATCAGCGCATGCGCGCCCCTGCCCGCCAGCATACCGCACAGTACGATCGCCAGCGTAAGGATCGTCTGCTCAAGAATAAACAGCGGCAGGCAGCCCGGCGTCGAGAAATTCGGCAGCAGCATCGCGGCGCAGGTATCATAATGCGCAGTGATGATCGTGCGCGCGTTGTCGGCGTCGCCGAAGACGATGTTGCGCGAGCGGACAAACCGCCCGCTCTCCTCCACAGAAACCGGCACGCCATGCTCACCGGCATAGATACACGCCCATTCGATAAACGCGTCCTTCTGCCGGCGGGTCTTGCGGACCTGATACCGGCCCAGCAGAATATCCTTTACTCCTTGCTCCATGCTCCCCCGTCTTTCATCAGCTCAAGCGGCGGCTCTCCTCATCCGCTCCGTATCAGATGACCTTGTGCTCCATCCATTTGCCGCTGCGGTAGCGCAGCAGGAACAGCAGCGTTCTGCAGATCCAGTCGATATACATGCCCGTCCAGATGCCCATCAGGCCCATATCAAAGCGCAGGACAAACACATAGCAAAGCAGCACGCGGAACAGCCACATGCTGAACATGCTGACCGTCATGGTGAATTTCGCATCTCCGCCGGAACGGAGCGCATTGGGCAGCGTAAAGCTCGTCGCCCAGAACGGGATGCTCAGCAGGTTGAATGAACGAATGACCCGGACAGCCAGCTCCGCCGCCTCCGGCGACAGGCTGAACCAGGATGTGATATGCGGAATCGCGGCATACGAAATCACGCTCGTCGCTGCAAGCCCCCAGAAGGCAATCCACATCAGCTGATCGGCATTCTTCTTCGCTTCGTCCTTCTTCCCTGCGCCGATACACCTGCCCACGACCGGGATCATCGCCAGCGACACCGCATTGCCCGGGATGTTGCACATGCTGCCGATCGAATTGGCGACCGCATTGGCCGCAATCGCCGCCGTGCCCAGCGTGCTGATCAGGCTGCCCAGAATCAGCTTGCCGAAATGGAACATGCCGTTTTCCAGACCGGACGGCACGCCGATGGACAGAATCCGCCGGATATAGGGCATATCGGGCAGAAGATCCCGCAGGGAACCGATGCGCATGAGGTTATCCGGGCGCTGCAGCCGCCATGTGACATACAGCGCCGCGAAAACGCGCCCGATCAGCGTGGCAATCGCCGCGCCCAGAACGCCCATATCGAATACAAAAATCAGCAGTGCATTGCCAGTGACGTTGATGATATTCATCACCAGACTGGCGAGCATGCTCGTTCTGCTATCGCCCTGCGCGCGGAAAAGCGCCGCGCCCGCGCCATAGAGTCCCATAAAGGGATACGATACCGCGCTCAGGTAAAAATACGTCATCGCATTGCCCATGACTTCGTCATCAATCGCGCCGAAAATCAGCCGCAGCAGCGGACGGCAAAGCGCGATGCAAAGCGCCGCCACGGATACCGTGATGATCATCAGCGTTGCATACAGCTGGGAAGCGCCCCTGCGCGCACTCCGGGTATCCCCGCGGCCCAGATACTGGCTCGCCACAACGGCGCCGCCCGTCGCCAGCGCGGAGAGCACCTGCAGAATCAGCACGTTGACATTGTCCACCAGGCTCACGCCGGAAATCGCCGCTTCGCCGACGCTCGATACCATCATCGTATCCGCCATGCCCATCGACACGGCAAGCAGCTGTTCGAGCACAAGCGGAAAAAGCAGCTTCCTGATATCCGAACGCGAAAAAAGCGGACGCTGCGTCGCTTCTGTCCTTTGCTCCATGGCTGCATCTCCCATTACCTGTATTCATTCGTTCTGCATGCTTTTCAATGCATACGTCACGATACGCATCTGTATGTACGCTCATTATAGCGCTTTCCGCCGGGCTTGGCTATCAGCAGTCTGGACAAAAAGCAGCCATCCAGCCCATTTCCCTGCGTTATTTTTTCTCTCGCATTCTCAGTTCATACAATCCGATGCTTTGTGCGTTTTCTTTACGTCGGAAAGCCCGTCCCGGCACAATCCCCGCACATGGCCGGGCAATTGACAGCCGCCGAAAGCCTTGCTATAATACCCTTAATTATCCTTGCCGACTACCCTATCCGGACTGACAGATTCTCAAAATCACCAAAAGGAGATTCCTGACATGAAATACGATGAGGCGCTTTCCCTGCTGCGGGAATACAACAAAGAACCGTTCCATATCCTCCACGGCATCACCGTATCGAAGGTCATGCGCCGCATGGCCTGTGAGCTCGGCTACGGCGACGAGGCCGATTTCTGGGCCGTCGTCGGTCTTCTGCATGATATCGACTTTGAGCAGTGGCCCGACGAGCACTGCAAAAAAGCGCCCGAGCTGCTCCGGGAGGCCGGCTGCGATGAGAAGCTGATTCACGCCGTGGTCTGCCATGGCTATGGCCTTTGCACCGACGTCGCGCCGGAACTGGAGATGGAAAAGGTGCTCTTTGCCTGCGACGAACTGACCGGCCTGATCGGCGCCTGCGCGAAGATGCGTCCCTCCGGCAGCATCACGGACATGGATCTCAAGAGCCTGAAGAAGAAGTACAAGTCCAAGGGCTTTGCCGCCGGCTGTTCCCGCGAGGTCATCGCGCAGGGCGCTGACATGCTCGGCTGGGAGCTGGATACCCTGCTCTCCCGTACGCTCGAAGCGATGAAGCCGGACGAAGCCGCGATCCTTGCCGAAATGGCCGCGCTGTAACCCGGATTATAAGATGTTCTGCAGCGTCAGCTCCTGACGCTCAAAGACATGCTCAATGCCGCCCTCCAGCTCGCAGCCGTAAATCAGCGCCGCCGCCCGGTCCTCGCCGTCCAGCGCGGCAAGCAGCCGCGAGAGCGCATAACGTACCTCGTCGGTCGAACTGTGATCGACCAGCGTCTCGAGCCACCCCGCCTGTCTGTCCCACGCCCTGTCCAGGGTGTGGGCTTTTTCTTTCGCCGCTTCAAATTCGCCATCGTGTATATCCACAAGAATCTCGTGCGTATGCATAAGCGCAGCGTCGGTGATCCTGCGGACGGCCATCTGCTCGACCGCGGACAGCAGCGCGAGGAACGCCAGCGCGCTGCATACAATGATGAGCTTCCTTCGCATCGTTACCACCTCACCTCATCCGGCTGCATCGCCTGAACCCGGTTCACGCCGCCGGCTTTGCCCTTCTCCTGAATGAGCAAAACACCCTGCGTATCCAGCAGCGCGACGAGTACATCCCTCGCCTGCGCTGCTCCGGCACGCTCAAGCATCTGCATCAGCCAGCGCTCGTCTTTCCCGGAGATGGCGAGCGTCCTTTTCTGCACTTTTCCGTCGAGGATCAGCGTCAGCGGAATACCGTCATAGACTTTCGGCAATCCCTGCTCGCCGCGCGTCACAGGCCGCCTGTCCGAAGCCGGAAAGACGCTCAGCGCGCCGTTGGTTTCCAGAATCACACTGCCGGTTTCCTGCAGACCGATCAGCCCCTGAGATCGGATGCCCTCCATCAGGTCCGACAGATCGAAACAGAGCCTGGAAAGCTCGTCCTCGCAGATCCGCCCGTTCCTTACCAGCACGCTCGGCCGCCCGCAGATGATCCGCCGCAGCGGTATGCTCCAAAACGCCAGCGCGCTGAGCAGGCTGTGCATGAGCAAAAGCGTGACGATGGCGACCACGCCGCCCAGAAGCGGCAGTTCGACATCGCCCATCGGCTGCGTCGCCAGATCCGAAATCATCAGCGTGATGACCACCTCATAGGGCTGAAGCTCCGCGAGCTGCCGCTTGCCCATGAGCCGAAGAACGATCGTCGTCACGAAAAACAGAATCACCGTGCGCAGAAAGCCAGTGAGCATATGCCCTCCCCCCTCGTTCCCCTATTGTGCGCAGGAAGGAAAAAAGCATGCGCGCCATCAAACCGGCCGGGAGAAAAGAAAAAAGCCTCATGCCCGTGCGGCTCATCAAATTGCTGACAGGCATAACCGCTCATTCTGCTGTGCCTGTTCTTGTATATCCGGACTAGTTATGATATTGTAGAATCAGTTCATCAAACTTAAATTCGACGGAGCAAAATATGCATAAGGTTTTTGGAATCAAGGAAGATGCTGAATACTTAGACAGAGAAGGTGCATACCTCATTCCTTGCCGTAATAATCAAGTTGGTGTTGTTCGAACACCAAAAGGTTATTTCTTCTTAGGCGGCGGATTGGAAAGTGGAGAAAGCCATTTGACTTGCATGAAAAGAGAATGCCTTGAAGAATCGGGCTATTTGCCCTGCGTTGATGGTAGACTCTGTTCTGCGGAAGCATATATCAAGCATCCGACAATTGGATACTTTCATCCAATCCAAACATACTACTTTGGGAAATTGCTGGATAGAGAGTCTACTCGCACAGAAACCGACCACATTCTGTGCTGGATAGAATATGACCGATTAAAAGGAAAGATGTTTCTTGAAATGCAAAACTGGGCATTGGAGCAACTTTCTGCGTGTATGGAATGAATCGACCAATTCCAATCTATCTTACAGTCGCAATCGTACACTTCTATATCCTGCTTGATGTTCCGTACAAGCATCCCTTGCCTCTCCCTCTGGGAGAGGTGGCCGAGCACAGCGAGGACGGAGAGGGCAGACAATGCCCTTCTGCAAATCAGTCCATTTAAATAAAGCCGAAGCACCCTCTCAGTCACCTGTGGTGACAGCTCTCCCAAGGGGAGAGCCAAGGGGGCCACGTGACACGGTGCATTCGCATAAAAAAGCGGCCAGTGGCCGCTCCCACTTCCGAACCACCTCATCATCCTATGCAATTTGGCGCTCGCTGCACATTCTTCTGCACAATTTCCTATTACATAAAAAACGGAGCGTATCACAATCGATACGCTCCGTAAACTGTTTTACGGATACCTGCCAAAGCAGCGCTCTCCTGCATGGAAAGAAATGCTCAGGCCCTCATCGCGTAGCCGCCGTCGACCTTCTTCCAGGACGCCTCGCGGCCCACATGATGCGCGCCGACCGCCGCATGCAGCATCGCGATGCCGCGATCCAGCGCAGCATACTTCTTATAGAGCACAAACTGCGGCTCCTCGATGGTGACGCTGCTGCCGTCCGCGGTGATCTTCCAGGGCTGCATATTCACAGCGCTGGGCGCAATGCGCGCAGCCATGACGGCTTCCTTCTGCCAGGCGCCGATCGCTGCGAGCTGCTCCTCGGTCTTGCCGCAGATCTTCTCAAGCTCGCGGCGCTTCGGGTTGAAGGCCTTCGGCTCACACTTGCCGATCGAAATCACGCAGTTGATGCGCTCGTCGTTCTGCAGGTTCACATTGCGGCTGACCACGTCGCGATGGAAACCGGCGCCGAGCCAGCAGGTGCCAAGGCCCATCGCAGTCGCCTCCAGAACGAGCGCCTCGCCCATGAAGCCCTCCATCTCCGCCGGCGCATTCTGCTTGGCGATGATTACGGCATAGACGTCGGTACCTTTGATCTGGTTTTTCAGGCCGGGGCCCTTGAACATGCGGATGGTCACGCCCTGCCAGCTCGCCTTGCGGCAGAGCACGCCCAGGCGATCCAGCTGCTCCTTATCCGGCGCGCCGGTGTATGTACGCACAGAGCTGCGGCGGTACATCGCGTCATACCAGCTCTTCTCAAGTTTCAGTTCAAACATCGTCAATCGCTCCCGTGTTTACAAAATCATGTAATATATAGTCTAGCATGTTCCATGCCGGGCTGTCAACGAAAACTGTTGACCCGGCGGGTTCAAACAGGAAAAACAAACAAAAAACAGGCCCGGCATGCATCCGGGCCCGTCAATCTGCATTATTCGTGCTGATCCTGCGGCAGGTTTGCAATCAGCTCCTGCGGCTCGTCGCTCAGCGCATCGACAAAGGCTGCAATACGCACCAGTCCGCGCTGGATGTTTTCCATGGAGGTCGCATAGGACAGGCGGCAGAAGCCCTCGGAGCAGAACGCGCTGCCCGGAACGACCGCGACGTCGGCGTTTTCCAGAAGGAGCTCCGCAAAGGTCATGGAATCGTTCACCTGCACATAGCCGTAGTACTTGCCAAACAGGTCCGTGATATCCATCATCGCATAGAACGCGCCCTTGGGCATGTTGCAGTGGACGCCGTGCATCGCATTGAGCCTGGAAACCATCATCTTGCGGCGGCGATCATACTGCTGGCGCATGTTTTCAACCTGCGTCACGCCTTTGAAGCTGGTCAGCGCTTCCACACAGGCATACTGCGCGATGGCATTGCTGCCGGAAGCCACCTGGCTCTGGAGGCTGCTCATGATTCGGGCAATCGGCAGCGGAGCGGCGGCATAGCCAATGCGCCAGCCGGTCATCGCATACGCCTTCGACACGCCGTTGACGACGATCGTCTGGTCGTAAATCTCCTCGCCGAAGGACGCGATGGACACATGCTGCTCGCCGTCATAGATCAGCTTTTCGTAGATCTCGTCGGCAATGACATAGAAACCGCGGGCGACAGCCAGCTTCGCGATCTCGCGCAGCTGCTCGCGCTTCCAGACGGCGCCCGTCGGGTTGCCGGGCGTGTTGATGAGCAGCGCCTTCGTCTTCTCGGTCACATAGGGCGCCAGATCGCGCGCCTCGGTCACGTAGTTCTTATCCCTCGTGCCCTGAACCAGCACCGGCACGCCGCCGGCCAGACGGACCATTTCCGGATAGGAGACCCAGCACGGCGTGGGAATGATGACCTCGTCGCCGGGGTTGAGCAGCGCGCACAGCGCGGCGTAAATCGAGAACTTCGCGCCATTGGACACGACGATCTGGGACGGGCTGTAGGAAAGCGCATTATCGCACAGCAGCTTATCGCAGATCGCCTGACGCAGCTGCAGCGTGCCCGCAGCAGGCGTATACTTGGTCAGGCCCATATCCAGCGCCTCATGCGCTGCGGTACGGATGTACTGGGGCGTCACGAAATCCGGCTCGCCGGCGCAGAACGAAACAACGTCGCGTCCGCTTGCCGCCATTTCCTTGGCGCGGGCATCAATCGCGAGTGTCGGGGACGGGGAGATGGCGCTGCAAACGCGGGAAAGCTCAAGAGACAATTTAAATTCCTCCTTCGGAAATAGCAAGCAAATGAATTCTTGGATTATTATATACGCATTTTATCAATTTTGCAACCCTTATTCCGATATTTTCTTTCAATTTCTGAATATTATCATTTCTAATCCTGCAAATCCATTCGAAGAAGCCGCAAACCTGCATATCTTCGTCAGCCTTTTTCTCCTTAACGCTATGCACATTGTGAACTGCGCGTGACAAATTCTTCTTTTACGGCAAAATACTTGAAAGATTCGACTTTTTGCGCTATTATATGGTAGGTAGTGTTACTTTGCGAATTTATATGGAGGTGTATTCCCATGCACAGCACGATCAAGTGGATCCTTGCTGCGGCTCTGATGCTTTGCCTGGCCGTGACCGGCGTGGCCGCTGCAGAAGGTTCCTATTATCTCGCTCTTCCGACGGATGGCATCGCTTCTTCTATGGATATCACGGTTGCTGTCCCGGATGAGAATCCCGCTCAGGACGGCATCAACCCGCTGACTGGCGAAGCATGGTATGGCCGTTACTATCCGATCGGCGTCAACATCGACGCGCATCCGGAAGCCCTGCCGCACTGGGGCGTTTCCTCTGCGGACATCATCTACGAAATGCCCATTCAGGCCGATGGTTCCACCCGTTCTTTCGCGCTGTTCATGGGCGAGATTCCGGCCTATGCCGGCCCGGTCCGCTCCGCCCGCGTTCCGATGGGCTCCCTGCGCGAAATGTGGGGCAGCGCCTGGATCTTCTACGGCTGGCAGACCTGGTTCCGCGGCGAGAACCTCGTGGTTGACGTTGTCAACTGGGCGACTCACCTGCATCCGGACGCCCGCCAGAAGGGCCGCTGGGTCTTCCCGTTCATCGAAGGCACCGAGCGCAACTACGCCGACCTGTTCCACCGCGAGAAGGACGGCGAGCATGTCGCGCCGCACAACGTCCAGATCGACATGAAGGCCGTTGAAGCGCTCTTCACCGAGGAGCCGGCCATGCATCCGTTCAAGTTCACCGATACCGGTCTTGATCACGGCACGGACGTTTCCGAGATCACCATCAACTACAAGACCACCAAGCCGGCCTACATCTCCACCTACAGGTACAACGAGATGACCGGCCTGTACGACCGCTACCGCAATGGCGAGACTTACTACGACGCGCTCAACGGCATGGCGACCGCCTATGCCAACGTGATCGTTCTGCGTACCGACGTTTCCTGGTTCAACGGCGCGCAGCAGCGTCCGGTCATCCAGCTGGTCGGTCAGGGTACTGCCGAGATCTTCCAGAACGGCAAGTACATCCGCGGCACCTGGGTGCGTACCCACGACGCCAACAAGGCCGATGAGTTCGCTTCCCTGTCCAGCCGCATGGTCTTCCTCGACGACAACGGCAACGAGCTCGAAATGAAGCCCGGCAAGACCTTCATCCAGATCGTCAACAACGATCAGGAAGTCGTCGTCAGCGCTTCCGAGTCCATCGAGGGCGGCACCGCTGTGGCGACTCCGAAGCCGACCGCGACTCCGAAGCCGACCCGCACCCCGAAGCCGACCCGCACCCCGCGTGCTGCGAAGGCGACTCCGGCCCCGGCGATGAACGTCGAGGAGGAAGGCGACATCTCCTTCGGCGGCTGATATTTCAGAAATTTCAAAACGCGCAAAGCCCCCTGCAGATCTGCAGGGGGTTTTCTTCTGCCCGGAAACAAAAAAGGAACGGTATTGCCGTTCCTTTTGCTGAGCCTTGCGGCTGAATTACTTCTGGTTCTCGCGGTAGTTCTTGAGGAGCTTCTCAATGCGCTTCCACGGATCGAGCAGATAGCTGATAGACTGATCATGGTTGAGCGTCGCGATGACAAAGGCCATATACTTGCTCATGTCCGCCTGCGTGAACCACGGCGCCGCGAGCGCTTCCGGAGAAGCATAGGTCAGGTTGGTCGCAAAGACGTGGTCAATCACGCCCTCTGCGTACGCCTTGTTGAACGCGTCCAGGCCGCTCGTGAAGAACGCAAAGGTCGCGCCGGCAAAAACACGCTTGGCGCCGCGCTTCTTGAGGTTGTAAGCCAGATCGAGGATGGAATCACCGGAAGCGATGATGTCGTCCGCAACGAAGACGTCCTTGCCTTCCACGTCGACGCCCATGTACTCATGCGCGACGATCGGGTTGCGGCCATTGACCACGCGGGTGTAATCGCGGCGCTTATAGAACATGCCCAGATCCACGCCCATCGCGGAGCTGTAATAGATATTGCGGCCGATCGCACCCTCATCCGGGGAGACGACCATCATGTGATCCTTGTCGATCTTCAGATCGCTGTAAGTCGAGCACATCGCCTTGAGCATCTGATAGGTGGGCATGATGCTTTCGAAGCCGTTGAGCGGAATCGCATTCTGCACACGCGGATCATGCGCGTCGAAGGTGATGATGTTGGAAACGCCCATCGCGACGAGCTCCTGCAGCATCAGCGCGCAGTCCATGGATTCACGCGCGGTACGGCGATGCTGACGGCCTTCGTAGAGCATCGGCATGATGACGTTGATGCGCTTGGCCTTGCCGCTGGCGGCCGCAATCAGGCGCTTGAGATCGGCATAGTGCTCGTCCGGCGTCATCGGAATCTCCTTGCCGTAGAGCTTATAGGTGCACTGATATGCGCCGACGTCGCAGATGATATACAGATCATAGCCGCGAACAGAATCCAGCAGCATGCCCTTGCCCTCGCCGGTGCCAAAACGCGGACAGGTTGCGTTAATCAGGAAGCCGTTCGCCTCGGAGCCATAAAAGCTGTGCAGCATCTCGTCAGTCGCATTGTCCACCTGCCACCTGGTCAGGTATTCATTGACGGCCTTTCCCATTTCCTCGCAGCCGCGCATCGCGATAATGCCAAGCGGTGCAATCGGCATCATCGGAAACTTCTTGGACACTTCGTTCATGTTGCTCATGATGGATGATTCCCTTTCTTCAGTGATCACTCAAGGAATGATAGACAGATTCGTTTGTATTATACCACATTTTTTCATAGAAATAATCAAAACTTTATTCATCGCGTCATTTTTGTCTGCTTGCGACAAAATATGCAGATACAATCCGCGCTTGTTACCCCTACCATGCGGCGCTTTCCACAAAACCTTCTTTCGCCGCCTTGACCTTGCACAGCGCAGTTGGTATAATTGATCCAAACGACCAGACAAGGAGGTCCTTTTGTGAAGCGTATTGTTCTGACCGGCGGCGGCACTGCCGGTCATGTTTCCCCGAATCAGGCGCTGATTCCGCTGCTGCTTGAGGAGGGCTGGGAGATTCACTATATCGGAACCAAGGCAGGCATTGAGCGCACGCTCATCGAATCCATGCCGGGCGTCACGTACCACGCCGTCAGCTCCGGCAAGCTGCGCCGCTATTTTGACTGGAAGAATTTCACTGATCCCTTCCGCGTCATCGCAGGCGCTTTCCAGAGCTTCGGCATCATCCGCAGGCTGAAGCCTTCGATCGTCTTTTCCAAGGGCGGCTTTGTCAGCGTGCCCGTCGTTGTCGGCGCTGCGCTTTGCCGCGTACCCGTCGTCATGCATGAAAGCGACATCACGCCCGGACTGGCCAACAAGCTCTGCAAGCCCTTCGCCAAGGCCGTCTGCACGACCTTCCCGGAATGTGCCAAGCTCCTTGGCAGCAAGGGCGTGCAGACCGGCACGCCGCTGCGCGCGCAGATTTTTTCCGGCTCCCGCGAGAAGGGCCTGCAGCTTGCCGGATTCAGCGGAACGCGCCCTGTTCTGATGATGATCGGCGGATCCCTCGGCGCGCAGACGGTCAACGCCGCGCTTCGCGAAGCGCTTCCTGCGCTGACCAAGAAATACGACGTCCTGCATGTCTGCGGCAAGGGCAACCTCAAGCCCGAGCTTGACAGCATGGCGGGCTACAGGCAGTTTGAATACCTCTCTGCCGAGCTTCCGGACGCCTTCGCCTGCGCCGATATCGTTCTCTCTCGTGCCGGTTCGAATTCCCTTTCCGAGCTGATGGCGCTTAAAAAGCCCGCACTGCTCATCCCCTATCATAGCGGACGCGGCGATCAGGTGCTCAATGCCAACTCGCTCAAGGCCCGCGGGCTTGCGCATGTGATGATCCAGAGCGACATGAACGCGCAGTCACTGGCTGCGGCCATCGATGCCCTGTGGGAGGATCGCGATCTGCTGATCCAGCGGCTCAGCGCGCAGGAGGATGCAGACGGCACGCAGGCCGTGCTCGAGCAGATTCACAAGTACATGATGAAGTAAAAAGGATTCCTCTCCCCGCATGGCGGAGAGGAATCCTTTTTCTGATGCGCTGCATGCCGATACAAAAGGCCCCGGATCATCGGATCCGGGGCTTTGCTTATTCAGCTTCGTAGAGTTTGGCCTCGTAATCGTCGTCCATCTCCTCGAAATCCAGCAGATAATCGCGGACGAAACCATGCGTCCGGCCGGATTCGGTGGCGACCTCATACCAGAAGTTGACCATGTCATCCTGATACTTATCCAGAATCAGCAGATCGACGCCCTTGGAAAGCTGGCGTACGAGCTTCGCACCGGCGACGGGCTTCACGCGGACATTGGCTTCGCGATTCGTTCTCGCCCTGCCGATGACCTCGCGGTCCAGAATGCTCTCTTCCTTCTCCTCTTCAGCCGGCGCCGTCTCTTCGGTCTTTTCCTCTTCGGGGACTGCCGTGGGCTCCGGCGTCGCCGTTGCCTTCGGCGTCGCCGTCGGCAGCGCAATCTTCGCATCGTCGTCCAGGTCCAGCAGATAGTCGCGGACGAAGCCCTCCGTCGTGCTGCCCTGCGGCCTCACATGATACCAGAGATCGCCGTTCTTATCCGTGCGTGCGCCAAGGATATCGACCTTCTTGCCCTTTCGCAGCTGCACAAGCACCTTGCCGTTCATAACCTTGCGCACATTGGCTTCCTTGCGCGTCACCGCCGTGCCGACCACACCCTCAGGGGCCTGCGTCGGTTCGGGCGTGATTTCGCTCTGCGCCGGTTCTTCCTCGGCCTCTTCCTCCGCGTCAGGCGTTGCCGTGGGCTTGGGCGTGTGGGTTGGCTTGGCAAGCTTCTCATCGGCATCGACAACATAATCTCGCATCCAGCCGCTCGTCGCCATGTCGTCGACGGTCAGCATATACCAGACCTTGTTGTCCTGATCCAGCGTGGTTTCGTGAATCGTCACCGTCTCGCCCTTGCTGACGGTCTCCTTGACCTTGCCGTTGGAGGCCGCAGACTCGCGCAGGTTTGCATCGCGGTTGACCTTGCCGGTGCCGATTTCCGGCGCCTTGGTCGGTTCCGGCGTCGCAGTCGGCGCGGGCGTAAAGGTCGGCGACGGGGTCGGCGTCATGGTGGGCGTCGGGCTCGGCGTCGGGGTATTGGTCAGGATAATCGGCAGGGGCGTCGCCGTCGGCTCGCTCTGCGTTTCTTGCGGCGCGTCCGTCGGCGCCTGCGTCGGCGCATCCGTCGGCTGCTGCATGGACGGAGAGAAGACGATCAGACCGGGCTTGGCCGTTTCCTGCGTATCCTGCGGCTCATTTTCCTGCGGCAGATCGCCCGGCAGCGCAGCCGGCGCCTGCTGCGTCGTGCTTTCCTGCTCCGGGAGCTCCGCCGTCTTCGGGCTGCTGACAAAGCGGACAACCAGAAGCGCCACAAGCACCACCACCAGCAGCGCAATCACGCCCAGCAGAAGCTTGCCGATCGTCGTGGAAAGAAAGCCGCCCTGACTCTCCTGCTCGTCGTCCTCATATTCCTCGCCTGCGTAATGATCGTAATCCAGATCCTCTTCCTGATCATACGCCTGCCTGTATTCTTTTTCATCATAGCCGCTCTGATCGCTCATCGGCTCCTGATACGGACTGATCCTTTTGGTCTGTCCAAGATCCTCGTGATATTCGCGCTCATTGGCCATGACTTGCTCCTCCTCGAACATACAATACGCTTCCTCTATTATAAAGTTTATGACAAGCGTATGCAAGTCTTTTCTTCCGGTTTTAAAAATTAGGCAGCCCGCTTCATCCGATGAACCGGCAGATCGGTTTCTGCCGTGCGATCCTCCGGCATGCCATCAGCCCGCCAAAGACACGCAGAAAAAGCCCCCTGCTCCGAGGATAACCTCAGAGAGGGGGCTCCTTATGCAGTTAGGAGACTACATTCGGCAGACGCCGGACGATTCGCCGCTTATGCGTATGAATCAGTCGCTGGCCAGCTTCTTGTAGGTCGCCAGACGGCGCTTCGCATCGGCCTCGTTGGTCGCGAAGGCTTCCTCGGCCTTGCCCGGGAAGAGCTTGGCCAGGGAGGCGTAGCGAACCTCGGACTTGATGAAGTCCTGATAGGACTCGGTCGGATCCTTGGAGTCGACGGTCAGCGGGTTCTTGCCCTGCTCCTCGAGAGCCGGGTTGTAGCGGTACAGCGGCCAGTAGCCACAGGCAACCGCACGCTTGATCTCGAGCTGAGAGTGCGCCATGTTGATGCCGTGGTTGATGCACGGAGCATAGGCGATGATCAGGGACGGGCCCGGATACGCCTCAGCCTCGGTCATGGCCTTGAGCAGCTGCGCCGGGTTCGCGCTCATGGCGACGGTCGCAACGTACACATAGCCGTAAGACATGGCCATCATGCCCAGATCCTTCTTGCGGGTCTTCTTGCCGGAGGCCGCGAACTTGGCGATGGAGCCGGTCGGGGTCGCCTTGGAAGCCTGGCCGCCGGTGTTGGAGTACACCTCGGTATCCAGAACCAGGATGTTGACATCCTCGCCCTGAGCCAGGACGTGGTCGACGCCGCCGTAGCCGATGTCGTAGGCCCAGCCGTCGCCGCCGAAGATCCACTGGCTCTTCTTGACCATCATGTCCTTCATGGACGCGATTTCCTTGCAGAGCTCGCAGTCGCAATCCTTGACAGCCTCATACAGAGCAGCGGAGGAATCCTTGGACTTCTCGCCGTCCATCATGGTCTCCAGCCAAGCCTCGCAGACGGCCTTCTTGGACTCGTCCTTCGCGGCCAGCTCGGTCACGAGCGCAGCCAGCTTCTCGCGGCGCTGGGTGGTCGCCAGGTTCATGCCGAAGCCGAACTCAGCGTTGTCCTCGAACAGGGAGTTCGCCCAAGCCGGGCCATGGCCCTTATCGTTGGTGGTGTACGGAACGGTCGGGGCAGAACCGCCATAGATGGAGGAGCAGCCGGTCGCGTTCGCGATCATCATGCGATCACCGAAGAGCTGGGTGATGAGCTTGACGTACGGGGTCTCGCCGCAGCCAGCGCAGGCGCCGGAGAACTCAAACAGCGGCTTGAGGAACTGAGATTCCTTGACGTTGGCCTTGTTGAGGATCTTCTCGTCG
>JAFSCW010000068.1 GCA_017436605.1 Clostridia bacterium | reverse complement strand
TGAACCTCACCGACGGCCAGCAGGAGACGGTGGAAACCGCGTCCGCTTTCATTGAGGAAAAGGGCTACACTTTCCCGGTGTATTATGATACGGATCGGGATGCAGCCATGAAATACCCTTTGAATGCGGTACCTGTGAGTTTCTTCCTGGATGCCGAGGGCAATTTCATAGCCTGGGCCCAGGGTGCTCTGACCGCGGATATGCTGCAGCAGGGCATGGATATGCTGCTGGGATAAGCAAAACAAAAAAAGGGACAGCGGAAGCTGTCCCTTTCCTTGCGTGAGGGGATTTCCTGTAGTATAATCAGTAACAGTTATGCCAACTTGAATTTGGAGGGTTATTCAGTAATGGGAGATTTCATCGTTGCAATTGCACTTGTTATGGTTTCGTTATTTTTATTTATTTTGAGCATCCGCTCTTTTCTGGAAAAAGGATTTCTGTTTAATAATGCCTATATTTATGCATCCAAAAAAGAACGGGAAACAATGAATAAAAAGCCCTATTATCGTCAGACTGCAATTGTGTTTTTTCTTATGGGTATTACATTTTTGCTTATTGGCTTTGCAATACTTTTTGATGCTGGCTGGATAACTTACATTGCGGGAGTGGTTATCATAATCATACTTATTTATGCCATTACTTCCAGTATCGCAATTGAAAAAAGCAAGAAGCAGAGATAACATGCCGTCCAATTCCAATTTGACAAACTGATTAGCGTAGTTTCAGTCCTAAAAGAGAGTTTCACTTCCCGCTTAATAGTTTCATTTTTTGAGTGAAACCAAATGAAACCTTTTGAAACCGTAGCATTATTATCAAACTAATTCAGCAAAAAGTGCTTGATTTCACTACGAAATCAAGCACTTTTTCTTTTATCTTCTATTATCCGGTTCTATCCGCCAATATGGGAAATGCTTTGGAAATACTTTGAAGCGGGGGACACATTCAAAAACGCGGGGCAAAACGCCTGATTCCATAGAACAAGGCTTGAAAATGCCAGACGATGGCGAGCCGTGCGGGGCTTTATGCCCTGCGATTTACAAAAGCCTGTTCAGGCCGGGAACGCGTCGGAGGATGGAGGCGGAGAGGACGGAAGCGAAAAACACGAGAAGGTGATAAAACAGCACAGCCTGAATCTGCCCGATGGCTGAACGCATGGCATAGAATACGGGCATCAGAACGATGAGGAAAAGATCGGAGATCAGATAAACGCCGAATGAACAGCCGCCAAGCGCTGTCGAAATGGATGCGGCCCTATGGCTGAGCTTCAGGCGTTTGATCAGCAGGAAAAAACTGGAGCTTGCCAGGAGCATGGGGAGAAAGGCGATGTTGTCCATGAACCCATACGCGGCTGCGGATGAAGAGACATAATCGCGATGCATCAGGAAAGCGTTGCCCATCAGGCTGAACAGAAATACAAGCAGCAGAAAGGGAACGGGAAGCGTGCGGCAAGAGAACCGGCTGAATGCGTAGCCCATGAACAGATAACAGATATGCGTACTGAACAGAGGCAGAGCAAAGTGATGCGTATATTCGGAAATGGGCGTGTATTCCACAAGGACGGGCCAGATGCCAAAGAAGAGGAAAGAAAGCAAAAAGTAATAGCAAAAGTCAGCCTGCGACATGGCCCTGACAAGCTTTTGAAGGAGGGGAAGCATCAGGAGGATGCCGATATAGGCGTACAGATACCAATACGGCGTGATAACGGGCGCGCGATAGATGGATTCCAGAAAGCTCAAAAAACCGAACGACGAAGCAGTATCCTGATCAAGAAGAAGCGCATAGACCAGAGAAAAGAGAACAAGAACGGCGGCCATGCGGCATATACGATCAAACGTTTTGCGGAGCGTGTCGGCCTTGGGCAGCAATGTGCAGCCGGAAACCATGAGGAACAACGGCACAGCGATTTTGGACAGGGACTGCAAAAAGAAAACGGAATAACGCGCCGGAGATGTGAGAGAATCCAGCTGGATATAGGGGACCGTATGGCACACGATGACCAGATACGCGCTGAGAATTCGGATGAGATCAAGGTTTGCGTCTCTTTGGTTAGCATGAGCGGACATCGGGGTCATCCTTTCTTGGGGGGATGAGTAGGATTATAGAAGAAAATAACCGTGAATTCAAGAAGAAATATGCCCAGGGAACGGGCAGACCATATCCGGCTGACGAAGTCGGCCGGCGCAGGGGAATCGGCCATGCAGCCGGGGATGCAGGCGGCGCGTATGCAGGCGACACAGCAAACAAAAACCGGGACGGTCAGGGCTGACGATCCCGATTTTCCGGATAAGGCTCAGGCTTGCTGTCCGGCTGGCGGAGCTGAGAGACGGCGGAGAGAAGATCATAGACGGCATCCTCGGACAGTACGCCGCGCCTGAGGCCTTTGGGCAGTCTGCCCGCGCAGTCGTCGTCAAAGTCCTTTTTCCAGAGCGGCCCGGTATAGTAGGCCTCCAGCCTTTCGAGTTCGGGCTGAAGCGTGCAAAGACGATCCGATGCGCAGGAAGGATCCTGCAGCGCTTCGAGCGCGCGGGTAAGGATGTTTTCCATCTCCATGATTCTGCGGATCTGTTCCATTGACGCTTCCTCTCCGGCGCGCTGCGCCCGGTGCTTTTTCGTTTTGATTGTATCGCAGTGCGGGTGAGTTTTCAAGGATGAATATGCATGCGAAGAATGGACACAATCATGATCAGCGGATTGACGGCGAGGATAAAAAGCGATATACTGACCGTAACGGTTTAACAGAAAAACCGCAAAAAGGAGTGGTTTTTATGGCGAAAAGTGTTCAGGATATCATTGCGCTTATCAAGGAGCAGGGAATCCGGATGGTCGATTTCAAGATGGTCGATGTGAACGGACAGTACCGTCATGTGACGATTCCTGCTGAGAATTTCAGCGAGGAGACGATGCGCAGCGGCATCGGCTTTGACGCCTCCAACTACGGTTATGCCGTTGTCGAAAAGAGCGACATGGTGTTCATCCCCGATCCGGATACTGCGGTGATTGATCCCTTCTGCCAGATCCCGACCCTGTCGATGACCGGCAATGCGATGATCATTGACAATCCGGAGAATCGTCCGCTCAGGCAGTATCCGCGCAACATCGTGCTGGCGGCTGAGCAGTATATGAAGGACAGCGGCGTCGCGGATACGATGCTGATTCTGCCGGAGTTTGAATTCTATCTGTTTGATCAGGTCGGCTGGGAGGTTCAGCCCAACAGCATCGGCGTTTCTCTGGACGCGAACCAGTCCTATTGGAACAGCGCCGCGGAGGGCAGGGGCTGCGTCGTGCCCAAGCAGAAGAACTATCATATCGCCAAGCCGTTTGACCAGGCGTATGAATGCCGCAGTGAAATGTGCATGCACATGCGGGACGCCGGCATCGAGATCAACTATCATCATCCCGAGGTTGCTGCTTCCGGTCAGTTTGAGATCGAGCCCCAGCTGGGCCAGATGTCCAAAATGGCGGATGCGACCATGATGATCAAGTACATCATCCACAACACGGCGATGAAGTACGGCAAGAGCGCGACCTTCATGCCCAAGCCGATTTACGGCGAGGCGGGCAGCGGCATGCATGTGCACATGCTCCTGCTCAAGGATGGACAGCCTGTCTTCTCCGACGACAACGGCTATGCGCACCTGAGCGAAACCGCGCATTACTTCATGGGCGGTCTGCTCAAGCATATCGCGTCCCTGTGCGCGCTGACCAACCCGAGCACGAATTCCTTCAAGCGTCTGGTGCCGGGCTTCGAAGCGCCGGTCACCGTCGGCTATGCGACTTCCAACCGCAGTGCGGTCATCCGCATTCCGGCCTATGCCAAGAGCCCGGACAAGCGCCGCTTCGAGCTGCGCAATCCGGATGCGACCTGCAACCCGTATTTCTGCTATGCGGCGCTTCTGATGGCCGGTCTGGACGGCGTGAAGAACAAGATCGATCCGCATGCAAACGGCTGGGGTCCGTACGATATGAACCTGTACACCCTGCCGCCGGAGGAGAAGGCCAAGCTCAAGGGCCTGCCGACCTCCCTGGAGCAGGCGCTCGATGCGCTGGAGGCCGATCACGATTACCTGACCGCCGGCGGCGTATTCCCGGAGGAGCTCATCGCAAACTTCATCCGCGGCAAGCGCGAGGAATGCCGTCAGATGGCGGCGATCCCGCATCCGGCGGAGTTCGACAAATACTACAACCTGTAAGAATACCTGCCCGACAGGACAGAAAAAGCGCCCCGGCCTTTGGTCGGGGCGCTTTCGTGTGCGAAAATCATCGCGCGGCGGTTGACTCCGTTTCTTCGTGACGGTATAATCAGATGAGGTTTGGGCAATTACTGATCAATACCCAGTATAATGGAAGAAACGGTCATGGTGACCGGCTCGATGGTGTATACGCAGTAGAGGTGTTCATAGCTGCCGTAGTTGTCCCGTGTGCCGGGCGGATATGCGCTGACGGGCGCGAGGAGCGTGACGGTGGTCTGTCCGCCGTCGGTGTTGATCAGGCCGCGCGGAGGCAGGGCGGTCATTCTGCCGTTCTGGTTTTCAAAATAATCCGCGCAGTAGAGGATGATCTCCTCATCGGACTGAAGGCCGGTGTTTTCGCCGCTGGATTGGCGCTGCAGATAATCCGCGCAGTACGCAAGAATGTCTTCGTCTGTCTGCATCGCCGCGGCGTCTCCGCTGGCCTGCGAAACGCCGGTGAAGGTGGCCGGGTATTTTTCCAGCAGCTTTTCGAGCGGATCGCCGATGCTGACGCCGCGCGGGCCGTCGCTGACGGTCATGCGGCCCTTCGAGCGGATCTGCGAAAGCTGCGCGCCGGTGAGGTCGTTGATCGTGAAGGGCTGCGCCGTATCATAGGGGAGCGCGGTGGCTGTCGGGGCGGCGTCGGTCTGCATGCCTGCAAAGGGATGAAACACAAGCAGGCAGATCGTAAGACTGAGCACCATGGCGCCTGCGCCGCCTGCGATGCACAGCGCGGTGATCATCCTCTGGCGGCGTTTCATTTGTAATTCTTTTCTTCGTCTCTGGGCCATAGGGCACCTCCTTTGCCCGCAGGGGCGTAGCTATTATAACACATTTGCTTCCCGCGCGCTACAGCGGGAGGGGATAGGAAGCGTGAAATGATGGAATTCATGGAAGCGCTGCAGGGCGTTGACCTGCAGCAGGGAATGCTCCTTTTGTGCCTCGTGCTGGTGATCATGATGTTTGCCGCGCTGCTTTTGCTCCATCGCAGGACGCGCCAGGCGGAAAAGCAGGTGCAGGAGATGACGAAGAACGTCTCCGAGCAGCTGGCTGCGTCGGATGAGCGCACGCGCGAAAGCAGCCAGAGAACCCAGCGCGAGCTGAGCGAGGCGATGCAGTCGGTAAACGATTCCATGGTCCGGATGATGGGCGAGATGACGCGCACCCAGCAGGGCCAGATGGATTCTCTGGGCGGACAGCTGCGCGCGGTCAGCCGGCAGGAGGAGGAGCGCATGGAACGCATGCGCGAGACCATGGACAGGCGGCTGAACACCTATGAGGAGAAGCTGTCCGGCGTCACGCGCACGCTCGACGACAAGCTCACCGGCAACGAGGAGCGCATGGAGCGCATGCGCGAGACGCTCGAGGGCGGCCTGCAGCGCATGAGCGACGACAACAAAACCCAGCTCGAGCAGATGCGCATCACGGTGGATGAGAAGCTGAATGAGACCGTCGATAGGCGGCTTGAGGCGTCGTTTGCCCAGGTGACCAGGCGCCTGGAGCAGGTGACCAGCAGCCTGAGCGCGATGCAGTCGCTGGCCGGCAGCGTCGATGAGCTCAGCCGGACGCTTGGCGGCGCGCAGCCGTTGGGCGCATGGGGCGAGATGCAGCTGGGCGCGCTGCTTGCGCAGATGCTTGCGCCGGATCAGTACGCCCAGCGGGCGAGCGTTCGTCCCGGCGGCGAGCCGGTCGCGGATTATGTCGTCGTGATGCCCGGACAGGGGCACGGCCATACGGTCTATTTGCCCATTGATTCGAGCCTGCCGATGCGGGAATACACGGAGCTGCGCACCGCGCTGGAAAGCGGAACGCGCGAGGAAGTGGACGATGCGCGCGGGCTGCTTGAATCCGCCGTGCGCATGCACGCGCGCAGAATGAGCGAGAAGCTGATTGCCCCGCCGTATACGACGGATTACGCCGTGCTGTTCCTGAGCAGCGAGGGGCTCTTTTCTGAAATCCTGCGCATCAGCGGTCTGGCGGAGCGGATCCAGACGGAAAGCCGCATGGTTGTCGCCGGCCCGACGACGTTGTCCGCGCTGCTGTCCAGCCTGCAGATGGGCTTCCGCTCGCTGGCCATTGAGCAGCGGACGGAGGAAATCATGGCGCTGCTGGGCGCTGTGAGGACGGATTTCGGCGGCTTTGCCAATTTGCTCAGCCGCACGCAGAAGCGCCTGAGGCAGGCTTCGGAAACCATCGAGACCGCGCAGCGCCACAGCGAAACGATTGCGCGCCGTCTGTCCGATGTGGGCGAGCTGCCCGCGGGCGAAGCGCATGCGCTGCTGGGCGGCGAAGGCGAGGAAGACGATCCCTTCGACGACGACGGCGCATGGGACTGAGCGCGAATGACGTCCCGAATACATGAATCAGAGAAAAGCGCGTCATGCGCTTTTCTTTTTTTGCGCGCGAAAACGACAGCGCCGCATCGTGTACGGCTATACAATGACCCTATACCAACGGTATTCGGAGGGTGAATATGGCGGAAGGCACGATGAACCGGAAGGAAAAGTACAGAGAAGGCTGGGGCAAGGGGATGCTGGGTGGAATCGGCGCAGCGCTTGCGCACAGGGGTACGCTGCCTCAGCGTCTGATGTGCATGCTGATGATGGCGCTTTTAAGCATGGCGCGCCTCCCGGGCGGCGGATATTGCTGCCAGACGGCGATGTTTGCCGTGCTTGTGCGGCTGGGCTTTTGCGTCCCGTCTGCGTTTGCGGGCGCGGCGCTCGGCTTTGTCTGGGGGTTTGCGCGGGGGGATATGCTCTTGTGCTGGCAGTTGCCTGCGTGCATTGTGCTGTGGCTGTCTGCGTTTTTGTGGGCGCGGAGGGAGACCTGCCTGCCGATGATGGCTGCGGTGTTTGCGCTTTGTCTTTGCGCCGGGGCGGCGATGGGGGTGGACGATCCGCTGGCCGCAGCGGCCGTGCTGCTGACGGCGGCTGCGGGCGCAGGGCTTTGCCTGCTGTATGACGGCGCGGCGATGGCGGTATGCCATCGGGATGATCTGGATGGGGAAACACGGCCGCTGTGCGTGATGGCGGTGTGCGCGTCGCTGCTGGGCGGCGTCATCCATCTGCCGGGCGGCGCGATGCCCGCCGCCGCCATAGCGGCCTATCTGACGATCGAGCATGCCTATATCGGCGGCGCGCCGCAGGCGATTCTATGCGCCGGCGTGCTGGGCGGCGCGGCGTCTCTGGGCGCGGGCAGCGTGCATGTCTGCGCGATGCTGCTGTGCGGCGGTTTTCTGGCGGGGGAAATCAAGACGCAGAAAAAGAGCCTCTGTGCGGTGCTGATGCTATGCGGCATGGGCGCGTGCTGCGCGCTGCTGGGCGGCGATCTGTATGCGATCCGCCAGCTCGTCTTCTGCCTTCCGGGGTTTGCGCCGTTTCTTGTGTTCTCTGCCGCGCGCCGCTCGGGCGTCGCCGGTCTGATTGAGCGGAGCGCATCGCCGGAGATGACGCAGTCGGAGGCGATTGCCGTTCGCTGCGCCGGGATGATCCATGCCTGGGCGCGGCTGTATGAGGATACGGCCAGGATGATGGAGGGCATCGGCGCGGGGCAGGAGGAAAACCCGGCGATCGCGCAATGCGTTCAGCTGCTCTCGCGCACAAGCGCGGCGGCGCATCAGATTCTGGAACGCACGCTCAGCGAGATCCGTCCGGACGACGAAGCCTACAAGCGCGTCCGCTACGCGCTCGTGCGCGCCGGGCTGGATCAGGTACGCGCGGCGTATTGCCTGCGCGTTGGCGGAAGGATGGAGGTCATGCTGCTCAAGCCCGAGCATGTAGCGCCGGTGACGCTTTTGCCGCTGGTCAGCGGCGCATGCGGCATGACCATGCGCGTTGGCGCGCGCGAAGGGCTGCTGAGCACGCAGGCCATCCTCGAGCAGGCGCCGGCGCTCGCGCTGGAGATCGGCGCGGCGTCCCGGAGCCGCTCGGGCGAGGAGGTCGCAGGGGACAGCTATGTGTCCCGTTCGCTGTGCGGCGGCCGCCATGTGCTCGCCCTGTCGGATGGCATGGGCTGCGGCGTGAGCGCGCGGCAGGAAAGCCATGCCGCGCTGTCGCTGATGGTGGAAAGCCTGCGCGCGGGTTATACGCGCGCGCAGGCACTGGATGTGGTCAACGCGCTGATGCTCATGTGCACCGGCAGAGAGATGTACGCGACGATGGACCTGTGCGTCGTCGATCTCCACTCGGGCGAGACGGCGTTTGAAAAGCTGGGCGCATGCCCGTGCTATGTCGTCCGGGAGGGCGAGGTGCGCGCGATCGGCGCGGATACGCTGCCGGTAGGCGTTTTGCCGGACGTCGAATCCAGATCGCTGCGCATGACGCTGCGCCCGGGCGATGTGATCGTCCTGCTGAGCGACGGCGTGACGGACGCCTTCCCCGGCGGGGAGGAGGCGCTCAGGGAGGCGCTTCGCCGTCTTGCGTGGCTGCACCCGCAGGCCGTCGGCGAGAAGCTGATCGCGCAGGCGATGAGTGAAGGCGGGGCGAAGGACGACATGACGGTGCTGTGCGCGCGCGTCTGCCGTGCGATGGAGTGACAGGGAATGATCAGGCGCTGGATGCAGGCACTTCCAGCGCTTTTTTTGTTCTTATGCCTTGCCATTTTGGGCATGAGGCGGTACAATAGAGTCTGTATAGACAGGAGTAGACGCCATATGACACCCGAAGCATTCAGACTGCGCCTTGCAAAGGACTGCGCCGTGCCCCCCGGAGCCCATGTGCTTGCGGCGGTCAGCGGCGGTGCGGACTCGATGGCGCTGCTGTTTTTTTTCGAGCAGATCCGGGAAAGCTACCCGCTTTTTCTTTCCTGCGCCCATGTGGAGCATGGAATCCGCGGCGAGGAGTCGCTTGCGGATCTGGCGTTTGTCCGGCAGCACTGCGCGGAAAGGCACATTCCGTTTTATGCGCAGTCCGTCGACGCGCCGCGCTATGCGCGCGAAAACGGATGCGGCATGGAAGAGGCGGCGAGAATCCTCCGCTATGCGTTTTTGCAGGAAACGGCGGACAGGATCGGCGCCGACGTGATCGCGCTGGCGCATCATGGCGGCGATCAGGCGGAGACGGTGCTTCTGCACGCCGTGCGCGGCTGCGATGTGCGCGGACTGTGTGCGATGCGCATGCGCTCGGACAGGATGATCAGGCCGCTTCTGGATTGTACGGCGGACGAACTGCGCGCTGTTCTTGTCGGGGCGGAGATCCCCTGGCGCGAGGATGCGACCAACGCCGACGTCCGATACGCGAGAAACCGTATGCGCCATTGCGTCATGCCGCAGCTGGAGCGCCTCAACCCCGGGGCGGCCGGCGCGCTTTGCCGGCTGGCCGCGGCGGCGCAGCGCGATGAAGACTTTTTTTCGGCGCAGATCAATGCGCTGCAGCTGCAGGCCGAGCCGCTTGTCGGCGGCGCGGCAATCCGCCGCGAGGCGATCTGCATGCTGCATCCGGCGCTTCTTGGGCGCGTGCTGCTGCGCCTTTGCGTGCATGCGGGGATTGCGCAGCCGGGGGCGCGGGAAACCGAGCGCCTGCTTGCCGCTGTTGTCTCGGGCGGGAAGCTGATCCTGCCCCTGCCGGGCGGAGCGCAGGCGATTGCGGACGGGACGTGGCTTTGCCTGCTGGGCAGGGACGCCCGCGCGCGGGAAACGGCACTGAGCCTCCGCGGCGAAACGCAGACGCCGTTTGGCAGCTTTTTTGTGCGCGCCGCAGCGCCCGGGGAAACGGGCGACGGCATGACGGCGCAGCGCATCCCGTTGAAGCTGCTGGAGGGCGCGCGCATCACGGGCAGGCGCGAAGGCGATACGATGATCCCCTTTGGAAAGAGGAGCGGCGTCAGGCTCAAAAAGCTTCTGATCGACGCGGGAATCGGAAGGGGAAGAAAAGAAAGCATACCCATCCTGCGGGATGCACGGGGAGAAATCCTCTGGGCGGTCGGGCTGCGGCCCGCGCAGGCCTGCGCAGGAGAGGAAACACCGATGATCGTCACATTCCGCCGCGCGGAGGACATTGTGCTGTGAAGCGCGGAACAAAGGGAATACGACTCAGTTAAGATGTGCACATCAGGAGGCTGACAAGATGAACGAGAAGAGAGCTAGCTATGCCGATCTGAAGGATGAACTGCTGCTGACGCGCGAGCAGATTGCCGTGCGTGTGAAGGAAATGGGCGCGCAGATTACCCGGGATTTTCAGGGCAAGGATCTGGTTGTGATCTGTATCCTCAAGGGCGCTGTGACGTTCTTTGTGGATCTGATCCGCGAAATTGATCTGCCGATGAGCATGGATTTCATGGCGATTTCCAGCTACGGCAGCGCCACCAAATCCTCCGGCGTCGTCCGCATCCTCAAGGATCTGGATAAGCCGATCAACGGCAAGGACGTGCTGATCGTCGAGGATATCGTCGATTCGGGCATGACGCTGTCCTTCCTGCGCGAGAATCTGCTCAGTCGCGGCGCGGCTTCCCTGCATATCGCGACCCTGCTGGACAAGCCGGACCGCCGTCGTGTGCAGCTGCATGTGGACTATTTTGGCTTCCTGATCCCGGATGAATTCGTCGTCGGCTATGGCCTGGATTACGACGAGAAGTACCGCAATCTGCCGGATATCGGCGTACTGAAGCCTGAAATCTACGAAAAGTAATCATGTTGATCAATATGCGGCGACGCCGCAGGCTGGAGGTTTCCAATTGAAGAAATCATATAAGGGCTTCCCGGTGTATGGGCTGATCATCATCGTGCTGTTCTTTGCGGCGCAGATGTATCTGTCCATGGCGGGCAGCCGGGTCGGTGAGCGCATCGAATACAGCGAGCTGCTTGCCTATATCGAGCAGGGCAGGATCGCGCAGGTTGCGCTGGAAGAAGATACCGTTTATGCGCGCACGACGGACAGCACGATTCCGGAAAACGTGTTTTCGAGCGAGGCGTATGACTACAGCACGCTGGCCAACCGCGATACGTTCGTGGAGAACTGCCGCAGGATGGCCGCCAGAAAGAGCGGCGCGGAGCTGGATGCGGTCACGGAGCTGGATCTCGGCTTTGAAATGATCTATCTGCCGGAGCCCGAAACCCCGTGGCTGCTGGATCTGCTGCCGTATCTGGTGATGACCGGCGTGATGATCCTGTTCTGGATGATGCTCATGCGCCAGCAGGGCGGCGGTGGCGGCAAGATGATGAACTTCGGCCACAGCACCGCCCGCGTGTTTGAGCCGGACGGCAACCGCATTACCTTTGCAGATGTGGCCGGCGCCGTCGAGGAAAAGGAAGAAATGCAGGAGCTCGTCGAGTTCCTGAAGAATCCCCGCCGGTTCACCAAGGTCGGCGCGCGTATCCCCAAGGGCGTGCTGCTTGTCGGCCCGCCCGGCACGGGCAAGACCCT
>JAFSCW010000067.1 GCA_017436605.1 Clostridia bacterium | reverse complement strand
AGAAGATGGACGAGGAAACGACGGCTGCGATTGAGGCGTATCTCGACGGCGATTTTGAGAAAATCGGACTGGACGGCGATGTTCCGGCGGCCCGCGGCGAGGCGCTTGGCGAAATCGTGGACTTTGTTTCCGGCCGCAACCGCTATGTCGGTTATCTGATTTCTCTGGCGTCGCATTCGTATAAAAACATGCGCGTGGGCCTGGACTGCGCCAACGGCAGCGCATGGAACATCGCCCGGACGGTGTTTGAGGCGCTCGGCGCGAAGACCTATGTCATCAACGCAGAGCCGGACGGTCTGAACATCAACCGCAATGCAGGCTCCACGCATATCGACAACCTGCGCCGCTTTGTGCTGGAAAATCATCTGGACGTGGGCTTTGCCTACGACGGCGATGCAGATCGCTGCCTCGCCGTGGATGAACAGGGCAATGTCGTCGACGGCGACAAGATCATCTATGTCTTCGGCAGGCAGCTCAAAAAGGAAGGACGCCTGGCGAAGAATACGGTCGTGACCACGGTCATGTCCAATCTGGGGCTTTACAAGGCGCTGGATAAAGAGGGGATCGGCTATGAAAAGACGAACGTCGGCGACCGCTTTGTCTATGAGAACATGGTGCGCAATGGATACTGTGTCGGCGGCGAGCAGTCCGGCCACATTATTCTGAGCAAATACGCGACGACCGGCGACGGCATCCTGACCTCCATCGAGCTGATGGAGGCGATTCTGGACAGCAAGCAGACGCTTTCGCGCCTTGTTGCGCCGGTGAAAACCTATCCGCAGGTGCTCAGGAACATCCGGGTTTCGGATAAGCAGGCCGTGCGCGAAAATCAGCGCGTGAAGGACGCCGTCGCTTCCGTCGAGCAGGAGCTTGCCGACAGCGGCCGCGTGCTCGTGCGCGAATCCGGCACCGAGCCGCTTGTCCGCGTGATGGTCGAGGCGCAGGAAGAGCGGGACGCGGAGAGACTGGCGTACAGGATTATTGATACGATCAAGGCTGAGGGATTGGCCTGAAGCGGCGAAAGCAAGGAGGATGAAAACATGGATGCGATTCGCGTAAAGGATCTTTTTGATCTTGGACACACGCGCGCGGCGGAGATGCTTGCCGGCTGCGAATACCCGTGGGAGGCGCTGCAGAAGATTGCAAAGACCGTGCGTGAGCTTGGCGCTTTGCTGCCGGCTGATCGCTATGATCATCCGGCCCAGGACGTGTGGATTGCAAAGTCCGCCTCTGTCGCGCCGTCTGCGACGATCACGGGTCCCTGCATCATCGGCGAGGAGACCGAAATCAGACCCGGCGCTTTCCTGCGCGGCAGCATTCTGGTCGGCGACGGCTGCGTTGTGGGCAATTCAACGGAGCTCAAAAACTGCATCCTCTTCGACGGCGTGCAGGTGCCGCATTATAATTATGTCGGCGATTCCATTCTCGGCTATCTCGCGCATATGGGCGCGGGCGCGATTACCAGCAACGTCAAGGGCGATAAAAAGCCCGTCGTGGTCCATGGCGAGGCGCGCTATGAAACCGGCTGCAAGAAGTTCGGCGCGATGCTGGGCGATTATGCGGAGATCGGCTGCAACAGCGTGCTCAATCCGGGCACGGTGATCGGCAGGGATACGCAGGTGTATCCGCTTTCGAGCGTGCGCGGCGTCGTTGCGGCGCGCTCGATCGTCAAGGGAGAACGCGGCGTTTTCCCCAAGCAGGATCAGGCATAAAAAACAGAAAGCACGAAGCGCTCTGCTTCGTGCTTTTTTCATATCGGGAGAGGATCAGGCGTTTTCTGTCTGCCAGGCTTCCAGCGCGCGGGAGAGCTGATCCGGGCAGGACGTGCCGCGCATGCCGCACTGAATGCCCTTGAGTTTGCGGATGGCTTCCTCGACGCGCATGCCCTTGACCAGCGCGGCGACACCCTGCGTATTGCCCATGCAGCCTCCGATAAAGCGGCATTCGGTGACGATGCCGTTTTCGACGGCGTATTCGATGGCGCGGCTGCAGACGCCGCGGGTTTTGTATGTGTTCATTGGTTTTTCCTCCTGTATGCATTCGAGTAAACGATTCGATAATTCGACAGTATTTTGCTTTTTCCTGCGTGACGCGAAGGAATTTTGCTTCATACGATATCGGGGCGGCGGATTGCGGAAGGAGTGTGGGGCATGGGCGGAAGGCTGATCATTTCCGGCGGCGGAGGGCTGCGTGTTCTGGAGCAGGGAAATCCTGCCTTCGGACATATCCATCTGCCGGGGGCGGGCGCGATGTGCGCCTGCGGCGAGGAGCTGTTTGTTTCGAGCGGATGCGGGGATATGATCTGGCGGATGGACCGGAATCTGATGCCGGCCGCGCTTTTTGCCGGCGGGCCGGGAATGCGGCAGCTGATGGTCTCCGGCGATGGCAGACAGCTGCTCGCGCTGTGTACGGATGGCAACAGCGTGCTTATGCTGGACGGCCGCTCCGGTGCGCCGCAGATGCTTGTGCGGGCGGGAGACAGGCCTCATGCGATGGCGATGCGGAACAACACGCTGGCTGTGGCCGGCGGCGGGGAAGGGCTGCTGCTGTTTGATGCCGGTTCTCTGGCGCTGCTTTCCTGCCTGAGGGCGCCGTGGCCCGTGGTGTCTGCGGCGCTGACGGAGCGCTATGCCTGCGTCCTGTGCTGCGATGATGCGCTGAATTCCGTGCTGATCTGCTATGAGCGCGGAGCGGAGCGGGGAAGGATGCCCCTTCCCGGCGAACCGGGAGCGCTGCTTGCCGTCGGCGGCATGCTGCTTGTGTGCATCAGGGGCTGGCTGTATCTCGTTTCACCGGAAAGGATGCAGAAAACGGCCAGAAGGCGCGCGCCGGGTCTGGGTACAAGGCTGCTTTGCGCAGGAGGAAGCCTTTTGATGCTGGATGCGCTCGGCGAAACCGCCTTTGCCCACGTTGAAGGAAGCTGGAAAAGGCTTGCCCATCCGGCGGAGGATCTGTGTATCCGGCGCGAATAGACGCCGGACGGCAGGGAGATACTGCCCGTATCATGAATACCTGTCGGAGGGCGTTATGGCGGTGTGGTTTGGAAAGGTCAGAAGAGGCATGGCCGGCGTGCTGGCCTGCTCGATGTGCGTGACGGCATTGATTCTTGTAATACATGGGCGCGGCTGGGAGGTGCTCCCGATGCATCTTTGCAGCCTTTCCGCGCTGTGCGCGCTGGCGCTTGCGCTGCATCCGAGGGGATGGATGCTTGATTTTCTGTGGTATCTGGGCATGCCGGGCGCTGCGCTGGCGCTCCTTTTTCCCGCGCCTGCGGCGGGAAGCCTGCAGTTTCTCATTAACCTGTCCTATGCTGCGACGCATCTGCTGATTCTGCTGATTCCCGCGCTGATGATGCTCCTTGGCATGCGGCCGCAGGCCGCAAGATCTGGTTGTGCGCTGCTCATCCTGCAGGGGATTGCGCTGGCCGCCCATGGAATGAACAGCGTGCTTGGCACGAATTTCCTCTTTTTGTCCGCGCCGCCTGCGGGAACGCCGCTTGAATGGTTCTTTCAGATGGGCATGCCGGTCTATCTGATGGTGCTGGAGGCCCTGATGGCCGGGGCTGCGGCCGGCATGGAGAGGCTGAGGATTCACATGTTTGAGCGCGGCGGCAAATGACCCGAGGGATTTTGACTGTACAAAAACGCAAATGTGCTGTATAATAATATAATCTATCCGTATATGCATTTCAGGATTCGGGAAAAAGCCCGCATGGATACACAGCAGGTCTGCTGAAGTATTCAGGAGGAGTCAACGTGGAAAAACAAAGGGTCTCGATTTTCAGACAGAAAAACAAAAAGGGTCTTACGGTGCTGAGCATCGTGCTGTGCCTGGTTCTTTCGCCGGCGCTGAGCGCAATGATGTTTCTGCCCAATACGCTGACCATGATGCCGGTGGTGCTTCTGCTGCTGCTGGGCTATGTCGGCCCTGTCAGCGCGCTGGGCTGCACGGCGGCGCTCATTGCGGCGTCCGGTTTTGCCTTTGGCGTATGGGGACTTTTGTGCATGGCGCTGCTGCTTGTGCCGGTCGTGCTGGTTTCGGCGTTTGCGGTGGAGCGCGAGGAGCCGTTCTGGCAGTCCGTCGCAGCCGGCGGCGTGACGATGTTTGCGGCGCTGTTCGGCGCGGTGTCGATTCTCAGCCTGCTGGCCGGCAGCGACTTTGTCTCGGCCATTACGCACGCGGTCAATCAGGCGTTTGAAATGTCCGGCGCGCTCGGCGATACCATGCTTTCGATGATGGTGCAGATGGGCGTGATGTCCGCGCCGGAGGGCGTGGACGTCGGCGCCATGACCGCGCTGGATCCGCAGACGAGGGAACAGATGCTCACCTCGATCGTGATGATGATGGATTCGGTGCTCAGGCTTGAAATCCCGATGAGGATGGCAACCGGCGCTGTGGCGGCGGGTCTTCTGGGTCAGGCGGCGCTGCGCAAGGGCCTGCGCAGCCACGGAAACAAGGTCGAATATCCGCGCCTGCGTACCTGGCGCATCCCTTCCGGCTGGGGACGCATCCTCGGCGGCACGCTTGTGATTCTGTATCTGCTTGCCATGCTTGTCCCCAGCAGCATGAACACGATGTTCTATGTGTTCAGCGGGGTGTTTGATCAGCTGTTTGCTATTCAGGGTATTGCTGCGCTGTGCTATCTGATTTATAAAAAGGATAAGCCCGCGCTCTGGCAGCGCGTCGTGTTCGTGGCTGGGTATTTTTTCTTCGGATCGTTTGCGATGCTGATCGGCATCGCGGACCAGGCGGTCGATTTTACCCACAGGCGCGAAGAGCTTGATAAGATTGAAAACCCGTTCGATCCGCGCAGGAGCGAATGATCCGCCCGTGCGCAGACATAAGAAAAAAGATGAAGAAAACAACCGAAACAGGAGGATACGACGATGAAAGTCATTCTGCTCAAGGATATCAAGGGTACCGGCAAGAAGGATCAGATTATCGAGGCTTCTGACGGCTATGCCCGCAACTTTCTCTTCCCGAAGGGCCTGGCGAAGGAGGCCTCTGCGACGAACCTCAACGCGATTGAAAACGCGAAGTCCGCGGCCAAGCACCGCGAGGACGTCGAGCGTGCCGCTGCGCAGGAGACGGCCAAAAAGCTGGCCGGCAAGGTCATCAATATCAGCGCCCGCGGCGCGGAGGGCGGCAGGCTGTATGGCTCGGTGACCTCTGCCGAAATCGCGGCCGCGCTGGAAAAGCAGTACGGC
This sequence comes from Clostridia bacterium, assembly GCA_017436605.1. Lineage (GTDB taxonomy): Bacteria > Bacillota > Clostridia > Christensenellales > Aristaeellaceae > Ventricola. The sequence goes on along the minus strand of JAFSCW010000067.1, from coordinate 13,162 downwards.
GTGAAGGTTGAAAAGCGCCGTGTCGACGTCAAGAACATCCGCAACGCCGGCGAGTACACCGTGAATGTGTGGCTCTATGCCGGCATCACCGCCGAGATGACCGCGAAGGTCGAGGTTGCTAAGGCTTAAGGAAGAACGCATACGAAAGTTGGTGATCCGATGGACGAACCCGTCATGCGCGTGCCGCCCAACAACGCGGACGCGGAGCGAAGCGTGCTCGGCTGTATGATGCAGGACCGTGAGGCGCTGACCATGGCGTTCGAGCTTTTGCATGCCGACGATTTTTATCAGCCGGCAAACCGCGAGATTTTCGACGCGATGCATCAGCTCAATGCGCAGGGAATGCCCATCGATCTGGTGACGGTGGACGACGAGCTGTCCCGCCGCGGTACGCTTGAGGGCGTCGGCGGGACGAATTACCTCGTCGAATTGTCCCAGTGCATGCCCTCTACGGTGAATGCGCGCGCGTATATGCAGATCGTCGATGAAAAGGCGATTCTGCGCCGGATGATCAAGGCGACAGGAGAGATCTCCACATCCTGCTATGCGCAGGAGGATACCCTGGACGATATTCTCGGCACGGCGGAAAAGGCGATTTTTGATATCGTCATGCGCAAGAGCGAGGGGACGACGCTCAAGCATATTGCGGACGTCCTGCCGGATACCTACCAGCGCATCGAACAGCTTTATCAGCTCAAGGGCTCGATCGACGGCGTGCCTACGGGGTTTGTCGATCTGGACAACCTGCTCACCGGCCTGCATGGCGGCGAGCTGGTCATCGTCGGCGCGCGCCCTTCCATGGGTAAGTCCGCCTTTGGCCTCAACATCACGGGCTATGCCGGCGCGCAGGCCGGCAAATCCGTGGCCTATTTTTCCTTGGAAATGCCGAATGATCAGTTGGCCATGCGTCTGCTCTGCTCGGATGCAAAGGTGGATATGCAGTCTGTGCGCCATGGCTCGCTGCGCGATGACGACTGGGTGCATCTGTCCTCGACGCTCGGTCCGCTGGCCGCGTCCCATATCTACATGGACGATACCTCCGGCATCACGCCGTCCCAGCTGCGTTCCCGCTGCCGCAGGCTCAAAATGGAGCGCGGACTGGATATGGTTGTCGTGGACTATCTGCAGCTGATGAGCGCGGACGGCCGCGTGGAAAACAGGCAGAACGAGGTCAGCGAGATTTCCCGAAACCTCAAGTCAATCGCCAAGGAGCTCAATGTCCCCATCGTCGCCCTGGCGCAGCTTTCCCGTGCCGGCGCACAGCGCAGCGATAAGCGCCCGATCCTTTCGGATCTGCGCGATTCCGGCGCTATCGAACAGGACGCCGATGTGATCATGTTCCTGCATCGCGAGGAATACTACGATCCCAACACAGAAGACAAAAACATCGCGGAAGTCATCGTCGCCAAGCAGAGAAACGGCCCGCTGGGCACGGTCAAGCTTGCGTGGCTGGGCCAGTATACGCGCTTTGCAAGTCTGCAGGCGGGCATGGCCTGACGGACAGCGAAAAAGCCCATGGAGCCCGGATGCAGGGAAGGCGCGCTGAGCGCCGTCTTGCCTCCGGGACATTTTTAAACGGAGTAAACAAGACATGCATACGCTGGTTGTCGCGGAGAAGCCCTCCGTCGCGCGCGATATTGCGCGCGTATTGGGGGCGAGGGACCGGGGAGAAAACTGCCTGACCGGCAGCGGCTACGTCGTCACCTGGGCGATTGGCCATCTGGTGACGCTCAAGGAGCCTCAGGAGCTCGACGAGCGCTACGCGAAATGGCGCGCGCAGGACCTCCCGATTCTTCCGGAAAAGATGGAGACCAAGGTCATCCGCAAGACGAGCGCCCAGTATAAGACCATCAAAGCGCTCATGAACGACGGGCAGACCGAGACGATCATCTGCGCGACGGACTCTGGGCGCGAGGGAGAACTGATTTTCCGCTATATCTACGAACAGGCAGGCTGCAAAAAACCCGTCATGCGGCTGTGGATATCCTCGATGACGGACGAAGCGATCCGTCAGGGCTTCGATCATCTCAGGCCTTCCTCGGATTACGATGCGCTTTATGCCAGCGCGCGCTGCCGCGCGGATGCGGATTGGCTGATCGGCATGAACGCGACGCGTGCCTATACGCTGCGCTACAATGTGCTTTTGTCCGTCGGCCGTGTGCAGACGCCGACGCTTTCCATGCTTGTGCGCCGGAGAAAGGAAATTGATTCCTTTGTTCCGCAGACATATTATACCGTCCGGGCGGATTTCGGCGCCTATCAGGGCACATATATTTCGCAGAAGGGCGAAAAGCGGATCGACAGCCGGGAGCTTGCCGAGGCGATCGCCGGGCGCGTGTCCGGCTGCGAGGGCGTTGTCGCCGAGGCGACGCGCGAAAAGAAGAGCGAGCGTCCGCCGCTGCTGTATGATCTGACGACGCTGCAGCGCGAGGCCAATGCGCAGCTGGGCTTTACAGCCAAAAAGACGCTGGCTGCCGCGCAGAAGCTCTATGAGCAGCATAAGCTGATCACGTATCCGAGAACCGACAGCCGCTATCTCTCGCGCGATATGGCGGGCAAGGTTCAGTCCGCGCTTTCCGGCTATGAGGACGAGCTGCAGGTGATCGGGCAGCGCGCGCTTCAATACGGCGTCAGGCTTACGCCGCGTGTTTTCGACGATGAGAAGCTGACTGACCACCATGCGATCATCCCGACGGGGAAGCGCGCCGGCGGACTTGCGCTGACCCCGGATGAACGCAGGCTCTATGAGATGATCGCGCGCCGTCTGGCGGCGGTTTTCTATCCGAACCATGAATACGATGCGCTTCGCGTGGTGACGGCCGTTGGGGAGGATAAGTTCCTCTCGACCGGCAGGAGCGTTACGCAGGAGGGCTGGAAGGAAGTTTACGCAAAGCCCGAAGAGGCAAAGGCGTCCAGCAGAAAAAAACAGGGAGAGGACGAACAGGAACTTCCGCCGCTTGCCGAGGGGGACAGGCGGCACTGCTGCCGCGCGCAGGCCAGGGAAGAAAAAACCAAGCCGCCCAAGGAGCATAACGATGCGTCGATCCTGCGGGAGATGGAGCATGCAGGCCGTCTGGTCGAGGATGAACAGCTGCGCGAGCGCATGAAGGACTGCGCGCTGGGTACGCCGGCGACCAGAGCTGCGATCATCGAGCGGCTGATCGAGGTCGGCTATGTGCGCAGGAGCGGAAAAAACCTGATTGCAACCGACAAGGGCGTCCGCCTGATCGAAGCCGTGCCGCCGGAGATCGCTTCTCCGGAGACGACGGGACGATGGGAGCGCGCGCTCGCCGAAATCGCCAGGGGCAAGGACGGGGAGCAGCGCTTCCGCGAGGGCATCGCAAGGCTTGCGGCGTTCCTCGTGGGGCATGCATCGGCTGCGCCGGACGTCCCTTTTGAAAAGGAGGAACGCCGGGGCAAGAAGGGAAAACGGCCCAAAGACATGGGCATTCCCTGTCCGGTCTGCGGGAAGGGAAAGATGGCGGAGAATTCAAAGGGATTCTACTGCACGCGCTTCCGCGACGGCTGCAGGTTCACCATTTGGAAGGATGCGCTCGTGCGCAGCGGAGGACCAGAATTGAGCGAGAAGCTGATCAGACTCTGTGTGGAGAAAAAAGAAGTCCGCGGCTCGACGGGCGTGATTCGCTATGAAAACGGGCAGGTTCGTTTTTCGCCCTTCGGGCTGTGAGCGGACAGGCTTTCGGGACGATCCTCAGAATTACCCTCAGAATTATCATCAGGACAACAGGAAAGAAGGACACGTCATGAAACTCTATTCTCAGGAAAGCTTTCAGCAGAATGCGCAGGACAAAAAGCGGGAACTGATCAGAATGATGATCTTTGCCTTTCCCTGTCTGGCTGTGGCCGTTGCAGGCTTTGCGCTGCGCATCGAGCCGCTTTGCACGGCGGGCGTAATTCTGTGCGGTGCTGTTATCATCTTCCTCTATGACGCCAAGCTCGGCCCACAGGTGCGCTATGGGCGGTATCTGAAGGAAGCACATTCCGGCCTGTCCAGAAAGACGCTGGGCACGCTGGTGCGCATCGGCAGTGATCCCGTCTATACCGACGGCGTGAATTTCCGGGAGATCATTCTCAACATCTATGAAGATATGTCCGAAGAGGGCGAACGCCGCTTCCTGCTGGACTGGCGCAGGGAAATGCCTTCCGAATGGATGAATCAGGATATCATCGTCACCAGCCATGGCAGCTATCTGCTGGAGATGGAGCTGGCTGCGGAGGCAAAGGCATGAGCGCCGGAAAGCGGCATGGGATTGCGCTTTTCTCCGCCCTTGCTTTGATCGGCGTATCGATGCTGCTGCTCAACCTGTATACCCCGCTGATGATGGATGACTACGATTACAGCTTCAGCTGGAGCACAGGCGAACGCGTAGCGGGCGTGGGGGATATCCTCGCCTCGCAGGCGCAGCATTATCTCCTTTGGGGAGGACGCAGCGTCGTGCATTTTCTCGCGCAGCTGTTTCTGTTTCTGGGCAAGCCTGCGTTTAACATCGCCAATTCCGTGATGTACCTGCTGCTGCTTATGGAAATCTGCGCGCTGGCGGGGAAAAGGAGCAAGGGCCTGGACTGGCGGATGCTGATGCTTGCCCATGCCATCCTGCTGCTGTCTGTTCCTTTTTTCGGCGTGGTATTTCTCTGGCTGGATGGCGCGTGCAATTATCTCTGGGGAACGGCGCTGGCGCTTCTGCCCCTGCTGATTGCGAAAAGCGAACGCGAGGAAGGCTTTTTTGCGATGGATTCTGCGCGAGGCCTGCTGGCCGTGCCGGTGTGCTTCATTGCGGGATGGACCAACGAAAACACCGCCTGCGGCGTGCTGGCAGCGATGATGCTCCTTCTTCTTTGGGACGGGCTTCGCGGCAGAAAGATCCGGTTCTGGCGCGTGCCTGCGCTTGCCGCGCAGGCGCTCGGCGCTGCGGTGATGCTGTTGGCGCCCGGCAACTTTGCCCGTCCGTCGGAGCCGTCGGGGAAAGGGCTCGTCATGGAGCTTTTGTATCGCTTCGCCGTCGTGTCGTATTGCCTTTTGCGCTATGCTGCCGTACCCGCTGTGCTTGCGCTTGTGCTGCTTGCCGTCGCCCTCAGGAAGAAAAAAGCGATTCGCTGCGAGTGGCTGGCGGTGCTTGGCGTGTCGGCGTTCCTCAGCGCATATGCGCTGTGCGGCTCGCCGCAGATTTCGGACAGGACGTTTACCGGCGTGATTGCGCTGGCGATCAGCGCGATGCTGGCGGTCTTTGCAGACATGGATCTGGCGCTGACGCGGCGCGGCGTGGCGTCCTTTGCGCTGCTCGGCGTTTTGCTCGCCGGGGTTACGGCGGGCGCGGTATCCGGCGTCCGCGCGCATGGAAATGCGTGGCGCGAGCAGGAGGCAAGGATTCTTGAAGCCGCTGCGCGCGGGGATGCGCAGGTGATCATCAGCGGGGTTGAGGCGCAGTCGCGCTTTGCCATGGATATCGTGGTTGACAAGGAGCCTGCTGCCTGGCCCAACAGCACGCTGGGCAAGTACTACGGCATTGAGATCGCGGGAAATCCCTGAAAGCCTGCGGTGCAGGAATGCGGCGGAAATGTGAAAAATGCAAAGCTAAATGAAAAAACACGGGACCGCGCATGCTTACATGGCATGCGCGGCTTGACATTTGTGAAACAACTTATTATAATTATCCGTATATTGCCCAGTTAGCGGCTGAAAGGAAGAGAACGTACTATGAAAAAGAGAATTGCATTGATCGCTATGCTGCTTGCAGCGGTGATGATGCTCTCCGGCTGCAACCTGATCGGTTACGATGCCGAGCTTGACGGCGCGCAGGTGGTGGCGAAGGTCAATGATACCGAACTCACGAAGGCGGACTGGCTTACCTATCGTGATTATCTGGCCAGCTATTATCAGGAATACTATCAGCAGTACTTCGGTTTCGCCATGCCGATGGACGAGGAGACTGTGGCCTCCTATGGCGAATCCGCGCTTGAGCAGATGATCGAGTCCGCCGTTCTGGAGGACAAGATGGAAGAACTGGGTCTTTCCCCGCTGAGCGAGGAAGAGGTTGCCGAGGTCGAGTCCTATGCGGACGAGATGGTCGATCTGTATAAGATGATCGTGCGCTTCCAGAACTACCCGGATCTGGAGACCGTCGAGGAGGAGCAGGAGCGTCTGGCTGCGGAAGCCGCCGAGGCTGCCGAGACCGCTGAGACGACTGAGACCGCCGAGGCGACCGAGACCGCTGAGCCTGCCGAGCCGGTGGCTACCGTCACCAATGCTCAGCTCGACGAGATGCTGCTCAACGATCTGAACATCATCGGCTATAACCGTGACTACTTTGTGCAGACCCAGACTGCGTCCGTGCTCAATGACAAGATCTATGCGCATGCGACCGAGGGCGTTGAGGTGACCGACGAGCAGGTGAAGACCGAGTTCGACGAGCAGGTTGCCGCCCAGAAGGAAAGCTACGACGCCAATCCGGCTGCGTATGCGTCTGCTGTGAACGCCGGCTCCGAGCCGTACTATGTTCCGGCGGGCTATCGTGGTGTGAAGAACCTGCTTGTGATGATTTCCGACGAGAAGCAGGCTGAGATTGACGAGCTCAAAACTGCGCTGACCACCGCGCAGAACGCGCTGGATTCTGCCAATGCGGATCTCGAGGAGATGAAGGCGGAGGATACTTCCGCGCTTGACGAGGAAGGCCTCGCTGCTTATAACGAGCAGATCGCTGCGCTCGAGGAGCAGGCTGCGCTGTCTCAGGCGACTGTTGACGAGACCCAGCCGAAGATCGACGCGCTGACCGAGGAAGCCTTTGCTGAGATCCTGCCGCAGGCCGAAGAGGCGCTGGCCAAGGCTGTTGCCGGCGAGGACTTCGACGCGCTGGTTGAAGCCTATGGCGACGATACCGGCATGGCTGCCGAGCCGAATAAGACCCGCGGCTATCTGGTCTGCGACGGTCTTGCGATCTACGAGCAGAACTTCCAGGATGCGGCGATGGCGCTGGGCAGCGTCGGCGACGTTTCCGCTGAGCTGGTGAAGACCAGCTACGGCTACCACATTCTCCAGTATGCGACCGACGTCGCTTCCGGCGAGGTGGAATACACCGACGAGATCAAGGAAGAGCTGCGCGCCACGATGCTGACCGAGGCGCAGGATGCGGCCTATACCGCTGCTGTGACCCAGTGGGTGTCCGAGGCGAAGGTCGAAACCTTCCCGAAGGTCATGGAGTAATCCGGATTCAGACAATAAAGCGCCCCGAAGAGAACTTCGGGGCGCTTTTTGTATGCAATGCGCGGCGCAGTCTGCATAGAATAAAGCCGGGAGGGGATTCCATGCGCAGAGGCGGTGAACGCGGCAGGAGGCTGCTCGGCGCGGTGATGGCGCTTACTGGCGTGCTGATCGTATTTCTTTGTCTGCCGATGGAGTTTTTTCTGATCGTTCTGGGTACGCTTCTGGCAGGACTGGGTCTGTATCTGTGCGGCGGATAGAAGCGAGGCAAAACAAGGAGGAGAGGAAATGGGCGTTCGGATGATCTGTATCAAAGCGCCGCGGCTTGTGCGAGGCGTCATTCGCCTGCTGGCCGGCGGGAAAACGGCGCGGTGATGGCGCGCGCAGCCGGGCAGGGGGTACATCTGATTCGCCGGAAGGGGCGAAGGGCATAGAAAAAGCACCCGGCTTCCAAAGAAGCGGGTGCTTTTATGATGCAAGCAAATTACAGAGCACGCTCGACCTTGCCGCTGCGCAGGCAACGGGTGCAAACGTTCATATGACGAACGCTGCCGCCGACGGTCACGCGAACACGCTGAGTGTTCGGCAGCCAAACGCGATTGCTCTTGCGGTTGGAGTGGCTGACGTTGTGGCCGCTCATAGCGCCCTTCTGGCAAACTTCACAAATCTTACCCATGATCACACCTCCTTCTGGTGCGTAAACAGTCATAACACAATTATTCTAGCACCTCAACGTCGATTTGACAAGTGTTTTTTCCGAATTTGTTCTGAATAAAATCAAAAAAACCGGCGCAAAACACGTTCGAGCCTGACAAAAGCGCGAAACTCATTCAGTTTTTTTAAAGGAATCCTTGTAAAACGGGGTGAATTCCTGTATACTGTAAGATGATCCAATAAATTTTCGGGTCGTATGATCCTGCGTAAGGAGGATTTTTTATGGAGTGTAAGATTAAGAACGATCTCGGTCAGATTACGATCAGCGAAGACGTCCTGCTCAAGGTGGCGGGTTATGCCGCGCTGGAGTGCTATGGCATTGTTGCGATGTCCTCCAAGCGTGCTAAGGATGGTTTTGTAGAGTGGCTTGGCAGGGAAAACCTGACCAAGGGCGTGCGCGTGAATGTGACGGATGGCGGCATTGACATCGATCTGTACATCATCGTCGAGTATGGCATCTCCATTGTGGAGGTTTGCAAGATCATCAAGTCCCAGGTCTGCTATAAGATCGAGAACATGACGGGCGCGAAAGTGCGCAAGGTGAATATTTCGGTAGAGGGTATCCGCGTCTGATCCCTGACGAAAACTGGAGGCTGATTTTTTGTCACAGCAAGCTATTGACGGGTTGCTTCTGAAAGAGATGATTATCGCGGGAGCGAACCTGCTTGAACAGAACCGTGAGGCGATTGACGCGCTGAACGTGTTCCCCGTGCCGGATGGAGACACGGGTACCAATATGTCCCTGACGATGAAGTCGACGGTCAAGGAGATCGCTGCGCAGGATGTTCCCAGCGCTTCCAAGCTGGCGGGCCTTGCGGCGCGCGGCGCGCTCAAGGGCGCCCGCGGCAACTCCGGCGTCATTCTGTCCCAGATTCTGCGCGGATTCTCCCGCGGCATCGAGGGCTGCGAGACGATCGACGCCGAGGCGTTTGCCAAGGGCCTGCGTTCCGGCGCGGATACCGCGTATAAGGCGGTCATGAAGCCCAAGGAGGGCACGATTCTTACCGTGATCCGTGTTATCGCGGAGGATGCTCAGCGCTATGTGGCCAAGAAGCCGCGTACGGTCGCCGAAGTGCTCGACAAGATGATCCGCAGCGGCGAGGCGATTCTGGAAAAGACGCCGGATATGCTCCCGGCTCTCAAGCAGGCGGGCGTTGTGGACTCCGGCGGACAGGGTCTGCTGACGGTCTTCAAGGGCTGGCGCGCGGCGTATAACGGCGAAAAGATCGAGGAGACCTCTGCGGGCGTGGGCAGTGCCGCGACGTTTGAATTTGAGGACGACCACGATTCTCTCGAGGAGCTGACGTTCAAGTACTGCACCGAGTTCATCATCCAGGATCTGAACGAGGGCGTGACCGAGGACGATATCAACAAGTTCCGTACCCGTCTTGGCCGTATCGGCGACAGCGTCGTCTGTGTCGGCGATTTCGAGTTTGTCAAGGTGCATGTTCATACCAACGATCCGGGCAAGGCCATCCAGTGGGCCTGCGCGATGGGCGATCTGGTCAATCTGAAGATCGACAACATGGCCGAGGAGCGCCGCGAGCGCATGGCCAAGGCCGAGGCGGCGCAGAAGGCCGCCGAGCAGCAGCGCATGCAGGAAGAAGCGGCCAAAGAAGAAGAACCGAAGAAGGAATACGGCATGGTCGCCGTGTCCCTGGGCGAGGGCTTCTCCAGCATCTTCACGGATCTGGGCGTGGATCATATCGTCGAAGGCGGACAGACCATGAACCCGAGCATTGAGGACATTCTCGATGCGATTCATGGCGTGCGCGCGAAGAACGTGATCGTTCTGCCGAACAACTCCAACGTCATTCTGGCCGCGTCTCAGGCGGCTGAGCTGGCTGACGATGTGAACGTGATCGTCCTGCCGACCAAGAACGTGGCGATGGGCATCGGCGCTGTGATTGCCTTCAATCCGGAAGCCAGCGCGGAGGAGAACCGCGAGGAAATGACCGCCGCTGCCGAGCAGGTGAAGACCGGTCAGGTCACCTTTGCCGTGCGCGATACGGTCTTTGAGGACAAAGAGATCAAGGAAGGCAACATCATTGGCATTCACAACGGCCGCATTGAGACCGTCGGCGAGGATATCCATGATATTGCGCGCGATCTGGTGGGCCATGTGGTCGAGGAGGGCGATTCCCTCATCACGATCTACTACGGTCAGGATACCTCCGAGGCGGATGCGCAGATGCTGGGCGACGAGGTTGCCGATCAGTTCCCGGATCTGGACGTCGAGGTTCAGTATGGCGGTCAGCCGCTGTATTATTACCTGATTTCTGCCGAATAAAGAGTCATTTCTGCCGCGCCTGCTGGCGCGGCTTTTCTGTTGTGATGCAATGAACCGACGAAAGGGGACTGCTGCATGCGTTTGCTCAGCGAAATCCGGGGCTTTGGCCCGAAGCGGATTGAGGCGCTGGAAAGGCGTGGAATCCGCACCGCGCTGGATCTGATTGAGCGGCTGCCGTCAGGCTATCGCGATACGACCCGCCCGCTTTCTCCTGCGCAGATGACAGAAGGACGGCTGGGCTGTTTTGAAGGGTTCATTGCCGGAAAGCCTTCGCTGCATCGGGCGCGGGGCATGCAGTGGGTATCGGCGACGGTGGCGGACGAGTGCGGGAGGATCCGATGCATGTGGTTCAATCAGTCGTGGATGAAGGACCGGCTGTTCGATACGCAGCATGTCGTGCTGTATGGCCGCGCTGTACGCAAAAAGAGCGGGCTGTTCGTCGTCAACCCATCTCTGGAGGAGGCGGGCAGCATCATTCCGTCCTATGCACCGGTACCGGGCGTCGGGCAGAAGATGCTGCGCGATGCTGTGGAACTGCTGCTTTCCGAATATGACGCGCCGGATCCGCTGCCGGATTCCTTTGTCCGCCGGCATGGGCTCATGGACAGGCGGCAGGCGCTGGAAGCGGCGCATTTCCCAAAGGATTACGAAACGCTGGCCAAGGCCAAGGACCGGCTTGCGCTGGAAGAGCTTGTTTTGTTTCAGGCGGCCGTTTCCGGCGCGGCAGGCGGTCGAAGGCCTGCGCAGCCGCTCGATGTAGGTGAAAGCTGGGCGGAAGAATTCTTTGCGGAACTGCCCTTTCCGCCGACAGGCGCACAGCGCCGGACGGTCGAAGAGATTGCGCAGGATCTGCGCCGCGACAGGGCGATGGCGCGCATGGTGCAGGGCGACGTGGGCTGCGGCAAGACCATGATTGCCTTTGCGGCGCTGTATCTGTGCGTGCGCGCAGGGGGACAGGGCGCGCTCATGGCGCCGACGGAGATTCTCGCCGAGCAGCATCTCAAGAGCGCTGTGGAGATGCTCGCGCCGCTTGGCATTGCCTGCGGCATGGTTACGGGCAGAATGACGGCGGCCGAAAAGCGCCGCGCGCGCGAGGCGATCGCTTCGGGAGAATGGCGGGTCGTCATCGGCACGCACGCGCTGATTTCCGAGGGCGTGGAATTTGAAAACCTGCGTCTTGTGATCACAGACGAGCAGCACCGATTCGGCGTGCGCCAGAGGACGCAGCTTGAGGGAAAGGGATGGTCTCCGCATGTGATGGTCATGAGCGCGACGCCGATTCCGCGTTCGCTTTCGCTGGTGCTCTATGGCGATCTGGATCTGTCGATCGTGGATGAGCTGCCGCCGGGGCGAATGCCGGTGAAGACGCGCATTGTGCCGGAAGAAAAGCGGGAAGGATTGTACAGCTTTATCCGCGCGGAGGCGGCAAAGGGCTTCCAGACCTACGTGGTTTGCCCGCTGGTCGGCGAAGAGGATCTGGACGACCCCGACGTCCGCAGCGCGTCTCAGGTTCAAAAGGAGCTTGCGCGCGAGCTTGCGCCTCTTTGCGTCGCGCTTGTGCATGGCAGGATGAACAAGCAGGAAAAGGAACGCACGCTGGAGCGCTTCTATGCCGGCGAGGTTCATGTGCTTGTGGCCACGACGGTGATCGAGGTGGGTGTCAACGTTCCCCGGGCAACGGTGATGGTCATCGAAGGGGCGGAGCGCTTTGGTCTGGCGCAGCTTCATCAGCTCAGGGGCCGCGTGGGCCGCGGTGCGCAGGAGAGCTGGTGCTTCCTGCTTGCCGAGCCGAATGACCGCCTGAAGACGCTGGTTTCCACAAACGACGGCTTCGAAGTGGCCAGAAAGGATCTGGAACTGAGGGGCGCCGGCGAATTCTTCGGAACAAGACAGCACGGCGAACCGAAGATGCCGGCGCTGATGCTGACCTCGGATTCCCGCCTGCTGTTGAGGGCGAGAGAGGCGTTCATGGAGGTTGTCTCAAGCGAAGCGCTCGCCGGCGAGCGGGAGCAGCTTTGCAGAGCGGGGCTGGAGCGTTTTGACAGAAGCGGAAGCTTTTTTGCAAGAAACTGACGAAAATGCCGTCGGACGCGCACGGGCGAAGAACGCATCATGCGGATGAAATGATTTGATAATGACAGGAATAAGTCGAATTGTATGAGACAAAATAGAAAAAACAATTGCCAAATGACGGTTGAGGCAGTATAATTGATTATGTGCACCCCTCGACAAGGGGTGCTGCATTTAGAAATTATACTGTGTATCCGCTTGTGATATGCAGGGATTATGAATGTTTGAAGGAGGACACAGCAGCATGAAGTACGTTTACCTCTTTAAGGAAGGCGACGCCAGCATGCGCAACACGCTCGGTGGAAAGGGCGCGAACCTTGCGGAAATGACGAAGATCGGTCTCCCGGTCCCGCAGGGCTTTACCATTTCTACCGAGGCTTGCACGAAGTATTATGAAGATGGCCGTGTGATCAACGAAAGCATCCAGGCTGAAATCCTGGAGAATATCGCGAAGATGGAAGAGATCACCGGCAAGAAGTTTGGCGATTTGGAAAATCCGCTGCTTGTGTCTGTCCGTTCCGGTGCCCGCGCGTCCATGCCGGGCATGATGGATACGATCCTGAACCTGGGTCTGAACGAGGAAGTCGTGAACGTCATGGCGACCAAGTCCGGCAATCCCCGCTGGGCGTGGGACTGCTATCGCCGCTTCATTCAGATGTACTCCGACGTCGTGATGGAGGTCGGCAAGAAGTACTTCGAGAAGCTCATCGACGAGATGAAGGAAGCCAAGGGCATCGTTCAGGACGTCGATCTGACTGCTGAGGACCTGCAGGAGCTGTGCACGCAGTTCAAGGCCGAGTACAAGAACAAGATCGGCAAGGACTTCCCGACCGATCCGAAGGAGCAGCTCTTCGGCGCGATCAAGGCTGTTT
>JAFSCW010000066.1 GCA_017436605.1 Clostridia bacterium | reverse complement strand
GGCACGCTGACCGAGGAGACGAAGAAGAAGGAAAAGAAGTTCAACTTCAAGGGCCCGGCGGAATACACCGATATCCTGACGCTGGGCAGCATTGAGGCGGTGACCATCGCCAATAACCACACGCTCGACTACGGCGAGACGGGGCGCGAGGATACCATCGCCAACCTCGAAAGCGCGGGCATTACGGTGTCGGGCAACGGCATCCTCGGCGTGTTCGAAAAAGACGGCGTGAAGGTCGGCATGACCGGCTACTGCTTCCCCTATAAGGATGGCAAGAAGGACATCACCAAGGACGTCAAGGCGCTGCGCGAGATGGGCTGCCAGATCGTCGTGGCCTCGTTCCATTGGGGCAGCGAATACCGCGCGGACTTCACCGGCGAGCAGCGCACCATCGGCCGCGCAGCGATCCGCGCCGGCGCGGATATCGTCGTGGGCCATCATCCGCACATCGTGCAGGGCGTGGAGAGCTATGAGGACACATACATCCTGTATTCGCTGGGCAATCTGGTCTTCGGCGGCAACGTCGACCCGGACGACCGCGACGCCTGCGCGGCGAGGCTGACATTCACCGTCTATGAGGATCGCTGCGATCCGCCGCAGATGACGATCGTCCCGCTGCGGCTGACGGAGCTTGAAAACGGCACGGACTATCGTCCCGTCGTCGCCTCGGGCGAGGAGGCGGACAGGATCGTAAACCGTATCCTCAAGCGCTCTTCCAATATGAAAGAGTTTGTGAATGGCGAGTGGCAGTAACCACATATTCAATACTTCATGGCGAACGCAGTTCGCCTGCAACAAATCTGCTTTAAACCGCCGCGAAGCGAAGAAGGGGTATGGGGATGAAATCCCCAGGCAGGTTATAGGGCGGCAGCCCTAACGTTCCCCTTTCAGAAAGGAACTTACTATGGCTTCTCATTTTGCGCTGTTTGTCGACCTGGAAAACTGCGGCGGCAAGAACAGCATGCTGATGGACGTGATCGAGCGCGTGAAGATCCGCGGCGATATCCTCATCGGCAAGGTTTACGGCTACACGGACAGCTACTCCGACCTGAAGGAGACCCTGCTTTCCAACACGTTTACGGTTGTGCCCAGCCTGCGCTACGGCTGCAACCAGAAAAACAACTCCGACATCCAGCTGGTCATCGATGCGCTGGACGTCGCCTACCGCAACGACCTGATCGACAGCTTCTGCATCGTATCCGGCGACAGCGACTATGTGCCGCTGGTCGGCAAGCTCAAGAGCATGGGCAAGTTCGTGCTGGGCATCTCCCGCAGCGAGGCGGCCTCGAATGTGTTCATGTCCGCCTGCAGCGAGTTCCAGTTCCTGGAGAGCGTATCCACCAGCAAGGAACGCCCGGCTCCGGCCGTGAGCGAGGCGCTGACGCTTTCGGACGTCAACGATCTGATCGTGACCATCCTGCGCGAGAGCGACTCGGGCGAGATGCTCGCCTCCGAGGTTAAGAGCGTCCTGCTTCGCCTGCGCCCGAGCTTTTCGGAAAAGAGCGTCGGCTATTCGACCTTCGGCAAGGTGCTCGCGCAGCTGTCCCAGCAGTTCGGCTCCTTCACCGTGGAGAGCGAGCAGTATAACCTGATCGTCCGGCTCCATCAGGCGTATGCCGCGATCGAGCAGATCAACCGCGACAACTACGTTGCGGTGTTCTCCCGGATTCTCTCCGCCTACAAGGAGGACGGCTTCGACCGCGTCAATCCGTCGATTCTCAAATCCGCCGTGCAGGCGCTCTATCCCGATTTCACCGAGCGGCAGGTCGGCCTGCGCCGCTTCTCCGACGTCCTGCGCACGCTCGAGCGCGAAAAGCTCCTGAAGCTGCAGATGGACGAGGGCGGCAACATGCTCGTGCATATCCTGTGACGGGGCGCGCGGCGGATCATTTCACCCTTTGTTTTGAGGAAAGCCTATGAAACGCATTTGTCTTTTGTGCCTGCTTCTGCTCGCGCTGCCGGCGCTGGCGCTTGGGCAGACGATCGCCATGGAGAGCGCGCATCTCGCCTTTGATTATCCGGACAGCTGGCTTGTCCTTTCGCCCCAGCTGGCGAAGGTTTATGCGCCCCTGCTTAGCGAGCACGGGATCGACGGCTATGCCCTCTGTGACGAGCTCGCCGAGCAGGGCGTGCTCAGCCGCGCGTATAACCCGCGGTTTGATCAGCACATGAGCGTGATCGTGCGCCGGGACGAGCTCTCCGAGGAGATTTTCGACATCGGCAGCGTGACGGATGAGCAGCGAAAGACGCTCAAAAACCGCGCCCTGAACGACAGGCTCTGGGAGACGACCGGCCTTCGCGCCAGGGACGTTGAATGGCAGCGCGAGGGCGGCGATTACTGGCTCTATATCCACTACACGAAGACGTTTTCCGATGAGATCGTCGGCCGCGGCCTGCGGTATGTGACCGTGCGCAACGGCATGTACGTCATGCTCGACTGGCAGATCGACGGCGGCCGTTTCGGCAACCGCGATCTGTCGTATTTCCGGAAGATGACGGCGAACCTGACCGTCACCGAGATGCTCGATATGCCGATGCGCTCGGTGAAGCTCGCGGCGCAGATCCCGCAGGAGACGACGGTGTCGGCCCTGACCATCGAGGGCGAAACGACCCCGAACGCGACGCTCGTCGCCGAGGCGCCGGACGGCGCGGGCGAGATGGCGCTCCTGTCCGTCGGCGTGGCGGGCGCGAGCGGAAAGTTCTCGCTGCTTGTGCCGCTGGAGGCGGAGGGCAGCTACGATATCCGCCTGACGGCGAGCATGGAGGGCATGCTCGAATCGAGCGTGAGCGGTACGGTCGTCTACAGCGCCAAGACCCTTCCGGTGACGCTCGAGGGCTTCGAGGAGGGCGGCGTGCATACCGTCGAAAAGGACAGGACGAAGTTCTCCGGCAGGACCCTCGCCGGCGTGCAGATTCAGCTGGTGACGCCCTACGGCGTATCGAAAAAGCGCGCAGACGGCGACGGCTCGTTCTCCTTTGAGCTGTCCACGGAGGACGAGGGCGAATACCGCTACACGCTGATCCTCGACAAGGACGGCTTTGATCAGCGGCGCGTGATGTTCACGCTCGTGCGCGTGATGACGGACGACCAGGAAAAGCAGGCTGTCCGCGCGGCGGCGGAGAAGATCTCCTATAAGAACCTGCAGAAGAATCTGGACGAAAATCTCGGCAAGGTCATGAGCCTGTACGGCCCGGTGTATGAAATCAGCGCCGCCGGAACGATGCAGTATATCCGCATGCACTTCAACAAGGACGCGTCGGGCACGTGGTATAATCCCGTGATCATCGTATCCGAGGGCGACACGGGCGCGAAGGTCGGCGATATGCTGACGGTCGTATGCGAGGTTTCCGGCGTCTTTGAGGAGCAGGATGAGCGCGGCGAGCCGGTGATGGTGCCCCGGTTCGATCTGCTGTTCGTGGACAAGGTCGAATAAGCCGCTCATGAAGCCAATGTGAAGACGATCAAAGAATACATACACATCAAACGCCCTGTTTTCCGCGCGGAAACGGGGCGCTTTTAGATGTCCGGCGGGCTTATGTGGGGGTTATGTGAGTTTTGCCCCGAAAGTATTTCCTCTTTTTTCCGGTTGTCGTATAATGCACCCGTAATCAAGAAACAGCGCTGCAAGCTCAACCATACAAGACAACCGAGAAAAGAAAAGGAGAAAAAATATGAAGAAGTTCCTGAGTATTCTGATGACCGCGATCCTCGCGACCGCCGCCCTTGGCGCAGCGGCCGAAGGCCAGACCGCCGATGCAGCCAAGATGCCCGAGGCGATCGAGGCGTTCGTTTCCCTGACCGGCGTGACCATCGAGGAGGCGAGCGTCAACAGCGACAAGTACCTGGACAAGGTGATGGATGGTTCCTACCAGCCGGCGCCCGCCGATCTCGCTGCGGCGCAGAAGCTTGCGCCCGAGCTGCCGGGCCTGTCCGCCGTGACCACCAAGGACATCGCGGTGTATGCTGTGGCCAAGCAGCTCGCGCCGGCGCAGGTCCGCAACGCCTACTTCCGCTCCCTGGCCAATGTCCTGAAGGCGGAGATCATGGTGAACCCGGCCTCTGAAGAGCGTTACAAGAACATTCAGGTGATTCTCTCCCTGTTCCTGGAGGATGAAAGCGGCAGCATCGGCGATACCTCCCGCGCTGCGATCCGCGAGACGATCACCAAGGATCATGTCAGCCAGATCGCCAAGGAATACAATCTTCCGCAGGGCTTCGTTGAGTTCATTGTGATGAACGACAACTGGGACGACGACGACTGGACCAACGACGACGACTGGAAGAAGGACAGCGACCTGCCGGAATGGGATACCGACGACCGTTATGACGACAGCCTTGAGGACTACGTCGATACGGATGGCATCGACGACAACTCGACCGATCTGAGCTCCCAGGACGAGAACTCACTCGACATGAAATCTTTCGATGTCAGCTCTCTCGATAAGAATTCCCTCGACGTGAACTCCGCCGACAGGAATTCCATGGATGTGAATACCCCGGATTACAACAGCCCGGCGACCCCGGATTACAACAGCCCGGCGACCCCGGACTACAACAGCCCGGCGACCCCGGATTACAACAGCCCGGCGACCCCGGACTATAACAGCCCGGCGACCCCGGATTACAACAGCCCGGCGAGCCCGGACTATAACAGTCCGGCGAGCCCGGACTACAACAGCCCGGCGACCCCGGACTACAACAGCCCGGCGAGCCCGGACTACAACAGCCCGGCAACCCCGGACTCCCCGGATACCGATTCTGACGACTGATCAGGATGGACGCCGGATACAGTCCGCACCGGATGAAGTACATGAGCATAAACAGGCGCAGGAGGATTCTCCTGCGCCCCTTTGAGGGAGGCGAGACGGAATGAAAAGAATCTGGGCTGCGGCGCTTCTGGCG
Organism: Clostridia bacterium; assembly: GCA_017436605.1. Classification (GTDB taxonomy): domain Bacteria; phylum Bacillota; class Clostridia; order Christensenellales; family Aristaeellaceae; genus Ventricola. The sequence continues at coordinate 41,524 of JAFSCW010000066.1, read as the reverse complement.
CTGGTGGCTCTGTTTCCGTCTGCAGCCTCCGCAGATATGCCGGAATATGCGCGCATGACGGAAGCGGAAAGGGAGAGCCTGGGCAGGACGCAGGGGCGCGTCGTGCTCGAGCTTGAGGACGGCACGCCTCTGCCGTATGACGAGGTATCCAATACGTATTTCATTCCGCAGGACGCGCAGACAGAGGCGTTCTGTTCGGGCGTATCTGTACGGGATGACAGCAATCTGCTGTGCAGCGTGGTCATGCCGCAGGGATGGACGAAAAAGCTGGCGCTGGATGTGTCGATGGGGTTTGAGGTCGTCGCCGAAGGAGAGGACGCCGTGTTTGCCTCCAACGTCGTGCTCACGCCGCTGCCCGTGCTCGATATCCGAAACGACAGCGGCGAGCTCCCCGGGGATCAGACGCAGAGCGCGCGCCTTGCGCTCTATGCCGCAGAAAAGGACGGCGGCGTCTCCTGCGAGCAGACGCCCATCGGGATGAATCTGCGCGGAAACACGAGCAAGTGGTTGCCCAAGAAAAGCTACCGTGTTAAAATCTTGGATGAACAGGGGAAAAAGCGGAATCTGTCCATCGCCGGGCTGCGCGAGGACGACGACTGGATCCTGAATCCGATGTATTCGGATACGTCCAAGATACGGGAAAAGCTGGCTTATGAGCTGTGGGAGGCATTCAATTCCTGCGGCACGGCGGCCAGGAGCAGCAGGCTGGAATACGCAGAGGTGCTCTTCGATGGGCAGTACTGGGGGCTGTACGGCGTACAGGAGCGCATCGACCGCAAGCAGGTCGATTCCCACAGGCGATCCGGCATCCTGTATAAGGTCTTTGCCAACGACCGGCCGACGGTTGAAGAGGTGCTGGCCTGCGGGGATGAGGAGCGCTGCGGCGGTCTGGAGATCAAGCATGCCGGAACCTTTGTGGAGAATCCATGGACGCCGGCCGCGTCGTATATGAGCCTGCTCTTTGGCGAAAAGAACATTGCGGGCGCGGCCATGTCGCTGGAAAATACGATCGACTACGGCCTGTGGGCGATGCTTCTGCAGGCGCATGACTGCCATTTCAAAAATCAGTTTCTGCATGCCGTATATGAAAACGGCGGCTATACGATGTACAAGATTCCGTGGGATCTGAACCATACCTTCGGCGATGTATGGTATGGGGACGGAAAGGAACAGAACTATACGAATTATATCGTCGGCAGGCTGGTGATGGACGGTTCGTTTGAAAAGCTGATCGAGACCGGCGGCGAAGAGGTTTATGCGATGATCCGCGCGCGCTGGGCGCAGCTGCGCAGCGGGATCGCGCGTGAGGACGCGATCATGGCGCGCGCCAGGGAGATTCACCAGCCGATTTACGGCGCGATCGTGCGCGATAGCAGACGCTGGCCGGAATGCGGCATGGGCGAGGGAAACGCGGATAATCTCCGCGATATACAGACCTCGATCCGCATGATCCTGCCGGAGATTGACGTGTTTGTCGAAGAGCTGGGCAGACAGCCGGCGCAGAAATAAAACGACGTACGGAAGGCATGGGAAAAAATGGCACACATCTGGATTGTTGAGGACGACCCGCAGATCGGCATGCTGATTGAGATGACGGTCAGAAAAGCGGGACATGAGACGACGCGCATGCCCGACGGCATGCAGCTGGAGAAGGCGATCGGGCGCGACCGGCTGCCGGATCTTCTGCTGCTGGATCTGATGCTGCGCGAGAAAAACGGCTATGTGCTCCTGAAGGAATGGAAGGAGCGCATGACGACGCGCGCCATTCCTGTGATCATCATTTCCGCGCGCAGCGCCGAGCATGACAAGGTGCGCGGTCTGGAGCTGGGCGCGGAGGATTATATCACGAAGCCCTTCGGCGTGCGCGAGCTGCAGGCCCGGGTCGCCGCGGCGCTGCGCCGCCTGCCCAGGGAGCCGCTGCGCATAGAGATCGGCGAAATCACGCTCGCCCCGGACACGCGGGACGCCTATGTCTGCGGCAGGCAGATCGACCTGACGGCCAAGGAATTCGACGTGCTGAATGTTCTGGCGAAGAACAGGATGACGACCGTCACGCGCGGGATGCTGCTGCGCGAGGTCTGGGGCTATGAGACCGACGAGGATCCCTCGCGCATTGTCGATACGCACATCAAGACGCTGCGCGTTAAGCTTGGCGATACGGCGGGTATGCCCAGGTATATCAAAACCGTTCGCGGAACGGGCTACAGGCTGATTGCAGGCGAGTCCGAGGGCGCGGACGCTGGTGAGCGCCGATGAAAAAAAGACTGCAGAGAATCTACTGGCTGAGCATCCTGATGACGCTGGTGATGACGATCGCCGCCGTGACGCTGATGATCAAGCTGAAGATCGACGACACGCGCGAGGAGCTGCGCGCGACGCTGAACGTCGCCGCGGCGCTGACGCTGGAATCCGATGGCGATCTTCAGGCGATCGCGGATGAAATCGTGGGCATCGCAGGACCGATGCGCGTGACATACCTGATGGCAAACGGGCTTGTGCTCGCCGACAGCCACAGGGATCCGCGGACGATGAACAGCCACGCCGGACGGCCGGAAATCGTGCAGGCGCTCCAGACGGGCGTCGGCGAAAGCCTGCGCCTTTCGGATACGGAAGCGACGTTTATGTACTACGAGGCGATGAGCCTTTCGGATGAACTGATTCTCAGGCTTTGCTATCCGGTCGAAGAAATCACGCGGATGATCATGTTCTATATTATCGGCATGTGCGTGCTCTTTCTGCTGCTGTATGTGATGCAGCGCCGGGCGTTTTCCTCGATCGCCTCGGATATGCGGCGGGAGATGGATGGCGTCCAGCGCCTGCTCGACGGCAGCGCGGAACGGGCGCAGGCGGTTTTCCCCGAGCTGCAGCCGGCGATGAACAACATCGCCTTCCGCGCGGGGCGGCTGCATGACGATCTGGAGGAGGTCCGCAGGACGCTCGGCCTGCGGCAGGATTTTGTCGCGCACGCGTCGCATGAGCTGCGCAGCCCGCTGACGTCGATCATGGGCTTTGCCGAGATGATGGACGAGGGGCTGGCGGATACGCCGGAGGAAAAGCAGCTGTGCCTGAGGACCATCCGCAGCGAATGCAGCCGGATGCTGGAGGTTATCGAGGATATTCTCCTGCTGAGCCGCTCGGAACGCCAGACTGTGCAGCGCACCCTGGTGGATGCGACGGCCATCGCCGGGGAGATCCTCAATTCGCTCGGGCCGCGCGCCGCGCACAAGGGCATCCGCCTGACGATGCAGGGAGAAACGATGGTCCTTGCGGCGGAGAAGGACGTCTGGGAAATGCTGTATAACCTGATCGACAACGCAATCCATTACGGCAGGCCGGGCGGATATGTCCGCGTCGTCCTCTCCGGGGAGCGCATCGAGGTCGAGGACGACGGCGTGGGCATCGCGCCGGAGCATCAGGCGCATATCTTCGAAAAATTTTATCGCGTCGATGAGGCGCGCGATGCGCGCGGGGATGGAACGGGCGGTTCCGGCCTCGGGCTGTCGATCGTCAAATCGCTCGCAGAGCGCAACGGCGCGGAGGTTTCCGTGCGCAGCGAGCCCGGCGCGGGCAGCTGCTTTACGCTGCGCTTCGCGCAGAACGATCCGCAGGAGCGCGGAGAAAAGGAGGGGCAGGAATGAAAAGAATCTTCATGCTGCTGTTGCTGCTCGCCGCGCTGCCTGCCTTCGCCGGCGCGGAATACTGGGATGAGAGCGGACAGTCTGCCTCCTGCCGGGAGGGGCGGCGCGGCTGTCAGGTGCTGCAGATGGTGATGATGGGCAGCTTCGCCGGGCTGGATTTTCAGGACGGCCTGTCCGTGCGCGTGCATGCGGCGGCGCTGACGCAGCTGCGCGAGATCACGCACGAGGACTGCGCGCATTTCCTTGGCGAATTCGACGTCGATGCGGACACGCTGCGCGTCAACAGCTATATCGCGCTGGGCAATTGCCTGCTGGCCGATATCATGGCCGACCCGGGCGAAACGGCGCATGACCAGCAGGTCCGCCGGATTCTCAGGCTCTTCCTCGCGCCGGAAACGGAGATCGGCGGGCGGGATCAGACGCGCCTTCTGCGCGAGAAGATCGACGATGCGCTCATCGCCGACATGGCCCGGACCGTGGCGCTTCCGGAGGATTTTATCCGATACCTGATCGCCAGCGAGAACTGGCGGGCGGGGGCGTGAGCCGATTTTCGGATGAGGAAAACCCAATCACAGAGAAGGAGCTTTCGGCTCCTTATTTCTGTATATCAAAACGCATCCTTCAAATCGCGCCGCAGGAAGACGCGCGCGAAGCGCATGCTTTGAATGGAACTCTGCCGGTTTTTTCGGCGGCGCGGTTGAACGACGGTTGCGAATCTGCTAAAATATAACAAACCGGAAGATCGTACAATAGCCTGGGAGGAACGAAGGATGAAGAGGAAATCTTGGCTGAGCATCATGTTGCTGGCGGCGCTCCTGTGCGCGTGGGCCGTTGGCGGCCTTGCGCAGGAGGGCGTGCTCACCCTGCCGGAAAACCTGAAGGAGATCGAAGACGAGGCGTTCTATGGGGATACGTCCCTTGGCGAGGTCGTCCTGCCGGAGGGCATTGAGACGATCGGCAGCAGGGCGTTTGCGGGCAGTACCGTGTCGGCCATCAATCTGCCCGCCTCGATTACGTCCATCGCGGACGACGCTTTTGACGGCTGCGGGGCGATGGAGGTGTCGGCGCAGGAGGGAAGCTATGCCTATGACTGGGCGGCAGAAAAGGGCTATGTTTCCGATCCGAATGTGACGCCGGTCAGCAGCTTTGAATATTCCATGGAAAATGAGAAAGTCACCATTACTGCTTTTGTTGGCGAAGAAACAGAGGTCGTGATTCCGCAGACCATCGAGGATTATCCGGTGACGAGCGTTGGAAATGAAGCCTTCTATGACTGCAGCAGCCTGATGAGCATTGAGTTGCCGGATAGCCTGACGAGCATTGGCGAGTATGCTTTCCGTGGATGCAGCAGCCTGACGAGTGTTGAGTTGCCGGATGGCCTGACGAGCATTGGCAATAATGCTTTTTGTTATTGTGGCAGCCTGACGAGTATTAAGCTGCCGGATGGCGTAGAGAGCATTGGCGATCGTACTTTCTATGGCTGCAGCAGCCTGACGAGCATCGAGCTGCCGGATGGCGTGACGAGCATTGGCGGTGGCGTTTTCTATGGCTGCAGCAGCCTGACGAGCGTCAGCATCCCGGATGGCGTGACGAGCATTGACGAGTTTGCTTTCTATGACTGCAGCAGCCTGACGAGCATCGAACTGCCGGATAGCGTGGCGAGTATTGGCGGGTATGTTTTTGATGGATGCAGCAGCCTGACGAGTATTAAGCTGCCGGATGGCGTGACGAGCATTGGCGATCGTACTTTCTATGAATGCACCAGCATAACGAGTATTGAACTGCCGGATAGTGTGACGAGTATTGGTGAGTTTGTCTTCTATAACTGCAGCGACCTGACAAGTATTGAGCTGCCGGATAGCGTGACGAGCATTGGCGGGTATGCTTTCTCTGGCTGCAGCGGCCTGACGAGCATCAACATACCGAATGGAGTAACAAACATTGGCGGGTATGCTTTCGATGGATGCGGAAGCCTAACGAGCATTGAGCTGCCGGATAGTGTGACGAGCATTGGCGATGGCACTTTCTTTTACTGCAGCAGCTTGATGAGCATCAGCATACCGGATGGAGTAACGAGCATTGGTGGGTATGCTTTCTATGGCTGCACCAGCCTGACGAGCATCGTGATTCCAGAAAGCGTGACGAGCATCGGCGAAGACGCTTTCAAGAATTGTGGAGCGACGATTTACGTGAGCCGGGACAGCTATGCGCAGACATACTGCGAGGAGCAGGGGCTGGCGTATCAGCTTATCGGCGAGGAGGAGCAGCCGGAGGAAACGCCTGCCGGCAGCTTTACCTACGAGATTGCTAATAATGAAGCTGCCATTACGGGATTCATTGGCGAAGAAACTGAGGTTGTGATTCCGCAGACCATTGAGGGTTATCCGGTGACGAGCATCGGCGCGGATGCTTTCAAAAATTGCACCGGTCTGACGAGCGTCAGCCTCCCGGAAGGAGTGACGAGCATCGGAAATTATGCCTTCAGCGGATGCAGCAGTCTGGCAAGCGTCGTGATCCCGGAGGGCGTTGAGACCCTCGGCAATTACGCCTTCGGCAGCTGCCACAGCCTGACAAGCATCGACCTTCCGGACAGCGTGACGAGCATCGGCATGTCCGCCTTCTGGGATTGCAAGGGCCTGATCAGCATCAGCATTCCGGGCGGCGTGACGAGCATCGGGGATTATGTCTTCTGCGACTGCATCAGCCTGACGAGCGTCAGCCTCCCCGCTGGTGTGACGGCTATCGGCAACGGCGCGTTCTGGGATTGCAGCAGCCTGTTAAGCCTCGTGATCCCGGATGGCGTGACAAGCCTTGGCATGTATGTCTTCAGCGACTGCACCAACCTGACGAGCGTCAGCATCCCGGAAAGCGTGACGAGCATCGGCAGGCATGCCTTCGATTTCTGTGAGAATCTCACGCTCTACGGCGTCTCCGGCTCCTATGCCGAAACCTACGCCGCAGAAAACGGCATCCCCTTTGTCGCCGGTGAAATGCCGATTTGAACCTGATGAGGAAACAGAAAAAATAAACGCGGATCATCCCTGCGGCTTTTCCCATCCCGCAATCCGTGCTATACTCAAACCATCAACACATTTCAGGAGGGAACGCCATGCTTTTTGAAAGGGTGCAGGTGCCGTCCTCGCGCGGCGTGCGGATTCAGATGGACGTGTACGTGCCGCATGTCTCCCGGGAGATCGAGCCGGGAATTCGCCGGCCGGCGATTGTCGTCTGCCCGGGCGGCGGGTATGGGTTCTGCAGCGAACGCGAGGCGGAGCCGCTGGCGCTGCGGTTCATGGCGGAGGGCTTCAATGTCTTCGTCGTCTGGTATCGCGTCGGCGCGACGGCGGAGCGCGAACCGCGCGATCACGACGCGGCTGCCTGGTACAGCGCGGATGCGTCGCATACCTTCCCGCTGCCCCAGCACGACGCGGGCGCGGCGATCGCCTATGTCCGCGCGCATGCGCAGAGGTGGCATACCGATCCGGACAGGATCGCGATCATGGGCTTTTCCGCGGGCGGCCATCTGGCGGCGAGCGTCGCGGGCCTTTGGCAGCATGAAGAAATCTGGCGGGAGCTCGGCCTCGCCCCGCAGGACGTCCGCCCGAACGCGGCGGTGCTGTGCTATCCGGTGATCGCCGCCGACGGCGACGCGCACCGCGGCTCGTTCGAAAACCTCTCCGGCACGAAGGACGTCATGCAGCATGCGCAGTACAGCGCGCTGAACTGGGCCAGCGAAAACTATCCGCCGACCTTCCTCTGGCATACGTTCACGGACGAGACCGTGCCCGTGCGCAACAGCCTGCGCATGGCGCTCGCGCTCGCGGACGCGGGCGTGCTGACGGAGATGCATATCTTCCCGCAGGGCAGGCATGGCCTGAGCCTTGCCAATGCGCTTTCCTGCGCGGCGTGGGATGCGTCGCTGCAGGTGGAAGAGTGTGCGCAGTGGCCCGCGCTGGCGGCGCGCTTTTTGAAGCGCCTCTGATCCGGAGCGTCTCCGACCCGCGCCAGCCCGTTATAAAAAAGAAGAAGCAAAAAACAAGCCTGCCGTATCGGCGGGCTTGTTTGCGTATGGGGTTCAGGTGCGCTTCTGATAGCCGAGCCTCGCGCCGCAGCTCTCGCGGACGATCAGGGTCGCCTCGCGCATCATCGTGAACGGCTTGGCTGTGCCCTCGCGTGCGACGAGCAGCTCGCGCACGGCGCTTTGCGCCAGCTCGGCGGGATGCAGGTCCACGCTCGTCAGCGGCGGATCGGTATACGGGCAGAAGAACTGGTTGTCGCAGCCGATGATCGCCATGTCGTCCGGCAGGCGCAGCCCCATCTGCTTGAGCTGCTTGATCGCGCCCAGCGCCATCAGGTCGTTGAAGGCGATGATCGCCGTCGGCCAGCGCTTTTTCTCGAGACCGGAGAGCATGCGCAGCACGGCGCGCTCGCCGCTTTCGGCGTCGAAGCCGGAATCGACGTGATATGCGGGATCGTCCGGCAGGTCGAGCGCGCGCAGCTCCTCGAGGAAGTTTTCGCCGCGCTTGGAGTTGTCCCGCAGGTGCATGGAGCCGCCGATGAACGCGATGCGCCTGTGGCCCAGCGCATGCAGATGGCGCACGGGCAGGCGGGAACAGCTGACCAGGTCGCTGTGGATGCAGATGCAGTCGGGCTGCATGGTCGGCGGGCAGATGGTGGCCACGGGCATGTGATGCTTGAGCCGGCTGAGCGCTTCGGAAAGGCCGGAGCGCGCGGTCGACCAGATGCCCCCGGCGAAGATGACGCCGTCCATGCTCCTTCCGATCAGCAGATCGACCAGCTCGCGCGGGATCGGCTTGTTCTCCTGAATCTGGAACAGCCATGTGCTGTAGCCGTTGGCCTCGGCCTCTTCATAAGCGGCGGTGAAAATGCTGTTGAAATAGGGGTTGGAAATCTCGGGCATGACCACGGCGAGGGTCTTGCTCTGTCCGCGCTCGAGCTGCTGCGCGGAGGCGCTGGGCGTATAGGCGTATGCGTCGATGACGCGCTGCACCTTTTCCCGCGTGGCGGGCTTGACGCTGGGATTGCCGGAGACGACGCGCGTGACCGTGGCCGTGGATACGCCGGCCTCGCGTGCGATGTCGTAGATGGTTACCTTCTTGTGCATAGGGGAAGGCCTTTCCGCCGCGGGAAGCGCGGCATGCTTGATAATCTGATTATACAACATGGAGAAAGCCTTTTCAATACGAAAATGTTACCGATAACAAATTTGATGTATAACTCTTGCACGATAATTAATTGTCCTAAATCCGGAGAAAATCTGCACAAAACCTTGACAGTGTTTTCGGCGGGGGATATAATGGGGTCAAGAAATGGGCTGAAAATGTGCCGGAAATGATCAGGAATAGATTGGAATGATCATGATGTTACCGGTAACATATTAAAGCCTGAAATCGAAAAGGAGGAACCCTCATGAAGAAACTGTTTGCTCTGCTTCTGGCCGTGCTGATGGTTGCCTGCATGGCGACCGCGATGGCTGAGACGACCCTGAAGGTCGCCGGCTGGGACATCACCACCACGCCGTATTATGAGGCGATCAAGAACGGCTTCGAGGCTGCTAATCCGGACATCAAGGTCGAGTGGGTCGATCTGGCGTCTCAGGATTACAACATCAAGGCCAGCACCATGCTCGCCGGCGGCGACACCACCGACCTGTACTGCGTCAAGGAGCTCTCCGATATGCAGAACTGGTCCAAGGAAGGCCTCATCGTCCCGATGAACGACATGATCGCGGCCGAGGGCTATGACCTGACCAAGTACGCCGGCATGGACGCCTGCTACGTCAGCACCGCTGACGGCCAGCAGTATGCGCTGCCGTTCCGCGCGGACTACTGGGTCATGTTCTACAACAAGGACCTGTTCGACAAGGCCGGCGTCGCGTATCCGACCAACGACTGGACCTGGGATCAGTACGCTGCGATGGCGACCGAGATCGCCGAGAAGACCGGCGAATACGGCACCCACTACCACACCTGGCTGTCCGCTGTTGCGAACTGGGCTGTCTGCGACGGCGTCAACACCCTGGCTGACGGCGAATACAGCGATCTGAAGTACTTCTACGAGATGTATCAGCAGCTCGAAGACGAAGGCGTCTGCATGTCTTATGACGAGCTGAAGGCCTCCGGCCTGCATTACTCCGGCGCGTTCGCGCAGGGCAACATCGCCATGATGCCGATGGGCTACTGGTACGTGTCCACCCTGATCGGCTACATCAAGGACGGCACCGCCTCCATGAACTGGGGCATCGCCGCCGTGCCGCATCTGGACGGCGTCGCCGCCGGCTCTTCCTTCGGTTCCCCGACCGGCATCGCCATCAGCGCTGCCAGCGCGAACAAGGACGCCGCCTGGAAGTTCGCTTCCTGGATGTGCTCTGAGGAAGGCGCGAAGGCCATCGCCGAGACCGGCACCCGTCCGGCGTACGTGAGCGAGGCTGTCGCTTCCGTCATGGCCGCTGCGGAAGGCTTCCCGACCGACGAGATCAGCGCGGGCGCTCTGCTGCCGACCGCGATCTCCCTCGAATGGCCGATCGGCGAGGGCGTCAACGAGATCAAGACCATCGTCAATGAGGAGCACTCTCTCATCATGACCCGCGAGGTCGAGATCGACGAAGGCATTGCCTCCATGCAGGAGCGCGCTGCCGAGTACGTGAAGTAATCCGGTATATCAAAGGGGAGGGTGCCAAGGCGCCTTCCCCTTTTCCTTAAAGAAGAAACACCACAGGCATCAAGAAAGCATCGCGGCGAATGACAAGCTTCGCCCCGGCAGGATTGCGGCGTCGCCGATAATGTGCCGGGGCGGATCCTGGCAGCGCCGGTATCCGTTAGAGCAGCAGGAAAGGAAGTGGAACTGATGACAAGCACGCAAAGCGAGAGCCGCAGAAAGATGAGCGCGCTGGAAAAGCGCAATACGCTGATCGCGTATTCGTTCCTCGCGCCGAATTTCATCGGCTTCGTCATCTTTACGCTTGTGCCCGTCGTTTTCTCGTTCGTCCTCGCCTTCATGAACTGGAGCGGCGGACAGAACATCACCTTTGCAGGCCTCGATAATTTCAGGCTGATCTTCAAGGATTTCTCCTTTGCCAAGAGCAATCTGGGCATTGCGCTGAAAAATACCGTCTTCTATACCGCTATGACCGTGCCGCTGACGCTGGTGTTCGCGCTCGGTCTCGCGCTGATTCTCAACAAGGTGCGCGGCGCGGGCTTCTTCCGCGCGGTCATTTTCTTCCCGTATGTCGCTTCCCTGGTGGCGATCTGCGTCTGCTGGAACTTCCTGCTGATGAAGAACGGCCCGGTCAACCAGATCCTCAATGCGGTCGGCTTTAACATGAAAAAGAGCTGGACGTCCAGCAGGGATCTTGCGATCTGGGCGATCATCATCGTTTCCGTCTGGCGCAACGCGGGCTATTACATGGTCATGTACCTGGCGGGCCTGCAGGGCGTGCCGGCGGAGCTTTACGAGGCGGCGACCATGGACGGCGCCAACGGCTGGCAGAAGTTCACCAAGGTGACGCTGCCGATGCTGACCCCGACGACCTTCTTCTGTTCGATCATGATGGTCATCTCCTGCTTCAAGATCTACGACGTCGTCGCGATCATGACGCAGGGCGGTCCGGGCAGGTCGACCAAGATGCTGGTTACCTATATCTTCGAGCTGAGCTTCGGCGGCGAGAATATCGCGACCTCCGCGCAGTATGGCGTGGCGAGCGCGGTCTCGATGGTGCTGCTGGCGATCGTGCTGATTGTCACGTTCGTGCAGTTCCGCGGCGAGAAGAAGTGGGTCAATTACATGTAAGGGAGGTGCGGTTACATGACTGATGCGAAGAAGACCAAACATTCGGATACGCGTGCGATCGCGCTGACCGCCGCCAAATACGGCGTGCTGATCGCCTTCACGGTCATCGCGCTGATCCCCTTCGTCTGGATGATTTCCTCGTCGCTCAAGACGAGCATCGACGTATTCTCCATTCCGATGAAGTGGATTCCCTCGGAATTCCACTGGGACAACTACCTCAAGATCTGGGAGCGCGTGCCGCTGCTGGCGTATTTCAAGAACACCACGGCCGTGGCGATCATCGTCACCTTCATGCAGATCCTGACGTCCTCCTTCGCGGCGTATGCCTTTGCGAAGATGCAGTTCCGCGGCCGCGATTTCCTCTTTATGTGCTACATCGGCACCATCGCTGTGCCGTGGCAGGTGTACATGGTGCCGCAGTTCATCATGATGCGCTCCATCGGTCTGTATGATACGATCTGGGCGCTGGTGGTGCTGCAGAGCTTCTCGGCCTTCGGCGTGTTCCTGATGCGCCAGTTCTATCTGGGCATCCCCAACGACCTGAGCGAGGCGGCTCGCATCGACGGCCTGTCCGAATACGGCATCTGGGCGCGCATCATCCTGCCGCTGGCCAAGCCGGCGATTGCGACGCTGTGCATCTTCACGTTCGTCAACACCTGGAACGACTACATGGGCCCGATGATCTACCTGACCACGGACCTGAACAAGACGATTCAGGTCGGCCTGCGCCGCTTCATTCAGGCGTATTCCGCCGACTATAACCTGATCATGGCGGCTTCTCTGTGCTCGCTGATTCCGGTTGCCGTCGTGTTCCTGTTCCTGCAGCGCTACTTTATCGAGGGCATTGCGACCACCGGTATGAAGGGCTAAGGTCTGAACGCTCCGCCCATAAGGAGGAAGCGGCATGTTTGGCGCGTATCTGAATGAACATGATCTGAAAAGCATGCTTCTGCCGCGGGAAGGGTATCGTCCCTTCCCGCGCCGACAGGAGCGCGACATCTGGAATTCTCTCAGCGAGGAAAAGCGCGGGGCGCTGCTTGCCTGGGGCGAGGAGGCCAAAGCGGGCTATCCGATGCTGACCGCGACGCAGTTCCTCGCGTTTTCGCGCAATGGAAGCCGGATGGCGTATGAAGAACCGTACTTCGAGCGCAGGCGAAAGCTGATTGGCGCGGTGCTGGCGGAATGCGTGCAGGACGACGGCGGCTATCTCGATGCGGTGATCGACGGCCTGTGGTGCATCTGCGAGGAGAGCACATGGGTTATTTCCGCGCACAACGGCAGCGATCATCCGGGCGCCGCGCCGATGAACAAGCGCCCCCTGCCGGATACGGAGAATCCGTATGTTGATCTATTCTCGGCGCAGACCTGCGCGGCGCTGGCGGACACGCTGTATCTGCTGGGGGATAAGCTCGACGGCGTCAGCCCGCTTCTCGCGCGGCGCGTCCGCCGGGAGATCGAGCGCAGGGTGCTGCATCCCTTCATGACGCATGACGATTTCTGGTGGATGGGCATGATCCGCCGGGATGTGAACAACTGGACGCCGTGGATCCTCTCCAACGTGATTGACACGGCGCTTTTGCTGGAGCGCGACGAAACCCGGCGCGCGGAGATCGTCGCACGCGCCATGCGCATGCTGGACAGCTATCTCGCTATCATGCCCGCCGACGGCGGCTGCGACGAGGGCGCGGGCTATTTCAACATGGCCGGCGCGTCGCTGCTGGATTGTCTGGAGAGCGTTTACCTCGCCACGGAGGGCAGGGTCTCCTTCTATCATGAGCCGCATATCCGCGCGATTGGCGAATTCCCGCTGCGCGCGCATCTGATCGGCGCGTATTTCCTGAACTTCGCGGACTGCGACGCGATGCCGCGGATGGACGGCGAGCGCATCTGGCGCTACGGCATGCGCACGGAAAACGCAGCGCTCGCCGCGCTGGGCGCATGGCTGCATGCGCAGGACATGAAATGCAATCCGCCGGCGCGGCCTGTCGACACGCCGCAGATGCACAGGACGCTGCTCCGGCTCTTTGCGCAGATTCCCGAGGGCACGCGCGAACCGGAACATGCGGCATTCGAGGCGTTCCCGGATCTGCAGGTGTTTGTCTGGCGGCGCGGCGGTCTGATCGCCGCGATGAAGGGCGGACACAACGGCGAGAGCCACAACCACAACGATGTCGGCAGCTTCGTCGTCTATGACGGCGGCAGGCCGCAGATCATCGACATGGGCAACAAGATCTACACCGCAGTCACCTTCGGCCCGGATCGCTATACGCTGGACAATACCCGGGCGCGAAACCATAATATCCCGCTGCTGGGCGGCGCTGAGCAATGCGCCGGTCAGGCGTATGCCGCGCGGGATGTGCAGGCGGATGAAACGGGCGCGCGGATGGAGATCGCCGGCGCATATCCCGATGCGGCGGGCGCTCAATCCTTTGTGCGCGCGCTGCGCATGGAGGATGGCGCCGTCCGCCTGACGGACGAAATCGCTTTGGCGGAGGACAGGGACGTCGTCTGGGTCTTCATGCTGCGCGACAGGCCCGATCTTGAGGCCGGCTGCGCGCATCTGGGCACGCTGGATCTTTGGTTTGACGCTGATCTGAGCGCTGCCTGCGAGGAGATGCCTGTGACAGATGCGCGCATGGCGCGCAATTTCCCGGGCAGCATCTGGCGGCTGACGCTTACGGCAAAGCCGGACAGACGCCACAGCCGAATTTTTACGATCGCAAGGAGATGAGAACATGGGCAACTGTGTAAAGCATAATCCGCTGCGCACGCGCGCGGACGTCGAACGCGCGGCAATTCAGCTGATCGAGCCGCTTGTGCCGCTGCTCAGCGAGGGGCGCGCGCGGCTGAATCTGGGCGATACCGGCGCGGTGTACCACGAGGACATCGCCGAGATGGAGGCGTTTGCCCGCCCGCTCTGGGCGATCGTTCCGATGCTCGCCGGCGGCTGCGAGGGCGTTCTGCCGATCTGGCAGGAATGGAAAACAGGCATCATCAACGGCGTCGATCCCAACCATCCCGAGTATTGGGGCGAGGTCGAGGACTACGATCAGCGGCTGGTGGAGATGGCGGTCTTCGGCATGGGCATGGCGCTGGCGCCGCAGGAATTCTTCTTCTCCCTGCCGCAGGAGGCGCAGCGGAACCTCTATCGCTGGCTCGAGCAGATCAACCACCACGACATGCCCAAGAACAACTGGACGTTCTTCCGCGTGCTGGTGAACATGGGCTTCATCGTCTGCGGCCTGCCGCATGACGAGGCGCGCATGCAGAAGGATTTTGCGATGATCGAGGAGCATGACGAGGGCGACGGCTGGTATTTCGATTACTTCAATCAGCGCGAATACTACACCATGTGGGCGTTCCATTTCTATGGCCTGGTCTATGCGAAGGTCATGCGGGAGCGCGACCCGGCGCGCAGCGCGGCATACATCGCGCGCGCAAAGCTCATGGCGCCGGACTTCGCCTGCTGGTTCGACAGCAGCTGCGAGGCCCTGCCCTATGGCCGGAGCCTGACCTATCGCTTCGCGCAGGGCGCGTTCTATGCGGCGCAGGCGCTGGCGGAGGCCGAAACGGAAGCGGTCGATTACGGTGTGATGAAGCATCTGCTGCTGGGCAACATGCGCAGCTGGTTTGCAAAGCCCATCTTCACCCGCGACGGCGTGCTGACCATTGGCTACGGCTATCCGAATCTGCACATGGCCGAGGGCTACAACGCGCCCGGCTCGCCGTATTGGGCGATGAAGGCGTTCGCGGTTCTCGCCCTGCCGCAGGAGCATCCCTTCTGGCAGGCGGAGGAAAAGCCGCACGTCACGCCGCTGCTGACGCGCCAGATCCACATGCGCATGCTCGTGCAAAGGAGCGAAGACGGCAGCCACGTCATGGCCTATCCGGCGGGCAACCGCGCCAGGGAGCACAGCCACGACGAGGCGAAGTATGAGAAATTTGTTTATTCCACGCGGTTCGGCTTCTCCGTCTGCAAGGCGCAGAAGCTGCTCAAGGACGGCGCATTCGACAACATGCTCGCTCTCTCCGAGGATGGGCTGACCTATCATCCGCGCTATGGCTGCGAGGAATATGAGGTCAGAGAGGACTGTGTCGTTTCGGTCTGGCGGCCGTTTGCCGGGGTGAAGGTCACGACGACGATCACGCCGAAGGGCGAATGGCACATCCGCGAGCACGAAATCGAGACCGACCGTGAGCTGCACGCGGCGGAGGGCGGCTTCGCCATCGCCCGCGGAAGAAACGGGGAAACCGAGACGATCGAAACAGCGGAGTGCGCCGCGGTCATCGCGCCCTGGGGCGTGAGCGCGGTCAGGAACCTTGCCGGATATGAATCCGGCGTCGTCGTGATCCCTGAGCCGAACACGAACCTGATGACGCCGCGCACGCTCCTGCCGACGATGACGGCGGTGCTTGCCCCGGGCAGGCATCTGCTCCGGAGCGCCGTACTGGGCACGGTCACCGGAGGACGCGCGCTGCTTGAACATACGGAGGAATAAGCGATGGAAAAATGGGTGGATACCGCTTTTGAACGCGCGCGGGAAAAGCTTGCGCGGGGCGCAAAGATCGCGGCGGAGCAGGGGATTATTCCCTATATCGGCAAGGGAGACAAGTACCTGCCCTCTCCGTTTGACGGCAACAGCTGGTGGACGGGCGGCTTCTGGCCGGGCATGATGTGGCAGATGTACAAGGCGACGGGCGAGGAGATCTATAAAACCGAGGCGCTGCGCGTGGAGAAGCTGCTGACGGACGAACTGCGCGCCTTCGATCTGCTCAACCACGACGTGGGCTTCATGTATCTGCTTTCCTGCGGCGCGCATTACAGGCTGACGGGAGACAGGCAGGCGCAGACCGATACGCTGCACGCGGCGACGATCCTCGCCGGGCGCTTCAACCCCGAGGGTTTTATCCGCGCCTGGCCGCATCGCGAGCGCGCGGGCTATGCGATCATCGACTGCATGATGAACCTCTCGATCCTCTACTGGGCGAGCGAGCAGACCGGCGACCCGCGCTTCGGGAAGATCGCGCGGATTCACGCCGATACGACGATCCGCGAATTCCTGCGCGAGGACGGCAGCAGCTGCCACATCTGCATCTTCGATCCGGAGACCGGCAGGGTGATCGACCGCCCGGCGGGTCAGGGTTACTGCGTCGGCTCCTCCTGGAGCCGCGGTCAGGCCTGGGCGCTGTATGGCTTCACGCTCAGCGCGATCAACACGGGCGAGGAGAAATACCTGAACATCGCGCGCAATTGCGCGAAGTACTTCATCAGCCATATCCGCGAGGACGGCCTGACGGACAGCGACTTCTGCCAGCCGGAGGGCGAGGAGCGCATTGACAACATCGCAGGCGCGTGCGCGGCCTGCGGCCTGCTGGAGCTTTCTCAGCTCGTCGGCGGTGAAGAGGCGGAAGCCTGCCGCGCGGCGGCAATGAAGCTCCTGCGCGCGCTCAATGATCTTTGCGCCGACTGGACGGACGAGCAGATCGGCATCCTGCAAAAGTGCACGGCGTCCTATCATGACGACGGCGCGGGCAGGCACATCAACATCCTTTACGGCGATTACTTCTTCGTGGAGGCGCTGTGCAAGCTGCGCGGAACCGACGCGAAGCTCTGGTGGGCGAAGGCGTAAGGAGGAAAGGCATGTATTCGATCCGCATCATCCGCGACGGACAGGAGATCGCCTGCGCGCAGGGCGGGGAGGAGGCGTATCTGCTCTTCAGCGGCGCATACCGCGAGGGGGACGCCATCGCTTTCTCCGCGCCGAGCAGGCATGTGATCGTGCAGGTCGACGCGCAGGTTGCGCCTGCGCGGGTGTATCTGCCCGAGGGGGAATTCACCTATCGCCTGCCGCTGTCGGGCGATAACCCGGCGGTCTATCCGCCGCAGGCCTTCATGGGAGAAAAGCACCTCATCGCGATCCGCCCGGCCGCGGGGAACGATTACCGCAACCTTGCGGAAAACCCGGCGGATCAGCGCGGCGAGGTCTGCGCCTATCCGCATGCGACGGCCAACGTGGAGACGAGGAACGAGAGCGTATTCGCGGCGCGCAATACGATCGACGGCGTGCATGCGGCGGCGGGCCATGGCGAGTGGCCGTATGGCAGCTGGGGCATCGGCGCGAGGACGGACGCGGAGATGACGCTCTGCTTCGGCCGCGAGGTCGTGGTGGACGCTGTCGTGCTGTATCTGCGCGCGGATTTCCCGCACGACGCCTGGTGGACGCAGGCGACGGTTGCGCTGGACGACGGGTTTGAGATGACCTTCCCGCTGGAAAAGAAGGACGGCCCGCAGCGCGTGGCGCTCGGCGGGGAACACTGCATCCGCTCGCTGAAGCTGCATCGCCTGATCAAATGCGACATGCCCTCGGCTTTCCCGGCGCTGCGCCAGATCGAGGTCTGGGGCAGGGACAAATAAAGACAGAAAAGCGGTCTCTTTCCCATTGCGGGAGAGAGGCCGCTTTGATCTTTGGATGATGCCGCGTGAGGATGCAATCGGAATCAAACGGGAAGGGATCTGCCGCATCACAGGCTGCGCGTTCCGGCGGAGAAGGCGTCCGCATCCTCTTTGGAAACTGGACGGCCGCTGTAGCGCGCCTGCTCATAAAGGCTCGCCGCCGCGCCGGGGAGGTTGTCGCGCGCGGTCGAGGCGTCGCTCCATTCCGGATGCCGCCGCAGGAGACGCGCATAGCGGAAACGGATTTCCTCGCCGGGGGTTGAAGGCGGGGGCATGCTGCGCTTTCTGCGCCTGCGCGCAAGCAGGCCGGTGCGCTCGCCGTCCTCCTCGCGCGTGTCGGTGATCTCGTCCTCGTAATCCTCGGAGGCGATGGACACATAGCGCTGCAGCGCCGCGTACAGCCGGCGCGAGAGACGAACCGCCTGGCGCAGCGCCAGATGGAGCAGATAGAGCGTGCCGAGGATGATGAAGACGATGGTGAAGGCGGTCAGGATCTTTTCCAGCAGAACCGCCAGCGGCGAGGGGTATTCGATCGCGCCCGAAGCGGGGAAGAAATCCGGCATCCCTCCGGACGCGCCGCCGACAGCCGCCTCATCGGCAAACAGGCTGTCGAGCAGGCGGAAGACGAAGGCGATCGCCGAAACCGTCGTCTGCCAGCAGCGGGCGAGCGCGCGTCCGACGGCGGGCAGCAGCGTGATGAGCGTACAAAGCGCCGTGAAAGCGAGGGTCAAAAGCGTATTGAAGCGGCGCATGGACGCGGGCAGGCGATGGCGCGCCATGGTCGCGTTTTCCAGCGTGATGCTGTTGCAGGCGAACAGGAGCAGCAGCGCATAGACGGCAAAGCCGAAAAGAAGCTGGGGCTGCACGGCGGGCTCGCTGCGCAGGGCGAACTGCGCAAACAGATGGCAGACGAGCCCGAAAAGACACAGCGTCGGCGACAGATCCTGCTCGCCGCGCGCGGCAAGGGGAAGGGCGGCGAACATAAACGCGCCGGCAAACAGCGGAACGGCCAGCAGGATGGGCCTTTCGGCGACGGGCAGAAGCGGCAGGGAAAGCGCGACCAGCGCGCCGAGGGCCGCAATCGCCGCAGGTACGCGGAATCTGCCGGGGAGAAGGAAGCAGACAAAGAGCAGCGGCGCAGTAAGGACGGGGAAAAGCCAGCCGGCATAGGTCTGCGCCGGTGCGAGACGGACGAGCATAAGTGTCATCAGCGGCACGGCGCAGGAAAGGAGCATCAGCGGGAGACGAAAGCAGCGCAGCGCAGAAACCATGCGTCGCATCAGACCGCCTCCTTTCCGGCGAGATAGAGCTCCGCCTGGTTGCCCCGGCGGCGAAGCTCCTCCATAAAGCGGCGGATATCCCCGCTGTCATAGCAGGAGAGGATAATCACATCCAGATCGCGGAAATCGGGCAGCTGCTCGAGGAAGGTCGCAAAGCGCAGCGTGCGCACAAGGCGCAGGCGCGCGAAGGAAGCGAGCAGCTGCTCCCCTGCGGCGGGGCCGGCAAGCGGCGAGAGCATCGCGCTCGGGCCGTCCTTGGCAAGAGGCATGTTCGCGGCGAAGCCGGCCGAGCAGCCGCTGCTGAGCGCCTGCATGCACAGCGTTGCCGCCATGGAAATGAGCCGCTCGATGGCGTCCTCCTCGTAGTCCATCAGCCTGTCGCCCCATTGATCCTCGCGCAGTTGGGCGTTGATGATCACGAGCAGCTGGGTGCGCGCGGTGTGGTCGTGCAGGCGGATCTGCGCCTCGCCCGTTCTGGCGGTTGCGGGCCAGTGGATATCGCGCACGGGATCGCCGAACTGATAGGGCCGGATGCCGCGGAAGAGGAAAGGATCGCTGAGCAGCTGGCGGCGGGAGACGGTTTCGTTCATCAGGCGCATGAGCGGCGCGGGCATGTCCTCCCCTTCGAGCAGACGCGGATACACCAGCACCGGCACGCGCATGTCCTGATGGCGATGCACCTCGGAAAGGCCAAGCAGATCGCCCGCGGTCAGCGAGGCGCTGCCCAGGTCGTATTCGCCCCGGCGCAGGAAGGCGACCCTGTGCCTGCGGCGGATCTGCTGATAGGGCATCAGCGAAAAGAGGCTGCAGGTGTGCGTGCGGTCGCTGACGTCGAGATTCTCCTGTCGGCCGAAGCGGATATGCGGCGAGACGCCGCTCTCCACGCGCAGCCAGGGGATGATCATCGGACGGTCGTTGCGCACGACCTCGATCATCTCGCCCTCCTCGCCCTCGAAAAAGGCAGGCCGGGAGAAGGCACGCGTGCAGACGAGCCCCTTGAGCGCGTAATGCTTCAGGAGGAATGCCGTGAGCATGTACACGCATAGCACGACGACCACGAAGACGAGCCCGCTCATGCGCGCTCCTCAGTCGGGACGGGTACGTGGTCTGTCAGCGAGGCGATGAAATCCTCCGCCGTCAGCTGCTGATGTATGCCGCGCAGGATCACGCGATGGGCAAGCACGGGCACGGCGAGCTCGCGCACATCGTCGGGGATGACGTAATCGCGCCCGCGGATCGCGGCGAGCGACTGGGCGCAGCGCATCAGCGCCAGCAGCGCGCGCGGAGACGGACCGAGGCGCACAGACGCGGGATCGCGCGCGGCCTCGCCGAGGGCGGCAATGTAGCGCATGACGTCCTCGCTGACGCGGCAGGTCTTCGTAAGCGCGCAGGCCTCGCGGATGTCCTCGCCCCGGGCGACGGGCGCGACGTCCGCCAGCGGCTGATGATGCACGAAGCGGGACAGGAGCGAGACGGCCTCCTCCTGCGTCGGATAGCCGAGGGAGAGGCGGAGCATGAAGCGGTCGAGCTGCGCCTCCGGCAGGGGGAAGGTGCCCTGCGTTTCGACGGGGTTCTGCGTCGCGATGACCAGAAACGGCGCCTCGAGCGGATAGGTGACGCCGCCCTCGGTGATCTGCCGCTCCTCCATGCATTCCAGCAGCGCGGACTGCGTGCGCGGCGTCGCGCGGTTGATCTCGTCCGCCAGGAGGATGTTCGTGAAGGCCGGGCCCTTGATGAATGTGAATTCGCCCGTCTGCTGGCTGTATACGCGCATGCCGGTCACGTCCGCCGGGAGCAGATCCGGCGTGAACTGCACGCGGGAAAATGCGCAGGAAAGCGACCGCGCCAGCGACTTGGCGAGCGTGGTCTTGCCCGTCCCGGGGACGTCCTCCAGGAGCACATGGCCGCCGGACAGGAGCGCGGCGAGGATCAGCTCTGTCTGCTTCTCCCGGCCAACGATGACCGAGGAGACGCTGTCCATGAGCCGCCGGGCGAGCGGCTGAATCTGTTCGTATTTCATCAGGCAAAACCCCTTTCCAATACAATCCGGATACCCTAACGATAACACAAAGGATATGGACGCGCAAGCGGAAATCGGGAAGAGCTTCATATTATATATAGACACGCAGAAGCGTGAGAGGCGGAGAGGAAAAACTGCGCGAAATGCCGGAACGAAAAGTATTAATTTTATGTTACAAAAAAGAAACGGTGGGTCAGAAACAGCAAGACGGGATGGAAAGTGTTTCCAATAAGCGCAGATTGACGCGCAAAAAAGCCATAAATTTGTCACGATGAGAGGGAGAAATACGTGAAAAAATCGAGAAAGAATGGGAATGAACATGGAACGGAAAGCGGGTGTACACAGAAAACGGTGACAAAGTGTTACAAATATGATTAATAATGCCCGGATTGGCGGATTTGACAAGAAAAATCGCTTGTGATAAAATACGTCTTGTTATGATGGCTTGTGTAAAGGCCATCCATATATAGACGGAAAAGAACGCAAATGAACGGGTTCTTATACAAGATATAGTTGCCGGACAGCCGGCGGAACGCTTCGCGCCATATATAAGGCGCCTGAGCATTGAGGAGGATACGGAATGAAGATGAGAAAGGTCTGCGCAGTCCTGCTGGCGGCGCTTTTGCTGCTGCAGAACACGTCCATGCTTTCGCTTCATATGCCCGCAGCGCTGGCGGATTTCGCCACGCCCGGCGAGGCTTCCTATGATGACAGCTATGTCGTCTGGGGCGGCGAGGACGAGTATTCCGATTCCTTCGATCTGATGGAGGACGGCTTCCCCGGCGATCTGGGCGAATACGAGGAGCTCGACGAGGACAAGACCGACGCGATCTACGCCTACATCGACCGCGACATGTACCTGTACAAGGACAAGGAACGCGACGTGAAGCTCGGCTACGCGGCGGACAGAACCGCTGTGCTCGTCAAACAGATTCGTACCTACGCCAACGGCGGCCTCTATGAGGCGATCTTCGATACCAACAAGACCGCCGGCAACGGCAAATGGGAAACCGGCTATTTCTACACCGCAAACCTCGATCAGCTGACCGACGAAGAGGTCGAGCGCATCGACGGTATCCGCATCGTCGGCGGAGAAAAGGTGACCTACGTCCGCTTCTATTATATGGAAGAGGACGACCCGGAGAAGGGCGACAGGCCGTACATCAACGACAACGCCGTCAACCTCCGCCGCAAGCCGAACAAGAAGGCCGACTACATCACCCACCTCGAAGAGGGCACGCCGGTGCACGTCATCGGCAAGACCCACGACAAGGCCGGCAACGAGTGGTACAAGATCAGCTGCGAGCAGGGCACCGGCTTCGTGATGGCGAAGTTCGTGTCCGGCGTCGGCGGAGCGAAGACGCTCGAGCAGGAGCCGGAGGACGAGGAGACCGAAGAGACTGAGGTCACCGAGGAAACCGCGAACACCGAAGAAACCGAAACCACCGAGCCCACCGAAGAGACCACCGACATCCCGGCCGCTGTGACCGGCGACGACGAGGACGACGTCTTCGGCGAGACCGAGAATACGGACGAGACCGCGACGGACGAAACCGTGACGGACGAAACCGTGACGGACGAAACCGCGACGGACGAGACCGAGAATACGGATGAGACCGCGACGGACGAAACCGTGACGGACGAGACCGCGACGGACGAGACTGTGACGGATGAGACCGTGACGGACGAAACCCTGACCGAGGAAACCGAGACCACGGAAGAAACCGAAACGACCGAGGAAACCCTGACCGAGGCGACCCCGGGCGAGGCGGCCGAGGACGAGGAAACCAAGAAGGCCAAGAAGAAGAAAAAGGCGCAGCAGGAGGCGACCCCCGGCGAAGCAATGCCGGAGGAGGTCCAGCCGGACGGCGCGCTGCTGCAGTCCATCGTCGACGAGACGAACCCCGACCGCGCGATCAACATCTACGCGGCGTGGATGGACGATATCCCGGCGATCGGCAACACGCTGACGCTGTCGATGGAAACCGTCGGCTATGACGGCCTCGAGTACAGCATCTTCTGGCAGTGCGACAAGGGCGAGGGCTATCAGACCGTCGCCGAATCCGACGGACAGACGAGCGTCTCCTTCGTCGTCGATGAGACGAACGCGGCGTGGCTCTGGCGCGCGGGCGTGAATATCAGCGTCGACCTGCCGGACGCCGTCGTCACCGAGAACGAGACGGACGACGAGTTCGCCGCCGAAACGACCGAGACGAACGAAACCGAAGCGGCGCAGCCCGCCGAGGAAACCGCCAGGAAGGAAGAAACCGTGACCGCTGAGCCGGAAGCCGAAGGCGACGAGGAAGCGGCGCAGTAACCCGCAAGGCACACGAAATTTTCATGAAGGAGGATGGCCATGAAGAACAGATACTTGCGGGCGGCCGTGTGGATGCTCACCGTGCTGATGGTTCTTGGCTGCCTGCCGCTTCTCGCGGCTGCCGAAGGCACTGTTACCGATAATTCGGATGGTATCTCAGCTTCGGATTTGCTGAATAGTCGTTCTGTAGATGGCGGCGGAGACGGTATTGAAGCCAGCACGTCTGGCAATACTACACAATGGACCATTCCTGTGTATCTCTATAGAGAGAATGCTGACAATACCTATACGTGGCTTGGTAGCAGTACAATCAATGCTGAGAATAGACGGAATAATGAACACAATATAACAATTAGCACTAATGACACCATCGCAGCACTTCGTAGCCGTTTTCAGTATGATGAAGTGCGCTATGTCATTGGCAATTCTCCATCGAGCAGCACCGAAGTCACCAGGCTGACACTGAGTTCGACAAGATATACGACTAGTTTAACATACAATGGCAGCAGACAAATTGATGCGTCTGAATATGGAAACAATGCAATATTTGTGGTAATCACAATCGATGCTACGGAAGAGTTTGTTGTTACTGTAAGTGGTAATGGTTTTGCAACGCTTACATCTGATTACGAAACCACTCGCGTTGAATCCACGAACGGTGTTGCGACTGTCACGCTTCCGACAGAAGCACAGACGGTTCCTAATTCCGACGGCTACACGATCTCCGGATGGCAGGATTCCTTTGGTAATGAATATGCCTTCGGAGAAACGGTTACAGTTGGCGCAGAGACAAGCTTTGTTCCGATTGTAAGCGGTATGCATAAAATCATATTTGTCCAGAATTCCGATGGAAATGGCGCGGGCAAACGTACCGCCATGTATGTGGCCAATAATTCTTACCTGACTCTCCCCGATCTGTACGCTGGCTGGCAAGTTGAAGGTAAGTCGTTTGTTGGCTGGTCGACAGACATGGAGGGCGACGGAAACGAGGCTGACGGTGTTTTTGTGCCTGATTCACAATGGATGAGTTCTGCTTCGTCTGCAGTTGCAGTAACGGACGACAAAACGTTCTATGCAATCTGGCTTGATAGTACAAGCACCGAAGTGCACGATGCATATTTCCATATCAAGCTGGATGGAGAAATTCCGTACGAGCCTTATAAGAGTTCGGAGCAGACTACATATACGGATCAGCATGCATTGAGCGGCACAATCCGTACGACGGTCAGCGTCAATAACAACCTTGATCTGGTTGACGCAAATGTCATTACTGCACCTTCGATGGATTCGATTCTAGCGGAGGTTCAGGAAGAGGGTTACTATACAGACCTTACCGCAGAAGAGTTTGAAGCAAAATATCGCGTGGTCTGGTACGTAATTAAGTTCAACGGTCAGGATTGGTATCACGACTCTGAGGACTGGCACGTCGACGGAGTCATAGTGATGAAGGATTCGTACATGGTTCAGTACAATCCGAATGGCGGTTCCGGTGCGCCGCTTTCCCACTCTCACGCAGAAGCAGAAAAGAATATTGAGATTCGATTCGATACTCTGCCGACACGAGAGGGATATAAATTCCTCGGCTGGTCGGAGAATCCGGATGCTGTCGAACCGACATACACGGAGTCCAACAACATCATGGCAGTTATGCCAGCTCATGACGTTACACTGTATGCGGTCTGGACGCCGGATGGTGACACGCCGTATAGCGTGGAACACTATCTGGAGCAGGCGGACAAAACCAGCTATAAGATAGAGGAAACAGAAACCCTGAAGGGAGATACCGATTCTCTCGTTTCTGCAGTACCTAGAACGTTCGAGGGATACTCGGTAGACTACAGCATCGCAGAGACAATGGCGGCTGGTACAATCGCCGCTGACGGTTCCCTCGTCCTCAAGCTCTACTACACCCGCGATACCGGCAGCCTGACGCTGAAAAAAGTCTACGAAGGTATCGAATCCTCGAAGGGCGTAGAGTTCGTGCTTTCCGGCTTCGACAGCAAGGACTACGGCAGAGCGGTACAGGGCGGCAGCAAGACGATCGGTTTGGATGGTACGGTTTCGATCGTCGTGCCGGGAAATGGCGAAGTTACCCTGACCGATATCCCGACCGGTACGATCACCGTAACGGAAAAGGGCGAATCGGGCGGCAAGGTGACGATTGATGGTAAGACCTTCGATGTCACCGGCAGCGGCGAAGAAGTGACGGTCACCAAGGGCGGCAGCGCCAGCAAGACCATCACCAACACGCTCTCGACGAAGTCGGTCGACGTCACCAAGATCTGGAGCGATAACAGCAACGCCTACGGCACCCGCCCGGCGCAGATCACCGTCCACCTGATGAACGGCACGACCGTTGCAGGAACGGTAACGGTCGCCCCGGTAACGGACGCTGACAGCCAGACGATCACGTTCAGCGGCGTGTCGATCTACGACGCAAGCGGCAACGAGATCACCTATACCGCAGCAGAAGAACCGGTTGCGGGCTACGAAACTACGATCGACGGAACGACGATCACCAACACCCTCAAGACCTACAGCCTGAACGTGGCTAAGCAGGTCAGCGGCAACGCAGCAGAGACGACGATTCCGTTCGACTTCTCCGCGGTGCTTCTGAAGGGCGATGGCTCTGCTGCGCCGGTGAACTTCACCAACGCGGGCAGCTACACGGCTAACGGCAGCAACGGCGTGAAGTTCACGCTGAAGCATGGCGAGTCGGTCAAGCTTGAGGGAATCCCGTACGGATACAAGGTTGAAGTCACAGAAACCCCGTTCGATCTGTACGTCGCTTCCAACAGCTATCCGAAGGATGGCAACGGAAGCGTGGCAATGGTCGGTGCGTTCACCTATGAGAACGCAGAGGCGACGGTAACGTTCACCAATACGTTTAATGTCTCGCTGCCGACCGGCGTCGATCTCGACACCATCCCGTATGTTGTGATGCTCCTTAGCATCTTCGGCGCGGGCGCGCTGTGGCTCATCGGCCGCAGGCGCAGAACTCAGAACTAAACGGAGGGCCGCTATGGAGAATAAGGAACCGCAGCAGAATATGGCCGACGTCTCGGCCAAAAAAGCCGCGAGCGCCCGCGAAATGCGGAAGATCGCGCAGTGGCTCAAGACGGTGCACTTCCGCAGGGCGCTCTTCGGCGTGAGCCAGAAGGACGTCTGGAAGAAGATCGGCGAGCTGAACGACATGTATACCCGCGCAATCGTCGCGGAAAGGGCGCGCTACGACGCGATGCTCGAGCAGATGCGGGAGCAGTACCTTTCCGCCGTAGAAGAGGAGAACGCAGGCGATGGGCAAGCAAAAGAATAAACCATCCTTTGCCGAGATCATCGCCAAGCGCCGCGAGCGGATCATCGTCCGGGAGGGCTACATCAGCCTCTTCCTGCGGGTGATCATCCTCGCGCTGGCGGGCTGCTTCCTCTTCACGGAGGTCTTCCTCATCACGCAGTGCAGCGGCCTGGGCATGTTCCCGGCGCTGAAGGACGGCGATCTGATGGTCGTCTTCCGCATGCAGGAGGAATACCGGCAGGACGACGTCATCACCTACAGGGCGGAAAACGAACGCCATGTCGGACGTATCGTCGCATCTGGTGGCGACGTGGTCGATATGGACGAAGACGGCAGGCTGTTTGTCAACGAAGTGCAGCGCACCGGCGAAATCCTCTATCCGTCCTACGCCCGGGAGTCGGGCATTCAGTACCCCTTCAACGTACCGGAGGGCAGCGTCTTCGTCATGGGCGATTATCGAACCCAGACGCTGGACAGCCGCGATTTCGGCGCGATTGATATGAATGACGTCGAGGGAAAGGTCATCACCATCCTTCGCCGCCGGAGCCTGTAAGGCTCAAGTCACACCGTATATCATGTTCCGCCGAGCGGGGCCAGATCCGCCAGGAGGAAACGATATAGCAAAACCCCGAGAAAAATGTTTAGGAGGAGAACAACAATGAACAAGAAGATTCTGGCGATTCTCATGGCCCTGCTGATGGTTCTCGTGAACGTTGCTGCGTTCGCTGAGGAGGGCGGCGACGACATCACCGCTCCGGCGGCGAACTCGTCCACCATCACCAAGCAGTACAACGCTCCGGAAGGCGTGACCGTCGTTCCGGGCGAAGAACTGACCTTCACTGCTACCTTTGATAAGTTTGAGGCCGCCGCGACCGGCGCTACTTCTTCCAAGCATCCGACTTACAGCGGCAATATCACTGCTGTCGTTGGTGCGAACACCGTCACCATCACCGGCTCCGGCGAATTCGATGCTGCTGGTAAGTACTACTACACCCTGTCTGAAACCGAGGGTTCTGTGCAGGGCGTTACCTACGGCGCTGAGACGATCAGCGTGATCCTGACTGTCGGCTACGAGAAGGGCGTACTCGCTCTGCTCGACGTCGGCGTTGCGAAGGATAAGGATGGAAATAAGAACGGCACCATCACCAACACGTACGCAGTTGGCGGCGTGAACATCAGCAAGACCGTTACCGGCAACGCTGCGAATCTGAACGACACCTTCAAGGCTACGGTTACCGTTGCTGCCGCTGGCGAGAACAAGCTTCCGTCCCAGTTCACGGTCAACTACACCGATATCAATAATCCGGATGGCACGGCTGTTAGTCTCACCAGTGCTAACCCCACCTTCGAGGTCACCCTGAAGCAGGACACCAACGTTGTTATCACCAACCTGCCGCTGGGCGCGACCGTCACCGTTGCTGAGAACGACGAAAAGGTCAATGCTGCCAATGCTGAGACGAAGGACGCTGCTAAGTACGATGCGTCTTACGCGAACAATGGCGCTGCTGCCGCTGCGACCGCTCCGACCATCGCTGTCACCAATACCCGTACCACCTCCATCGACACCGGCGTCAACACCGACAGCCTGCCGTACTTCATGCTGCTGGCGTTCGTGATGATCCTGGCCGCTGCCGTTGTGCTCAAGAAGCGCACCGTCAACGAGTAATCGTTTCATCGCGCATCAGCTGGATAAGCTGAACAATCGTTAAGGTCCATCTGGCCGGGTGCCCGGAGGGCAGTGTCGCCCTCCGGGTTCTCCCGGCTCTTTATCAAAAAACTCACTGCAAAGGGGAATGGCCCGGGCGGCAGGCCGGGGCCGGATGGCACATGGCTCGTAGAATACTGAATTTACTGGAAGGTCTGCTGAACCTCGTGACGATGCTCATCATCGTCGTGGTCGGCGCCTATGCGGGCTATGCGCTCTGGGATAATGAACAGATTTATGCTTCCGTGGAAAACGTACAGGCGGATATGCTCCTGTATAAGAACAAAGCGGAAGACGACATGCTCGCCATGTTCGAAGAGCTGCGCGGAATCAATCCGGACGTGCAGGCATGGCTGGAACTGGATAATACGAAGATCGATTATCCGATGCTCTATGGTAAGACGAATTCTTATTATCTGGGCAGAGATGTATACGGAGGTTTTGCGATTGGCGGCAGCATCTTCATCGACACGCGCTGCGATAAGGAACTGAGGAGCTGCTATTCGCTGATCCACGGCCACCATATGACGAACCACATGATGTTCGGCGATCTGGATCTTTACAAGGACGAAACCTTCTTCTGGGAGAACAGAACCGGTACGGTTCTTCTGCCCGATCGAAAATATGAACTTCGAACGCTCGCTGTCCTGATTACGCATGCGGTGCATGAGATTATCTTTGAACCGCAGAAATGGGCAGATGACATAAAAGAACCGCTTCTCTATGCGAGAGAAGTATCGCTGTATAAGGATGAGGAGATGATTGATCGTCTCCTTCTGGAAAACGAGGAAGCGAAAAACGGCGGACGCAAGCCGCAGCTGATTGTGCTGGCGACCTGCTCTGTCGAATCCGACGCAGCGCGAACCGTGCTGCTGTGCGAAATGATTCCTGTCGAGGAGACGGAATAACGGGGAGGTAAAACCATGATGAAAAGGAAATTCCTTGCGTCTGTGATGCTCGCGCTCGTCCTTGCGCTGATGCTCTGCGGCGCTGCGCTCGCCGCGCAGGAGCCTGTGACGGTCGATCAGGAAGTCATCATCACGCTCTCCGGTACGCTCCCCAAGCATAAGGAGACCTTCACCGTCGTCATGCAGGCGCTGGATGATTCCAACCCCATGCCCGGCGGACAGACCGGCGGCACGTATTCCATCGAGATCCTCGGCGAGGAAAAGACCGGCAACTCCGGCTGGTTCCCGACGATGACCTTCGATCATGTTGGTGTGTATAAATACAGGATCTGGCAGGAGCCGGGTACGCATGAACGCGGCACCTACGACGATACCGTCTATACCATGACCGCGACCGTCACCAACACGGCGGACTTTGAGGGCTTTGAGGTAGTCGTCTCCTTCCGCGATGATGAAGGCGGCCCGAAGCCGGACAACAACCTCTTCCATAACGAATACACCGTCGTCAATGGTTCCGCGACCCCGACGGGCGTCGCCGACGATTGGCCGGTTTACTTCGCCGCCAGCGGCGTGCTGATGCTGCTGAGCCTCTTCCTGATGACCAAGCTCCGCCGCCGCGAGGCCGTGGAGACCGACGCGGGCGAGGCCTACCTCGACGAGGATGAATTCGATGCATAACAGCGAAAAGAGCTCCGGCAAGCGCCGGGGAAAGATTCGCCTTCCGGTAGCGCTCATGCTCCTTGTGAGTATGAGCGCGTCCGTGGTTCTGGCGGGTTTGGGCGTCCATGGCTATCGGGAGCATATGGCCGGCACGAGCTACTATTCCGGCCTGTCGACCGGGCTGAAATCCGCGGCCTCCGCGCCGACGGCGGAGCCCACCGCCGCGCCGACCGCGACGCCGAAGAAGCCCTCGATGCTCTTCACGCCGCTCCCGCGCGAGGGCGCAGCGCAGCGGGAAAACGAGATCGCCGCGACCGCCGCGCCGGCCGCCCCCGCGCAGAAGAAGCAGCGCACCTCCGCGCTGGATTTCGCCGCCCTGCGGGAAACCTGCCCGGACGTCGTCGGCTGGGTGACGATCCCGGATACGGTGATCGATTATCCGATCGTCCACGGCGAGGACAACGATTTCTACCTGACCCATCTGCCCGACAGGACGAAGAACGCCGCCGGTTCGATCATG
Organism: Clostridia bacterium; assembly: GCA_017436605.1. Lineage (GTDB taxonomy): Bacteria > Bacillota > Clostridia > Christensenellales > Aristaeellaceae > Ventricola. The sequence continues at coordinate 10,918 of JAFSCW010000066.1, read as the reverse complement.
ATGGACGTCGCCAACAGCGGCGATTTCACCGACGACGTGAACATCCTCCACGGCCATCATATGCGCTCCGGCGCGATGTTCGGCGATCTGGAGCTGTATAAGAAGGAAGCCTATTATAAGGAGCATCCCATGATGCGCCTGTTTACGCCGGATGGCGATTACGACGTGGCGATCTTCGCGGCCTATTCCGTCGATGGTTCGACCTTCGCCTATCCGACCAACTTCACCGGCGAGGAGGGCTTTGCGGAATTCTATCACCGCGCGACGACCCGCACGCCGTATCAAACGGACGTCGAGGTCGCCTATGGCGATCGCATGCTCATGCTCTCCACCTGCGCCTATTCCTACGACTACGAGCGCTTCCTCGTCGTCGGCAAGATCCTCCCGCCCGAGGACGAATAACCGAATTCAAGGCTCCCTTTGCCCAAGGGGAGCCTTTTGATTTTCTGCGGCGGAGGGGCCGCCCAAAAACAAAAAACAGCCCCCGGTTCACTGGAAACCGGAGGCTGTTTTGCTGGCGCATCTGGCGGGATTCGAACCCACGGCCTTCCGCTTAGGAGTTAGCAATGGCGTGTTATCCATTGGGTGCTGTGATGTCTTGCTGTGTCGCAAAATCCAACAATATCAGGAAAAACGGAGGAATCGGATGTTTTCTAAATCCACGCCGTATAGCCTGATTTCGCCCCGTTTCAGGGCGTCCACTTAGCAATTTCTTAGCAAATGGCGGTTCGAATTCTAAATTAGCAAAATTGCTAAGAGGCGATTTTGGTATGCTTGACAAGTGAAAATGATGTGTGCGGAGAGCTGAACAATGCGTTTGGCTCTCTTTTTTGTTGAAAGAGAGGGCTTTGAGTGAAAGAAAACCGAAAGATGGAGTTGACTTCGTATGAGGATATCTTCTCCACAGAGGAAAGCCGCCAGGATGCGACACGAGAAAAGGTGATGGAGATCCCGCTAAGCGAGTTGTATGCGTTCAGGGATCATCCGTTTAAGGTGCAGGACGATGAACGAATGCTGGATACCGCGCAGAGCATCCGGGAATACGGCGTGCTCGTCCCGGTGATCGCCAGACCGAGGAAGGATGGCGGGTATGAACTAATCTCCGGACACAGGAGAAAAAGAGGATGTGAGCTTGCCGGACTTGAGACGATGCCGGTGATCGTACGAGACATGGACGATGATGCAGCAACCATTGTGATGGTGGATAGCAACATACAGAGAGAAAGCCTTCTCCCCAGCGAGAGGGCTTTTGCTTATCGGATGAAGCTGGAAGCGATGAAAAGAAAGGCAGGAAGGTTGCCAAAGAATGTGTCCCAACTTGGGACACAAAAACGCTCTGATCAACTTATGGCAGATCAGGTGGGAGAAAGCCGAAATCAGATTCAACGCTTCATTCGCCTCACAAAGCTTGTCCCATCACTGCTCGATATGGTTGACGAGAAGAAGATTGCATTCAATCCTGCGGTAGAACTATCTTACCTCAGACAGCAGGAGCAGACGGAGCTTCTGGATGCCATGGAGAGTGAGCAGGCGACGCCATCGCTTTCTCAGGCGCAGCGACTCAAGAAGTTCAGCCAGGAGGGACGGCTGTCGCTCGATGTGATGCGTGCGATTATGTCGGAGGAAAAGAAGCACGATCTGGACCGGGTGACGATCGGCAGCGACAAGCTGCAGAAGTATTTCCCAAAATCGTGGACGCCCGCGCAGATGGAGACGCAGATCATCAAGCTGCTGGAAAGCTGGCATAGAAAAAGGCAGCAGGCGCATGGAAGATAATACGCTTGCTGCCGGATATGGTGTATCAGTTATGGGTTAGCTTTCGAAAAGAGTCGATCATCTCAATGGCGCTCTTGGTAGCCTCAAGCAGATTGTCTGCAGAGAAATAGCAAGCTGTGTTGTAAACAAACTCGGCTGTGGCATTCCCACTTTCTTTGATGGCCTGACCAATTGCTTCTTTGGCGATTTTTTGAAGTTGTTCTTGCTGTTGCCGGCGCTGAGCATCTGCCATGTTTTGCTGCGCTAAGACATTGCCCCAGTACTGATTCCAGTTCTGCTGAAAGGCATTAGGAGCAAGTTGGTAGCTGCCGGAAGGAGTCATGCTGTCATGGGGAAGCTGGCTGGCATAGCCGTAACGATATGCCTGAAGCTGTGCTTGCCGATATTCCCAATCCCGTTGGATTTGCTCAAGCTTTCGCTGGGTTTGTTCCATGTCCTGCTGCAGTTTACGCATGAAGGGATTGTCCTGCATGACCGGATTCTGCTGCGTGGACACATCGCTGTCCATCAGGTCATAGATGGTGCAGCCGAGCGTTCTGGCCAGCGCGTTGAGAATATTGAACTGCGCGCGGCTGATGTCGTTTTGCCGCTGCTCGTACATCTGAATGGAGCGTAGAGAAACGCCGCTGAGCTGCGAAAGCATGGCTTGCGAAAGCTTGGCGCGGTTACGAAGGATTTCAAGGTTTGTAGGCCGTGTGGCAAGACGCTGATTCATCGCATCCACAAAGCGCATGATGTCTGCTTCATGGAGCGTGGGATACCAGCTGCGCATTTCGCTGAGCGATACGACGGCGACGATCTCCTGAAAGGTTCGGTTGGCGTACCACTGATAATAGGCCAGGCACCAGCCGACCCAGAATTCAGGTGTGCGATCAATGGAGGTATACTCGGGCGGCGGATACGAGAAGTCCATTCGCACAAGGCGATAGAGCTCGACGCCTGTTTTGCCGGTGATAAACGTGGGGTTGCCGCGCTCAAACTGCTGCGCGTAGGGTGAGAGAAGAAAGGAATGGAAGAAATAGTCGATGTGCTCAAATCGTACATTGACGGCATAATCCAGCATCGTGGCCATGGTTACCATGGCATTATCCAGATAATCAACGGGATAAGCGCGGATCTCCATCTTCAATACCTCCTCTCAGAATGTCCAGTAAGTAAATGTCGTTCGTGTTTATGGTCAGGTTGGATTTGCTGGAGCGGTATGCCTTTCTGGCCTTCGTGTCCCGCACCATATGCAGCGGATAGTATACGCTGTTTTCTACCGGATCAGCCTGAACGAAGCGCAGCGCATCAAACGCCTTCTGGGAAACCAGCACATACTGGATGCCTAACTTGCCCAGACGCATGGCCCGGCTGAGATGGCTGACGGAGATGGCGTTATTGAGAAAGTCCTCAGCAAAGGAAAAGTAGGAATCATCCGCACGATAGCCCTTGATGATATCGTAGTCGGAAATGTCGATGTCAAAATGCTCCATCAGGTAAGCTTTGCCTTGGATGCTGATGGGCGTCGTGAGCGTGAATGTGCGGTTCTTCAGCAGAATGGTCATCCAGTGGAGAATGCCGTATTTGCTCAGATCGAGCACCTTCAGGCCAGCGGTGTCGATCTCGTATTGATTGACATATCCGTCAAGCCCCTGGAGCTTGGACGCCCATTCGCAAGCCAGATCGCGGTGTGCAGTGCAGTAAAAGCCCTGACCGTAATCGTTGTTGCGTTTGCCCTTGCCGAGCGCCGGATGTTCAATCTTTTCGGTCGAACCGTGATACAGCGTGATGATCTTGCTCATAAGGCACCTCCTTATATCTATATTGTATCATTGAAATGATATAAATTCAATGGAAATTATCGAATTGTATCATTAAAATGATATGGAAAGCGAAGGCGTAATATGCACGAAATAGAGCCGATGAGGCTCAAAACAAGATGATCCGGCTGCTTTTGCTGGCAGCGGATGAAACAAAGGCAGCGCTCAAAGGAGCGTTTTTATTTTGCTCATAAACGAAAGGAGAAAAGAACATGTCGGTTTGCAGAGTGGTCAAAACCAGAGACTTTACGATCATGTCGAATCATCACCTGAAGAACAAGAATCTGTCGCTCAAAGCAAAGGGATTGCTCAGCTACATGCTGTCCCTGCCGGAGGACTGGAACTATACGATTGGCGGTCTGACGGTGGTTTGCATGGAGGGAAGGGATGCGATCCGCGAGGCAGTCAAGGAACTGGAACGGCAGGGCTACGTCGTGCGTACCCGTGTCCGCGATGAGCAGGGGCGGTTGCGCAATGCGGAATACACGATCTATGAGGTGCCGCATTCTGCGCAGGATAAGCCTGCGTCGGAGAATCCTGAACAGGGAAAAGCTGTGCAGGAGAAGTCTATACAGGAGGATTCTGTGCAGGAGAATCCCAGACAACTAAATACGAATCAAACAAGTACGTACCCACCCAAAACGTATAAACCCAGTACTCATGCAGAAAATCCTAATCCATCCAATCCTAATCCATCCATCCGTGTGCAGCGTGAAACCATGGAGGAGCTGCGCGAGACGATCCGGGAGAATATCGGCTATGATTGCCTTGCCAATGAATTCAACCGTCAGCGTCTGGATGAAATCGTGGAGCTGATCGTGGAGACGCTATCGACGAGCGGAGAGACGATCACGATCTCCGGCGAAGCGTATCCCGCTGCGCTTGTGCGTCAGCGATTCATGCAAATCAACAGCCTGCACATCGAGTACATCTTCTCTTGCCTTGAAAAGAGTGGCAGCGATATCCGCAACATCAAGCGGTATCTGCTGACGACGTTGTTCAATGCGCCGGCGACCATGAACAGCCACTATGACGCGATGGTGAGGCATGACATGCAGGAGTGGTAACATTGAGTGGCGGGCAGATTTGCGGTAAGCTGAAGGCGAAAGGAGTGAAGCATATGAGTAAGCTGCGATATGTGATGTGCGGCGATTACCTGATTCCGAATCTGACGCTGAATGTGAAGGCCTATCCGCTACCTGGAAAATACGGCAGGATGCGGGAAAAATATCTGAGAGAGCACCGACACCTGCTGTACAGCACAATGCTGCTCGGCGGCAGGCTGGATGATCATCTGCATGAGATCGATGCTGCTGCCCAAAAGAGAATGGATCGACTGATGCAGCAGATGGCAGAAACAGCCGGGATCACGGAGGAACTGAAGGCGCGCGATCCGATGCGATGGGTGGGTGAAATGAACGCGATCAAAGCACAGGCAGAAGAGATGATTCTGGAGGAACTGATTTACAGCTGAATACAGCATGACAGGGCGAGGCGACAGGGCTTCGCTCTTTTTCTTTGAAACAAGAAAGGAGCAAAACACATGGGCGACAACAGGAGAGAAACGAGAACCAAGCGGATGAAGGTGCACCTGACGCCGCAGGAGCATGAGTGGATCAAGGAGAAGATGGCGCAGGCGGGCATGACGAACATGAGCGAGTTTATCCGCAGGATGGCCATGAACGGGTATGTGATCAATGCGGATCAGCCGGAACTTGACGAGATTCTCCGGCTGATGCGCTGCACAGGGAACAACCTCCGGCAGATTGAAAAGCATGTGCGCGAGAATGAGCCGGAGCATATGCCCGAGGTGGAGCAAATGCTCCGGAATCACGAGGAGATTGAGGACACCCTGGGCGAGATCCTCAGGATCCTCGGCAAGCTTTCGTGACAGGAGCATTTGGTCCGGTCGTGGGCGGTTAAAACGCATTCTGAGTCGGTATCCTACTGTGTGAGGTGAGAAGATGGACTCGGTATGGACGATTTCGACGCGGCTGCCGACATTTGAACCGCTCAAAGAAGACATCAAGACGGATGTGCTGATTATCGGCGGCGGACTGGCGGGGCTTTTATGCACATGGCGTCTGAAGCAGGCGGGCGTGGATGCAGCGCTGGTGGAAGCGGATACGATTTGCAGCGGCATCACGAAGAACACGACGGCCAAGATCACATCCCAGCATGGTCTGGTGTATGATGCGCTGATCCGCAAGATGGGCGCAGAAAAGGCAAAGCTCTATTTGCAGGCTAACCAGAATGCCTTGCAGCAGTACAGGGAGCTTTGCCGGAGTATCGACTGTGACTTTGAAGAACAGGATGCCTTTGTCTATGCGCTGCATAGCCGGCAGAAGATCGACAGGGAACTGGAAGCGCTGCGAAGGCTTGATTTCGATGCGACGTTTGCAAAGGATCTGCCGCTGCCGTTTCCGGTGGCCGGAGCTGTGAGATTTCCGAATCAGGCGCAGTTTCATCCGCTGAAGTTTGCAGCTGGGATTGCCAAAGACCTTCGGATTTATGAGCACACCAAGGTGCGCGAGCTGATGCCGGGGAAAGCTGTCACAAACGGCGGAACGATATCAGCAAAGAAGATCATCATTGCTACGCACTTCCCGATGATCAATAAGCATGGCGGCTATTTCATCAAACTGTACCAGCATCGTTCCTATGTGCTGGCGCTCAAAAACGCGCCTTCGTTTGACGGGATGTATTTGGACGAAGACGAGAAGGGGCTGTCTTTCCGGCACTACGAGGGCATGCTGCTGCTTGGCGGCGGCAGCCACCGCAGCGGCAAGCAGGGCGGAAACTGGCATGAGCTGGAGCGGTTTGCCAAACAGCATTATCCTGATGCGGAAATCACTGCGCGCTGGGCGACGCAGGACTGCATGACGCTGGATCATGTGCCCTACATCGGCCGGTATGCGAAGAACACGCCGGATCTGTACGTGGCTACGGGCTTCAACAAATGGGGCATGACGTCTTCGATGGTGGCGGCGGATATTCTGGTCGATCTGGTGCAGGAGAAGCAGAATCCCTATGCTGACGTGTTTGATCCGTCCCGCAGCATCCTGCATCCGCAGCTTTTCCTGAACGCTGCTGAAAGCACGATCAATCTGCTGACACCGACCGTGCCGCGCTGCCCGCACATGGGCTGCGCGCTCAAGTACAACAAGGCTGAGCATACATGGGATTGCCCTTGCCACGGCTCGCGCTTTGCGGAGGACGGAACGCTCATCGACAATCCGGCGACGGATGATAAAAGAATGTGAAGTGATCCGGCGTGAATGACGGTATGTGCATCGGGGAAACCTGAATGCGAGGTGATTGACCATGGCGAAGCAAGGAATGAAAAGACCTGAGTATACGCATCCCGCACCGAAGAATGAGATACCGCCCGTCCCGGAGATTCAGGGCAAAGCCAAATCCGGCAAGAAGGATGCGAATCCGATCATTGCCGGCACATCCGGTCCTGATCAGAAGGTGTTCCATACGGAGAGACCGATTTCAAAAGCCTATAAGGTGCTGGACAACGATCTGGCGCGGGATAACGTGGAGAACGACATGCCGGAAGCGGATCTCCGGGATATATGAGAAAAGATGGACGCGGCTGCGCGATGCGGCTTGCGTCCATTCTGTTTTGCTCAATTTAGAAATTGCGTAAAAAACCGTACAGCGAGCACCAAATTGCGTAAGATTGCAAAGTGGTTCGGAAGTGGAAGCGGCCACTGGCCGCTTTTTAAGAAAGGAGAGAGGGAATGGCCACGACACGCATCATGCCGCTGCACGTCGGCAAGGGAAGAACGGTGGGCAGGGCGATCAGCGCGATCATCGATTACGTGGAAAATCCGGCAAAAACGGATGGCAGGCAGCTGATCACAAGCTTTGCGTGCAACAGCCGTCTGGCAGATGCTGAGTTTCTGTATGCCAAGCAGCGCTATATCCGCAACACCGGTCGTACACGCGGAAAGGATGATGTGATTGCCTACCACCTGCGGCAGGCCTTCGTTCCCGGCGAGATCACGCCGGAGGAAGCCAACCGGCTGGGGCAGGAACTGGCCAGGCGATTCACAAAGGAGAATCACGCGTATATCGTGTGCACACATGTGGATCGCAAGCACATTCATAATCACATCATTTGGAATGCGGTGTCGCTTGATTGTGACCGCAAATTCAGGAACTTTTGGGGAAGCTCAAAGGCTGTGCGCAAACTGAGCGATACGATCTGTATTGAGAACGGGTATTCCATCGTGGAGAATCCTAAAGAGCATGGCGGCAAGAGCTACGATCAATGGCTGGGGGATCAGAAGAAGCCTTCGCATAGAGAACTGCTGCGCATGGCGATTGATCGCGCGATGGAACGAAAGCCCAAGAGTTTTGATGATCTGCTTGCTATGCTGCGCGACGCCGGTTATGAGGTTAAGCTGGGGAAGAATCCTTCGTTCAGGGGAAAGAAACAGAAACGGTTTGCTCGGCTGGATACGTTGGGCGAGGATTATACCAAGGAAGCGCTAATTGCCGCTTTGACAGGTGAAAAGAAGCATACGCCGCGCAGACAGAGCGCAAAGGTGATGCCGCAGAAACCGAATCTGCTCATCGATATCCAGCAGAAGCTTCAGCAGGGAAAGGGCGCAGGCTATGAGCGCTGGGCGAAGGTGTTCAATCTCAAACAGATGGCGCAGAGCATGAACTATTTGCAGGAGCATGGGCTTATGGAGATGGACACGCTTGTGCAGAAGTCGGATGAAGTGGTTGAGAAATATCATGAACTGGCAAAGCAGATCAGAATGATTGAGGAACGGATGGATGAGATCTCGGCGCTCCGTGGTCATATCCTGACGTATATCAAGACGCGGGATGTGTATGCGGCGTATCGCAAGGCGGGGTATTCCAAGAAGTTTTATGCAGAGCATGAGGCAGACATCCTGCTGCACAAGGCTGCGAAGAAAGCGTTTGATGAGCTGGGATTGCAGAAGCTGCCGACGATCAAAAGGCTGCAGGATGAATATGCTAGGCTGCTTGAAGAAAAGAAAAAGGCGCTCCCGGAGTACCGGAAAGCGCGGGATGAGATGCGGGAACTGCTGACGGTGAAAGCAAATGTAGAAAGTATATTGAGGCTGGATGAACATGATCATGGCAAGAAACATGTACGCGAATCATATCACGGATGAACAGATCCAATCAGAACTTTACAACCTAATGTTCCGAACAATGCGACACTTTATTCCGAATAAAAGGTTGATATTATTCCGAACAAAGCATATAATATTGTCAAAGAGTTTGTTCGGAGGTGCGCTTATGGCGGGGATTATGACAGTGAAAGAAGCGGCAAAGAGATGGGATGTCTCTGAACGCAGAATCGGTATTCTTTGCCAGGAAGGACGCATTCCCGGAGCATATAAAGAAGGGCGACGCTGGCTTATCCCAGATGGCGCAGAAAAGCCTGTGGATCAACGCAGAAAGAATCAGCGGCCTGTTGCTATCGTAAAAGCTGGAGCAGGAAAGAAGCTGCCGCTGCCGATTGGGATATCGGATTATCGAAAAGCATCGAGCCAGTATTATTACGTGGACAAGACGCTGCTGATCCGTGACTTCATCGATGAGCGACCGCAGGTATCGTTGTTTACTCGTCCGCGCCGATTTGGTAAAACGCTGAACATGGACATGCTGCGCGTGTTCTTTGAGAAGACGGATGAGGATACGTCGGTTTATTTCCGGGATAAAAAGATCTGGGCTTGCGGAGAGGAATATCGCAGATATCAGGGCAAGTACCCGGTTATCTATATTACGTTTAAGGACGTGAAATTTGAAACCTGGAATGACACCTATGATATGGTTTCAAAGATTCTGCGCGGTGAGTTCCAGCGGCACAGTGAGCTGCTTGAAAGTGAGCGTATCAGTCCCTATGATAAAAAGTATCTGACGCAGGTGCTTAGTGGTGATGCCAATGAAACGGATATGGCGATGTCGCTGCTGAATCTGTCCAGAATGCTGCATGAGCATCACGGTGTGGAACCGATCATCATCATTGATGAATACGACACACCGATTCAACAGGGCCACATGCTGGGGTATTACGATCAGGTAGTCGGCTTCATGCGAATCCTGTTTTCTGGTGGATTGAAAGACAATTCTCATTTGTCATATGGATTTCTGACGGGCATTCTGCGTGTGGCGAAAGAGAGCATTTTCAGCGGCCTCAACAATCTGAAGATCAATTCTATTCTGGATCATCGATACAGCGAATACTTCGGTTTTACGGCGGATGAAGTGCGGCAGATGGCAGCGTACTACGGAGCTGGAGAAAAGTATGGTGAGATCTGCGAGTGGTATGACGGTTATCGCTTTGGCAGAACAGAGATATTCAATCCGTGGTCTGTGATCGGATATTTCAGCAATGAGTGCATCCCGCGAGCATTCTGGCAATCAACCGGCAGCAACGATATTATCGGAGAGATTCTTGCAAATGCGACGCCGGATATCATGGAGAAACTGGAAGCCATTATGCAAGGACGCTCGTTTGTAACGCACATTGATACCGGTGTGATCTATCCGCAGATTCAGAATAATCCCTCGTCGATTTATAGTTTCCTGTTGGTTGCCGGCTATCTGAAAGCTGTGACGAATGACCAGCCGTTTGGTGGCGACTACATGTGCGAAGTGGCGCTGCCGAACAAAGAGATCTCCTATGTGTACAGCAAAGAGATTCTTGCGCGGTTTGAAAAGGTGATTTCTCCTGCTGTGGCGATTGCAATTCAGGAAGCGATCTACACGATGAATGTTCCGGTGCTGCAGAAGCGGATTGAAAGCTTCCTGCTTGAGACGATCAGTTTCCATGATGCATCGAATGAGACGTTCTATCATGGGCTAGTGCTTGGTCTATGTGCGATGATGGAAGGTAGTTATCGTATCTCATCTAATCGTGAGGCGGGCAAAGGACGGTTTGATATTCAACTGCTGCCGTTAAAAAAGCAGCTGCCGGGCGTTTTGATTGAATTGAAAGCTGGAAAGGATTGCAGCGAGCAGAAGTTGGAAGAGCTTGCTAATGTTGCGCTGGCGCAGATCAATGATCGGCAGTATAGCGTGGAGATGGCTTCGCAGGGTGTAAAAACGATTTTGAAATATGGTATTGCGTTTTCGGGTAAGGATGTGCGTGTGAAAGCGGACACAGAGACAAACGAAGAATAAGTGCGCAGGAGACAGAAAGCCTGTGTGCCAGATGATGGATAAAGCCCATGTTTGTGAAAACATGGGCTTTTGTCGTATAGAGTGTGGTGCGCAAAGGCGAGGGATTGTAACATGAGCGATGTTAGATTGTAATTTGAATGTTAGATATAGAGGCAGTGTGC
>JAFSCW010000065.1 GCA_017436605.1 Clostridia bacterium | reverse complement strand
GTGCAAGCTGCTGGGCTGGACCATGAAGGTCGGCAACAGCTCCATCTTCGCCGGCACCGGCATCGAAGTCATGAAGACTCCGTTCCGCGGCGCGAAGGGCCACATCGGCATCAAGACCAACTTCATCGAGCGCGCCAAGGCCTACATGGAGCGCCAGGGCTTCGAGTTCGACGAGACCTCTGCCAACTACAAGGACGGCAAGCTGAAGGCCATCTACTTCAAGGACGAGATCGCGGGCTTCGCGCTCCACCTCGTGCAGAAGTAATTCCCGCCTGCGGCATGCGCCGCATAAACGGACAAACAGCAAAAGGAGCACCCGGAAGGGTGCTCCTTTTTTCGCGAAAAAACTGCGCCGGTTTTGCCCGGCGCAGTCAGGCTTTACAGCTGAATCATCCTCGTTTCCAGCGGGGAGAGGGTGACCTGCAGGCCGCCGTCCGGCGTATGGATGCGCGCGGTGGTTTCCGCCTCTGCGTTGTTAAGCGCGACGAGTACCCGGTCCGCCGGATACCACGCGGTTTCGACCAGCGCGCTGTCGGAAAGATACGCGCTCTCCCTGGACAGATTGCAGCAGGCCAGAAGCGTCTCCAGCAGCATGCGGGTGGATTCCTGAGAGACGGTGAAGTGGCTCATGTATACGGCCTTGCCGCGGCCGAAGCTGCGCAGGGTCATCTGCGGCGCGCCGTTTCGGGCGCAGAGCACCTTCGCCGTGCCGTCTGTCAGGTAGACGTGCGGATTGTCGCCCAGCGCGCTTTCGCATACGGCGATGGCGTCGTCCTGCTCCACGCTGAACTGCCAGCGGCCATGGCATACGCGCTCGCCCTTGTCGATGTCCACGCCCAGCACATGCGCCATGCGCAGCGTGCGGTCGTAGCCGGGCACGGCGGAGGGCTCGCCCACGCCGATGAACGCGCCGCCTTCATGGACAAAGCGGGTCAGCTCGGCGACGAGCGCGGCGTCCTTCCATGCGTCGCCGCCGCTCCACGCATCGCCCATGCGGCCTGCGTTGATGACGACGTCGGCGTCGGCAAGCGCGCCGTTTTTTACGTCTTCAAAGCTGATGAACTTCACATCCACCGGCAGGCCGGAGAGCGCTTCGTTGATGTGGATGAGCGCGTGCTTGTCGGTCTCGTGGAAATGGCCGGAGAGCGTCCAGCTGCGAAGGCTTCCCCATGTATGCAGCACGGCCACGCGGCAGGGCAGCACATACGGCGCGCCGTTGGCATGGAACGCCTTGATGCGGCGGAACTCGTCGGAGATGGCTTCGATGGCGTCGTGGAATTTGGGGAAGGGGATCGTCAGGCTCAGATAGCCGCCCAGGCCGATGCGGTCCACCGGCTCGCGCAGGAGCGCGCGGCGGACGCTGCGCCAGTAGCGCAGGGCGTCCTTGTCCGGTTCGCCGCCCTCGGAGAAGGTGGGCTGTCCGCCAAGGCCCGTCGGAAAGAGATACGGATGGAAGCGCAGCTCGTGCACCGGCACATCGGCATAGGCGCACAAGCGGCACTCGAAGCCGGAGAACACGCACTTGATCAGGCCATCGAAGCCCACGGAAGCGAAGCGCTTGCCGCAGGGCTCCATGCCGACCCAGCTGTCGTCGTAGAAGACGTAGGCCTGCTTGCCATGCTTGTGGATGATATCGACCAGCACCTTTGCCTTTTCTGCGACGAATTCCTGAATGAACGCCATGTAGTCGCGCTTGGCGGGGGTGGGCGGCATGTGCGTGACCTGATGCTTGCCGCCATTGACAAAGTCCTCAGCGGTCAGGGCATAGCCGTACTTCTCACGGAAGGCGTCCAGCGCGGCAGGGCTGACGGTGAAGTCGTAGCTGGCCCAGTCGGTGAACAGATGGCGGTTGCGAAGATCCGCGCCCCAGATCCACACGAAGTTATAAAACAGGCTCGTCAGGCGGACGACGTTCGTCTGCGGGTTTTCGATGCACCAGCGGTCCATCCAGTCCTGCAGGTACTGCCAGGCCTCAGGATGGCGCGGGTCGAGCTGTCGCAGGTGCTCGCTTGTCCAGCTGTTGGTGGTGTGGTTGTACATGTTGATTTCTTCCCACACGCGCCATGCGAGGAAGGAAGCGGTGTACTGATGCCACGGCCTGGCGGCGGAGACGGTCACGACGCCGTTTTCGTAGGTCCAGTCTTCGCGCGGCACCTCGGCGTTCTCTGTGCGGTCGATCACCTGCATGTAACGCAGGGCGTCCGGCGTGTCGTTGAGCACAAGCTGCTCGGCAAAGTAGCCGTCCATCAGCGGGATGGAGACGGTTTCGCCCTCGGCGGTCACGGCCTTTGAACAGAGGAAGGTCTGCTGCTGCGCGTCGGGATGCTTTTCTGCGAAGGCGTTGTGCTGGCGGATGATGCAGATGGTGGAGTAGATGCGATAGCCCGCCTCGGTGATTTCGGGAGAGAGCCTGGTGCCGTCGGAATCGCGGATGACGTCCGCGCCCCACCTTCTGGCAAGCTCAAGGGTCAGCGCTTCATAGCCGGCCTCGCCGGGCAGGGTAAAATCAGCTCGTTTCATAGGTACCTCCTTTTATAGTGCGCCGTCCACAGCACGGCTTCCGTTTTCCAGTACGGCGGAGAGGAAGGCCAGCGCCAGCCCCTGCCCCCAGCCCTGCGTCCATTTGCGCGGGATGTTCATGTAGCCCTCGCGGTCGCGCATGACGGCGGTTCCGGCGGATACATTTTTCACGCGGCCCTCCGGCGTGATGTTCTGCAGGACGCCTTCGACAGCCCTGTCGATGTAGCGAAGATGCAGCGGATTGCCCTTGATGGCCATGGCCGCCGCAATGCCCGCGGAGGCGGAGACCTCCTCGTAGCTTTCCGGGTCGTCCAGAATCGTGCGCCAGAGGCCGTTTTCGGTCTGCAGCAGCTTGAGCGCGGCGAGATGCTCGGCAAGCGAACCGGCGATTTCCAGATATTTGGGATACAGGTAGCACGCCGGCAGCGTGCGCCCGACCTGGCTCATCGTATAAGCTGCCCAGGCGTTGGCGCGGCCCCAGTAAAATCCGGAGAGATGTGTCCTGCTGACGTGGCTGTAGCCGTGGTACCACAGGCCGGTCTTTTCGTCCTGGAGGAACTGGATGTGCCAGTAGTACTGATTCAGGGCGTCGTCGATGAGCGATTCATCCCCAAACATCACGCCTGCGCGCAGCATGAAATAGGCGGCCATGAACAGCGTGTCCGCCCAGCACTGCTCGGGGAAATCGTTTTTGTCGGATACGGTGTGCTGAAGCACATTTTCGCCGAAGCGCAGCGCCCTGTGCTGCAGATAATCGAGCTTGTCAAGCGCGATCCGCCGGTATGTTTCCTCGCCCGTGACCTCGTACAGGGTGAGCATGGCATGCCCCATGGCGCAGGTGTTGACTGTCCAGCCCGGCAGGCCGAGCGCGATGTACTCGTCCACGCGCGCCTTCATCAGGTCGAGGTATTCCCGCCTGCCGGTTGTGCGGTATGCCTCGCAGATCCCCAGATAGGCGACGCCGCAGGGCCAGTCCCACATCATGTCCATGTTCATGGTGCGGCGCACGACGGCGTCGATTGCGGAAAGCACGCGGTCGCGGTCAAAGGTGATGCTGGCCATGAAGGTTTCCTCCTGTGCTGGCGGGTCGGGCATGATCAGAATCTGATTCAATTATACCAGAACCGGCGGCTGGAAAGCAAATGGCGCGGCCTCTTTTGCCGGTTATGTTTGGGCATATGCGGTAAAATTCCGACAGAGTTGAAAAGGGGAGCGCCAAAGCGGCTTGCGCATGCCGCGGGGATGGGTTACAATGAATCTATGGAAGAACGGAACAGCCAATGAGCAGCCGCGCCGCTGGCGGGGAGGCCGGATATATGCCCCTTGCCAACATCGCTTGCCAACAGGAGGTGTAAGCCATGAACCGCAGTCTTGCCATCGACATCGGCGCATCCAGCGGACGGCACATCGTCGGATGGATGGAGAACGGAACGCTCTGTACACAGGAGGTGTATCGCTTCCCGAACGGCGTGAAGGAGGAAGACGGCCATCTCGTCTGGGATACGGATGCGCTGTTTGCGCATGTCGTGGAGGGCGTCGGCAAGGCGCTTGCCGCCTATCCCGATATCGCTACGCTGTCCATCGACACATGGGGGGTGGATTATGTGCTGCTGCGCGGGGATGAGGAGGTCGGGCCCTGCTACGCCTATCGCGACAGCAGGACGGAGGCCGTCATCCCGAAGGTGCACGGAATTGTCCCCTTTGAAACGCTCTATGCGCGTACCGGTTGTCAGTTTCAGCCGTTCAATACCCTCTATCAGCTCTGCGACGACCTGGAACGCGGCCGTCTTGAGGACGTGACCGACATGCTCATGATGCCGGAATACCTGATGTACCGGCTCACAGGCAGAAAAGCCCGCGAATACACCAACGCCACGACCATGGGGATGATCAGCGCCCGGACCGGCGAATTCGATCTGGAGATCGCGGACAGCCTTGGTCTGCCGCACGTGCTGTTCCCCAAGCTCAGCCAGCCCGGCACGGTGCTGGGCGCGCTGAGGCCAGAGATCGCAGAGGCTGTCGGCGGCAATCTGACCGTCGTGCTCTGCGCGACGCATGACACCGGCTCTGCGGTAGAGGGCATCCCGATGGAGGGCGTGGAGTCGTATATTTCCTCGGGCACGTGGTCGCTGCTGGGCGTCAAGACCGAAAGGCCCATCACGGACAGTGGCAGCATGGCCGCCAATTATTCCAACGAAGGCGGCGTGGGCTATAATCGGTATCAGAAGAACATCATGGGCATGTGGCTGGTGAACGAGCTGCAAAGGGAGCTCTGCCCGGACATGCCGTTCCCGGAGATCGTGAAGGCCGCCGAGGCGAGCGGCTGTTCCGCGCTGGTGGACGCCAATGCGCAGGCGTTCCTCGCGCCCGGGAGCATGCGGGCCGCCTTTGATGAGGCGACCGGCGGCGCGCTCAAGACGCCCGGCGATTACTTCCGCTGCGCGTACAGGAGCCTTGCGGTCAGCTACCGGCAGGCCATCCGGGAGCTGGAAGAGAACACGGGCAAAACGTATGAGAAGCTCTACATCGTCGGCGGCGGCGCGAAGAACGCGTTCCTCAACGCGCTCACGCAGAGCGAGACGGGCAAGCAGGTGATTGCCCTGCCGATTGAGGCGACGGCGCTGGGCAACCTCGGCGTGCAGCTGCGGGCGCAGAAGCAGGACTGAAGCGAGCATCGATAAGATCGAATGGAGGTTTTGTACATATGAGCTACATGGAAGCGAAGGAAAAATACGCGGCGCTGGGCATCGACGTGGAGGCGGCCATCGCGAGACTCAAAACCGTTCCGGTATCCATCCATTGCTGGCAGGGCGACGATGTGCGCGGCTTTGATACCGATCCTTCGAAGCCCCTGACCGGCGGTATCCAGACCACAGGCAACTATCCGGGCCGCGCCCGCACGCCGCAGGAGCTGATGGCTGATTTTGACCTCGTGCTCTCCCTCTGCCCGGGCATGAAGAAGATCTCTCTGCACGCCTCCTATGCCATTTTCAGCGAGGAAACCGGCGGCTGGGTCGATCGCGATAAGCTGGAGCCCAAGCATTTTAAGCCGTGGGTGGATTACTGCAAAGCCCGCGGGATCGGCGCGGACTTCAACCCGACGTTCTTCTCCCATCCCAAGTGCGATCCGCTGACTTTGTCCTCCCCCTGCGAAGAGACGCGCAGGTTCTGGATCGAGCACGGTAAGGCGTCGATCCGCATCAGCACCTACCTCGCGGAGGAACTGGGCCAGCCCTGCGTCATGAACATCTGGACGGGCGACGGCTTTAAGGACATCCCCGCAGACCGCCTTGGCCCGCGCAGGCGCTATCGCGAGGCGATTGACGAGATCCTCTCCGAGCCGTTTGATTTCAGCAAGGTCAAGCCGTGCGTGGAGAGCAAGGTCTTCGGCATCGGCGTGGAGGCCTATACCGCCGGTTCCAGCGAGTTCTCTCTCGTCTATGCCGCGATGAACATGAACAAGTGCATTCCGCTGATGGACAATGGACACTACCACCCGACGGAGATGGTATCCGACAAGATTCCGGCGCTTCTGACGTTCTTCCCGGAGATCGCGCTGCATGTGACCCGCCCGGTTCGCTGGGACAGCGACCATGTCGTGCTGCTGGACGACGAAACGAAGGAAATCTGCAAGGAGATCGTGCGCTGCGGCGGCCTTGACGGCAGCGTGAACATCGCGCTGGATTACTTCGACGCGTCCATCAACCGCGTCGCCGCATGGACGGTGGGCGTCCGCAATGCGCAGAAGGCGCTGCTGATGGCGCTGGTCACGCCCCATGAAACGCTCAGGAAGCTGCAGGACGAGGGCGACTTTACCAGCCTGCTGGTCATGCAGGAGGAGATCAAGACCCTGCCCTTCGGCGAGGTCTGGGCGCAGTACTGCCGTGCGTGCGGCGTGCCGGAGGACGGCGCGTGGCTGCCGAAGGTGAAGCAGTATGAGCGGGACGTCCTGGTCAAGAGAGGATAAGAGGAGGAAGTCATGATGGGCATGCTTGAACTTTCGGTCATGAAGCGCTATATCCGCATGGCGGACGACGGCTGGCATCAGGGCTGGCATGAGCGCAACGGCGGCAACGTTACCTATCGCCTGACGAAGGAAGAAGTGGAGGAGATGCGTCCCTACTTCGATGCCAATCCGCGTCCGTGGGTGAACATGGGCGTCACCGGCGCGAACCTCGCCGGCGAATACTTTATCTCCACGGGCTCTGGAAAATTCTTCCGCAACATTGTGCTCGATCCCGAGGACAGCCTGTGCGTGGTGGAAATCAATGCGGCGGGCGACAGCTACCGCATCGTCTGGGGTCTTGTCCATGGCGGCCGCCCGACGAGCGAATTCCCGAGCCACTTCATGAACCATTCCGTGCGCGTCGCCGCGACGGATGGCAAGTGCCGCGTGATTTATCATGCGCATCCGGCCAACGTGATCGCCATGACCTATGTGCTTCCGCTGACCGACCGCGAATTTAGCCGCGTGCTGTGGAAGAGCGCGACGGAGTGTCCCGTCGTCTTCCCGGGCGGCGTGGGCGTCGTGCCGTGGATGGTGCCGGGCGGCGCGGATATCGCGATGGCGACCTGCGAGAAGATGAAGGAATACGAGGCGGCGATCTGGGCGCATCACGGTCTGTTCGTCTCCGGTCCGGATTTTGATACCACGTTCGGCCTGATGCATACGATCGAAAAGTCCGCGCAGATCTGGGTGCTGGCCATGTCCTGTGGCCAGGGCATCCGCCAGACGATCGAGGACGACGAGCTGCGCGCCATCGCGAAGGAGTTCGGCGTTAAGCTGCGCGAGGAATTCCTTGACTGACAGGAGGGCGAGTATGGAACGCATGGCATGGAAGGGCCGCATTAAGCCCGGCTGCAAGGCGGAGTATATCCGCCGCCACGACGAGATCTGGCCGGAGATGAAGCAGCTTCTCAAATCCGCCGGCATCTGCAATTACACCATTTTCGCAAACGGCGAGGAGCTGTTCGGCTATTATGAGTGCGAGAAGGGCATTGAATTCGCCGAGCGCACGCAGGCGGAAAGCCCGATCGTCGACCGCTGGAACGAATATATGAAGGATATTCTTGAGCTGGAGATGGATCCTGTGACCGGCGCGCAGCCCAAGCTGGAGCCGGTATTCAGGCTCGACTAAGGCGCGGGAGATAGGGCGCGCCTGCCCGATTACAAGGATTGAAAATGCTCCCTTTCATGGCGGACGGCTGTTTTTGGCCGTCCTTCATGAAGGGAGCATTTCTGATTTTTCTGCTTTTTGTTTCAGGCCTGCGGCGGGCGTGATCATCAGCGCTGCGCGGAATCCGGTCTGGAAAAGAGCATGACCGTCTCCACCGCGCCGGTCCAGCAGAACATATCGACGCACTGCACCTTTTCGGCGCGATAGCCGCCCTCGCAGAGGATTTTGGCGTCCCGCGCGAGCGTCGGCGCGCCGCAGGAGACATAGACCACGCGGTTGGGCGCGGCGGCGATGATCGCCTGCAGCACGGCCTCCTCGCAGCCCTTGCGCGGCGGATCGACGACGATCACGTCCGGACGCATGCCGCCGGCGACGAGGCGGGGAAGCACCTCTTCCGAAGCGCCGACGATGAATTCGGCGTTGCGGACGCCGTTGCGCGCGGCGTTTTCCTCGGCGTTCCGGATGGCCGGTTCGACGATCTCGATGCCGATCACCTTTTTTGCCCTGCGCGCGAGCAGGAGCGAGATGGTGCCCGCGCCGCAGTAGGCGTCCACGACGGTTTCGCCGCCGCTGAGCTGCGCGTAATCCAGCGCAAGCTGATAGAGCTTTTCGGTCTGGTCGGGGTTGACCTGGAAGAAGGACAGGGGCGACACGGAGAACTTCAGCCCGTGGAGCGTGTCCTCCATGACGGGCTGGCCCCAGAGGGTATGGATCTCCTCGCCGAGGATGACGTTCGTGCGCCGGCTGTTGATGGACAGGCATACGCTCAGAAGACCGGGGACGGCGCTGCGAAGGGATTGGATGAGCAGATCTCTGGCGGGGATGTCCCTTCGCGTGACGACGAGCACGACCATCAGACCGCCGCTTCGGGTGGAGCGGGTCATGATATGACGGACAAGGCCCTTGCCCGTGGTCTCGTCGTAGGCGCGCGCGCCGCTTTTTTTCATCCAGTCGAGCACGGCAAGCGCCGCGTCGCGGGAATCGAGGCGCTGGATGCGGCAGCCCTGCGCGGGAAGGGGGACGAGGTCGTGGCTGCGCGGGGCGAAGAAGCCGCAGGCGGGCTCGCCCTTCACCTCGGCGACGGGGTATGCGCCTTTGTTGCGGTAGGCGAACGGCTCGTCCATGCCCAGAACCGGCGGAACGGCGATATCCAGCCCGCCGACGCGGCTGAGCAGCTGCTGCACCTGATCCTGCTTGAAGCGCAGGGAGGTTTCATAGGCCATATGCTGGCAGGAGCAGCCGCCGCAGCGCTTATACACCGGACAGAAAGGCTCGGTGCGCTCGGAGCTTTCGGTCAGGAGCTTGTCGATGCGGCCGAAGGCGTAGCGCTTTTCGGGCTTCACGATGCGGACAAGGGCGCGCTCGCCGGGCAAAAGGCCCGGCACGAACACGGCCATGCCCTCATGGCGGCATACGCCCTGCGCGTCCTGGCCGAAGCTCTCGCAGGTCATTTCAAATATGTCGTTTTTGCGCAGCATAATTCCTCCGGATGACAGGTTTGTGGCGGGGCTTCAAAAGCGGCCGAGGAAAGGGACACCCGGAAAGGATGTCCCCGTCATGAATCAGAGCTCGTTGATGGTGTTGTACAGGCTCAGGTTGAATTCGCGCTTCTGGCGCAGGGCGTCCTCGATGGGCATGAAGAACACGCGGGAATCCTTGACGCCGATGACCTGATTGCCGATGCCGTTGCGCAGCAGATTGACCGCGAGCACGCCGGCTTCAAAGGCGAAGCCGCTGTCATAGGCGGAGGGCTGACGTCCGCGCTGGGTATAGCCCAGGATCGTCGTGCGGGCTTCGGAGCCGGTCAGGCAGCGCAGCACGCGGGTAAAGAAGCGGGTGGAAATCGGATCGTCGTCGTGTACGCGCATGTTGTGCTCGCGCAGCACGCGGCGCCAGTCGTAGGGTATCATGGAATCCCATGCGCCCTCGGCGACGACGACGGTCGCGCGCGGGTTGCCCTCAGCGATGAGCTTGGAAAGGCGGTCGGCCACATCGGGAATGGACCACTCAACCTCCGGCACGATGCAGATTTCCGCGCCGGTGCCGGCGCTGGCCTTGAGCGCGATGTCGCCGCAGTGGCGGCCCATGACCTCGACCACGGCCGGGCGGTCGTGGGAGCGGCTGGTAGCGCGGATGGCGCGGATATCGTCCACGCAGGAATTGACGGCGGTGTCGTAGCCGAGGGTCATCTCCGTGTAGTTCAGGTCGTTATCGATGGTGCCCGGAATGCCGACGCAGGGGATGCCGAGGCGGCACAGCGCCAGCGCGCCCTTGTAGGAGCCGTCGCCGCCGATGACGACGATGCCTTCGATGCCCATTTCGCGGATGTTGTTGGCGGCGCGCTGCTGCATTTCGGGTTTGAGGAAGTCCAGACAGCGCGCGGTGCGCAGATATGTGCCGGGACGGTCCGCGATATCCAGAACAGTATCCAGATCCATCTCGGTCATGTCGTCGGCAGGATTTTCGCTGCGCAGCAGCGTGCCGTTGTAGCCGCGCTTGATGCCGATGAGCTCCATATTGTGATAGCGGGCAGCTTTGGCCACGGCCATGACAGCTGCATTCATGCCCGGGGCGTCGCCGCCGGAAGTCAAGACACCGATTCTGCGCATAGAACAATTCCTCCCTATATATACAGTATGGATGAAATGCGGAATGAAAGCGGGAAAGAGCAGACGGCCCTGCCCGATACAGCCATTATACCCGCAGGCGGAAGACGAAGTCAAGCGCGGCGCTGCGGGCGGCCGGAGTTTCTTGGGAACGCCCGGGCAGGGCGGACAGTTTTTGACGGAATCGGCCTGAATTTTACGAAAAGATTACGGAATTTGTGTCTTTGCGGGAAAAACCGCTTGACTTCGCTTGCGCACGTGAAGTATACTATAATAGCTTTCGCATGGAACGACGCGCCGCCTGACGGCGCGGATTTACTTCGTTCAAATAAACCTTGATAATAAGGAGTGTGTAATTATGGCTTCTTCCGTCAGAACTTATCAGCCCAAGAAGCGCCAGCGCGCCAAGGTGCATGGCTTCCGTTCCCGCATGGCGACCAAGAACGGCCGCAAGGTTCTCGCCCGCCGTCGTGCTCGCGGCCGCGCGAAGCTGACCGTTTCCAACCCCGTCTGATTGATCCCCGCGCGCTCATAGGGCGATGCGGCTTCTGCGCTGGCGCTGTGCGCGCGCAGGCGTTCGGTCCGGCCCCGGCAAAGACCGGGAACGGGCCTTTTTCTTTAGTCTTTCAGGGGGAGCGGAACGATCGTGCAGAAAACGTACAGTCTGAAAAAGAACGCACAGTTCAAGTATGTCTACCGCCGCGGCTCGTCCGGCGGCGCGCATGAGATGGTCATGCTCTATGTGCGCTCCAATACGCTCAAGGTCGGTTTTTCCGTCGGCAAGAAGATCGGCTGCGCCGTCGAGCGCAACCGCGTCAAGCGCCGTCTTCGCGCCGCATGCGCCCCCCTCCTGCCCCGTATGAAGCCGGGGCTGTATGTGTTCATTGCCCGCCAGCCGGCATTAACAGCTGATTTTGACAAGCTGTGCCGTTCCATGCAATACCTGCTGCGCAGGCAGAACTGTCTCAAGGACGTCGGGGCGAAAAGCGGCTCGGACGCCAAACATGCGGTCGATAAGAAGGCAGGCGATCCGGCGTGATCAGTCGCATCCTGATGGGAATGATCCGGTTTTACAGAAAGTATCTCCGGCACGCACCCTGCTGCAGATTCTATCCGACCTGCTCCCAGTACGCCCTGGAGGCCATCGGCAAGTATGGCGCGCTCAAGGGCGGTTATCTGGCCGTGCGGCGTATTCTGCGCTGCCATCCCTTCTACAAGGGGGATCTCAATGACCCCGTACCGTGACGGAGATTCCGCCGGGTACGCGGGCGGCTGACAGCTTGTAGAATTGATAACGCATAAGCAAGGAGACTGTCTTTCATGAATTTCCTGAACCCGCTTCTGCTGGCCCTGATCAAGGGTCTGCAGGTCGTCATCAACAACTATGCGATTACCATCATCGTCTTTACCGTCCTGATCAAGCTGCTGATCATGCCGCTGAACCTCAAGAGCCGCCGCTCGACCATGCGCATGTCCAGCGTCCAGCCGCAGATGAAGGCGCTGCAGGAGAAGTACAAGGACGATCAGGAGAAGCTTAACCAGAAGCTCCAGGAGCTCTATCGCAAGGAAGGCGTCAGCCCGATGGGCGGCTGCCTGCCGATGATCCTGTCGATGTTCGTTCTCTTCGCGATGTTCTACGCCATGCGTACCTTCGCCAACGAGCAGCTCGTCACGCAGTTCCTGACCTTCTATCATCATCCGGAGATCGACCCGACCACGCTGGCCGATTCCTTCCTCTGGATCCGCAACCTCTGGATGCCGGACAGCCCGTTTGCGACCTCCCTGCCGGATCTGCAGTCCATGCAGATGATCGAGTTCGAGGTCTGGAACGACGTCAGCGCCAAGCTCGCCGCTTCCGGCGTGATCCCGCAGGCGCTTGAGTTCGCGAACCGCGATGCGATGATGACCTACATCAACGAGACCGTCGCGCCGTTCATGGCTTCCGATGTCTATGCCCCGTATGTTGCGCCGATCACCGGTCTGGGCAACATGAACATCCTGGGCCTCATCCGCTTCTCCATCTATAAGTTCGGCAACGGCTGGTTCGTCCTGCCGATCCTGTCCATCCTTTCTCAGCTGTTCATGCAGAAGCTGACCATGAAGCAGCAGCAGATGGATATGTCTCAGCAGGGCAGCCAGAAGATGATGCTGTACATGATGACCTTCATGTCCCTGTACTTCTGTGCGATTTACAACTCCGCGTTCGCGCTGTACTGGGTTGTTTCCAACATCTACGCGATTGTCGAGCAGGTGATGTTCGATAAGTATTTCAAGGCGCAGGACCGCAAGTCCGCGAAGGCTGAGGAGGTCGGCATCTGATGAGAAGCCAGGAATTTACCGGTAAGACGACGCAGGAAGCGATCGACGCCGGCCTTGCTGCGCTGGGCGTTACGATCGCCGACGTGCATGTCGATGTCATTCAGGAAGGCGCCAAGGGCCTGTTCGGCCTGTTCGGCAGCAAGCCGGCGTGCGTCCGACTGACCGTCATGGAAGAAGAAAAGGAAGACGATCAGGGCCTGAGCGATCTGCTCAGCTCCTTCAGCCTGAATGAGCCGAGCCGCAGAAAGGCCGCGCCGAAGCAGGAGAAGAAGCCGGAAGTCAAGGCCGAAAAGAAGGCGGAGGCGAAGCCGGAGAAGAAGGCGGAGCCGAAGCTGGAAGTCAAGGCCGAGAAGAAGACCGAGGCGAAGCCGGAAGCCAAGGCCGAGAAGAAGGCGGAGCCGAAGCCGGAAGCCAAGGCCGAGAAGAAGGCCGAGGCGAAGCCGGAGAAGAAGGCGGAGCCGAAGCCGGAGAAGAAGGCCGAGGAAAAGACCGAGCCGAAGGCCGACCGCCCGAAGCAGCCGCGCAAGCCGCGCCCGCAGAAGGCGCCCAAGGCGGAAAAGCCGGAGGAGAAGGCTGCCGAGCCGCGCGAGTACGCGCCGATGGTGCCGGCCAAGCCGTTCAGCCCGACGGAGCCGCCGGTTCTCTATGCGGAGGACACCCCGGCCGGCAAGGCGCAGCGCTTCCTGATGGAAGTGACCGCCCTGATGAACGTGAAGGTGGACGTCTACGTGGACGATACCCGAGAGGACGGTTTGTATATCCACATGATCGGCGACACGCTCGGCATCCTCATCGGCCGCCGCGGCGAGACGCTCGACGCGCTGCAGTACCTCACCAGCCTGCAGGTCAACAAGGGTCGTGAGGGCTATATCCGCGTGACGCTGGATACCGAAAACTATCGCGCCAAGCGCGAGGACAGCCTGCGCCGTCTGGCGCAGCGCATGGCCAACCGCGCGCAGAAGACCGGCCGCAAGGTCGTGCTCGAGCCGATGAATCCGTATGAGCGCCGTGTGCTGCATACCGCGCTGCAGAATCATCCGGCTGTGACCACCCATTCCGAGGGCGAGGAGCCGAACCGCCGCGTCGTGATCCTGCTGAACAATCAGCCGGAGCGCGCCGAAGCCGGCGAAAAGCCGGAGCGCGCCGAGCGCGGCGATAAGCCGTCTTCTTCCCGCCGCAGCAGGGGCCGCCGCCGCGGCCGCCGCGGCCCGAAGCCGGAGCAGGCTGAAAAGGCGCAGGAGAACGTGACCGTCTTCGCCGCCGAGGAGCAGGGCGAGTAAGGATCATGGGCCGGGAGAGGGATCTTCCGGCCCTTTTCAGATGAGAGTAAACAAACGGAAAGGAGACGGCGCGATGAAAAAAGCAGCTGCATGGGTACGCAGGACGGTCTTTGCCGCTGCGTCCGACGTCGGATTGTATGTGCTGGTCTCGTTTTTTGTGACAGGCCTTCTGATCGCGGCGCCGTATATCTGGTGGCGCGAGCATATCGAGGCGCTGGAGCGCTTTGTTCTGGTTCCCTGGGGCATGGCGCTTGCCCTTCTGGCGCTGCAGCGGCGCGCCGCGCGCGGCGAAAAAGAACCGCTGCATCCGGACGAGATCATCCATGCCGTGCTGCTGGGCTGGGTCGTCGTGCCTTTTGCCATCCGCTTTGGCAATACGACCAACAATTCGATCAGCTGGGTCAGCCATGCGATCATCCTCTTTGGCGTTTATGCGACCATCGCCGGCATGGACGGCGCCGCCCGGGAACGTATGCTCGACAGGACGGCGCTGCTGTTTGCGCTGTGCTCCGTCGTGCTTGCCGGCGCGCTGCTTTTGTGCGCATGGACGGGACGCGTATACGGCGAGGGCGATTTTATCTTCGGTGTGAGCAACGGCATGTATCTGTGCGCCAATTCGCACTATAACATGACGGGCATGGTCTGCATGTGCTGCGCGCTGATGTCCCTGCTGGGCGCCAGCAGGAGCGAAAAAGCGCCCGAACGGGCGATTTGCCTGCTGGGCATGGTGATGATGAGCGCAGTCGTCGTGCTGACGCAGAGCCGGACGGCGCGCTATGTGCTGATTGCCGCCTGCGCCATCGGCGTATACGGCCATGTATCGGAACGGATGCGCTCTCCGCGCAGGCTTGTCCGCCATGGGGCGGGCGTGCTGGCCGCGGTGCTGGTCTGCGCGTGCGGCTATGCCGGCGCGTCCATGCTGACCGACGCGGCGCTGACACATTATGAGAACCTTGCCAGGGGCCAGCGGGCGGCGCTGGTCGTCTCCGCCGCAGCGGAACAGACGCAGACGGATGCGATGAAGGAAGAGAATACGGAAGACGCAGACGCGCAGGCGGAAGTCCGGCTTCAGGCGCGCGCCGCGGCGGATGCCTCCTTCTCCGGCCGGACGGGGATCTGGAAAAATCTCTTCAGGCGGTGGCAGGAAAACCCGAAGTACCTGATGATCGGATTTGGCATCGGCCGAATTGGCAGTCAGGTGCTTGAGGGAACGATCCACGAGAATCTGGACGGCGTGGCCATTCATAACGCCTATTTCCAGTATGCGGCAGACTTCGGCCTGATCGGCTTTTTCCTGCTGGCGGCGTTCATGGTCTGGGCGCTTCGCTTCGCCGTGCGCGCGTTCTTTGCCAAGGGGGAAGCGCATTGCCCGGGCGACCGCATCCTGTGTATGCTCATTGCGGCGATCGCGCTGACGGGTCTGATGGAGAGCGCGCCGCTGAACATGATGTCCGCGACGAACATCATGCTGTTCTTCGCGCTGGCCGTCCTCGTCGGGCGCGGGCGCAGCGGCATGCCTTGCCAGCGCGGCTGATCCTGTGTTATAATTCAAACCGTGAATCTGCCGGGCGGCAGCCGCCCGACGCCCGTGAAAGGGGTTTTTCGATGAAGCTTGGAACCATCCGCCGCGCGCTGCTGCCGGCTGTCTGCTGCCTGCTTGTGCTGCTCGCGCAGGCCGCCTGCGCGGAAAACGCGACGTATGTCTTCCCGTATGAGGGATTCCGCTATACCCAGAAGGAAAACGAGACCGTGCTCACGCAGACCAATCTTGCCGATCACGAAGCGCTGATCGCCTCGCTCGGCACGACCAAAGACGCGATCCTGGCCAGCTACATGGCCTCCGGCATCGTGATGGAGGTCATCCCCGAGGGCGGCGGCCAGATCGCCGTCAGCGTCACCGACGCGGGTGAGTTTTCTGATGTGATGCGCATGGATGCCATCAGCGAGGAAGAGCTGGCGGCGTTTGAGCGCCAGTTCGCGCAGAGCGGCCTGTATGAGAGCTGCAGCCTGACGCAGACGCAGCCTGTCTGCGTGCGTCTGACCTCCTCGGCGATGTATGCCTCTATGCCCGTGTATTCCCTGCGCTATGCGATGCTGCATCTGGGCCGCCTGTATATGATCACGCAGACGATCGTCGGCCGCGTGCCGGACGAAGCGGACGACGCGCGCATGGCGGACGTGCTTTCGGGCATGAAGCTGCTCAGCACCGTGTCCGATCCAACGCCGGCGCCGACCCCGGCGCCGACCGCGACGCCGGAACCGACGCCGGAACCGACGCCCGGCGTCGCCGAGATCCTGGCGAGCGAGGGCGAGATGACCGTTGAAGGCGTTCCGTCCTATACGCATGACGAGCAGCTGACCATCAGCGGCAAGACCGAGGCGGGCGCGAAGGTGCGCGTCGCCGTGGGCGAGAAGACCCTGGGAGAGACGACCGCCAAGAAGGACGGCACGTTCTCCGTCCGCGTAACGCTGCCGGAGGAAGGCGAGCAGGTCGTCGCCGTGATGACCGATACCGCCGAGGTCATGCTTTCCGTGTATTATGAAATGCCGGCTGCGCAGCTGATCATTACCGAGCCGCAGGAGACGACCTTCAGCGGCGAGTATGTGATCGTCCGCGGCGAAACCGAGCCGGAGGCGACGGTTTACGTCAACGGCAAGGGCATGAACACCAACATCAAGGCCGGCAAGAACGGCGGCTTCAGCATCCGCGTGTTCATCGAGGACGAAAGCACGGAAACCTTTGCCTTCCGCGCGAAGGCGAAGGGCATGAAGGAGACGACCCGTGAGGTGACGCTCACGCGCGTTTTCACCGAGCGGGAGGGCATTGCGGATTTCCGAAGGCGCATGATCAGCCTGAACTACGACAACCTGCTGGACAAGCCGGAGAACTACACGGACAAGAAGTTCTCCTATCGCGGCAAGGTCATGGCGTTCACCGATTATGACGGAAGCCCGTGCGCGCTGGTCTGCGTGGACAACGTGACCACCGGCGTATGGAAGGATCCGATCTGGGTCGTGCTCGAGGGCGATGAGGGCATCGCGGCGGACAACGTCGTGACGTTCTATGTGACGGGCGAGGGATTGACCCTCCCGGCTGGCGGCGAATACACCGACGATGGGCTCGAGGTCGAGGCGCCGGTCGTGCGCGCAATGTACTGCACCGATATCAAATAAGGCGACGGAATCAAACAGGGACGGAGGTTTTCTCCGTCCTTTTTCTTTTTCTGCTTTCGGGTGCGCCGTCTTTTCCGTTCTGACCTTCCGGTTTACAAAGGCGAAACCCCGGAGCGGGAAAGGGCGGACGGGTTTAGCAAACGTAAGATCCCGGTCAGAACATGGTGATCGGAAAAATCAAGCAATATAAGGGAAAATTTAATCGGCTAAAGCGTAAAAAACATAAAAAGCGAACAATGTCGGATTTACAGAAAAAACTTTTGAGGATTTTCTTGACAAATGCATGCGTTTATGGTTTAATCTGCATCGTGACAATAACCTTCAGGTTTTGAAATACTAAACTCAAGGAGGGAGCTCTGTGGAAATCAACATCGGCGAAAAGCTGCGGAGCCTGCGCCAGAAGAACAACCTGACCCAAAAAGAGCTTGCGGACCGCTGCGAGCTGTCCAAGGGATTCATTTCCCAGCTGGAGAGCAACCAGACCTCTCCGTCCCTTTCGACGCTGGAGGATATCCTGACGACGCTGGGCTCGTCCTTTCATGAGTTCTTCTCCGACGAGCAGGGGGATAATCCCGTCTGCCGCAAGGAGGACGTCTTCATCAAGGAGAGCGACGACGGCGTGACGATTCACTGGCTGATCCCCAATGCGCAGAAAAAGGACATGGAGCCGATTATGGTGACGCTTGAGCCGGGCGCGAAGGTCGAGCCGGATCTGCCGCACATGGGCGAGGAATTCGGACATGTGCTCTCCGGCGCGGTGACGCTGGTGCTGGGCGAGAAGAGCTACCGCGTACGCAAGGGCGACAGCTTCTCGTATAAGCCGAACGTGCAGCACTACCTGCACAACACCGGCAAGACCCCGGCGACGGTGATCTGGGTTTGCACGCCGCCGAATTTCTGAGCAAGCATATGGCCGCCTGCGGCAATCACAGTTTGCTGATCAGGGAGGAGCAGAGCCCCTCCCCTACGGGCGATTTGAAGGAAAGAATGTGTAGGGGCGGGGCTCTGCTCTGCCCGAACGACTTACACAATACAGGAGGACTGGCATATGGAAAATGGTGCGATCCTTTCGATCAAGGACCTGCGCGTCGTCTTTGAGGATGGCTTTGTGGCCCTCGGCGGCGTGAGTCTTGATATCGGCAAGAACGAATTTGTGACGCTGCTGGGCCCGTCGGGCTGCGGCAAGACGACGCTGCTGCGCTGCATCGGCGGCTTTGAAAAGCCCTCCAGCGGCGAGATTCTCTACAAGGGCGAGAACATCATCCCGCTGCCGCCCTATAAGCGCGCGATCAACACGGTGTTTCAGCGCTATGCGCTCTTCCCGCATCTGAACGTCGAGCAGAACGTCGCCTTCGGCCCGGATCTGCGCGGCGAGGACAAGAAGAAGACCGCGCTGGAGGTGGGCCGGATGCTGGAGATGGTCGGTCTTGCCGGCTATGAAAAACGCAAGATCGCCTCGCTTTCCGGCGGCCAGCAGCAGCGCGTGGCCATCGCCCGCGCCCTGATCAACAAGCCGGACGTCCTTCTGCTCGATGAGCCGCTGGCCGCGCTGGATCTCAAGCTCCGCCGCGAGATGCAGCTGGAGCTCAAGCGCATCCAGCGCGAGAGCGGCATCACGTTCATCTTCGTCACCCACGATCAGGAAGAGGCGCTGACCATGAGCGACCGCGTGGCCGTCATGCGCGCGGGCGAGATCCTGCAGCTGGGCACGCCGGAGGACATCTACAACGAGCCGCAAAGCGCCTTCGTCGCGGATTTCATCGGCGACAGCAACATCCTGCCCGGCACGATGGTGCGCGATCAGCTGGTGCGCTTCCTCAACTGCGAATTCCCCTGCGTGGACAGCGGCTTCGGCGAGCAGACCGAGGTCGACATCGTCGTGCGTCCGGAGGATCTCAAGCTCAAGCCGATGGAGGATCCGATCGAGGGCGTGCCGCAGGGCGTCGTGGAGTCCCTGCTGTTCAAGGGCGTGCATTATGAAATGAAGGTCCGCTCCGGCGAGAGCATGCTGCTGGTGCATTCCACGCACGCGCGCCCGGTGGGCATGCGGGTCAAGCTGACCGTCGCCCCGGCGGATATCCAGGTCATGCACAAGAGCGACTGTTCCCCGGACGTGCTCAAGCGGCACGCCGACCGCGCAAAATAAGGAGGGCCTGCCATGATGAGAAACAAGGCGCTTGCCGCGCCGTTTGTCCTGTGGGCCATGATCTTCATCGTCGTGCCGCTGGTTATGATCGTCTGGTACGGCGTGACGATCGAGGAGCCGATTCCCTATACCGAGATCGTGCAGCCGGACGGCAGCGTGATCTACCAGCTGGAGGACGGATCCCGCACGACGGAGAAGCCCTGGCAAAAGCGCGCGGTATTTTCGCTCAACAACTTTAGGCGCATGCTGGAGCCGACGTATCTGCGGCTGCTGCTGCGTTCTTTGAAGGTCGCCGTGATCACCACGGCCATCTGCCTGCTGCTGGGCTATCCCGTCGCCCTGATCCTGACGGGCAGGGATTTTAAGCGCCCGGCGCTCTGGCTCCTGCTGTTGATCCTGCCGATGTGGATGAATTTCCTGCTGCGCACGTATTCGTGGATGAGCATCCTGGAAAACTCCGGCATCCTCAACAGCTGGATCGCGAGGCTGCGCGAGGCGATCCCCGCGCTGGACGAGTGGCTTCTGTCCATGGGCGTCCGCCGCAGGATCATCTTCCTCTATAACGAAAACGCGGTCATCCTCGGCATGGTCTATAACTACTTGAGCTTCATGATCATGCCGATTTATACCGTCATCGAGAAGATCGACAAGAGCCTCCTGGAGGCGGCGGCGGACCTGGGCGCGAGCCCGGTCAAGAGCTTCCTGCGCGTGACCCTGCCGTATTCTCTCCCCGGCGTGCTGGAGGGCATCACGATGGTCTTCGTTCCGGCGGTCACCACGTTTGTCATCAGCCAGCTGATGGGCGGCGGCAAGGTTCCGCTGATCGGCGACATCATCCAGAACCAGTTCGGCAAATCCAGCGACTGGCACTTCGGCGCGACGCTGTCGCTGCTGGTTATGGTTGTCGTGCTCGCGTTCATGGGCGCGCTGGGCCGCATCGACAAGGACGACGAACCGCATAAGGAGGTGCGCATTCTCTGATGAACTGGAAGAAGAACCTGAGAAAAGCGTACATCGGCCTGATCATGGCGTTCCTCTATGCGCCCATCGTCATGCTGATCCTCTATTCCTTCAACAACAGCAAATCCCGCGCGCAGTGGGGCGGCTTCACGCTGCGCTGGTATCACGAGCTGTTTACCGATGAGGCGATCATGGGCGCGCTGGGCACGACGCTGTCCATCGGCTTCCTCGCCGCGGCGATCTCCACCGTGCTGGGTACCTTCGGCGCGATCGCGCTGTTCCAGATGAAGCGCCGCCCGCGCCAGGCGATGCTCTCCGTCGTCAATCTGCCGATGCTCAACTCCGAGGTCGTCACGGGCGTATCGCTGATGCTCCTGTTCGCCATGGCCCATATTCAGCTGGGCTATGTGACGCTGCTGCTTTCGCATGTCGCCTTCTGCGTGCCGTATGTGGTGCTGAGCGTCATGCCCAAGCTCCGCCAGCTCGATCCCAACCTCGCCGAGGCGGCGCAGGATCTGGGCGCGACGCCCATGCAGGGCTTTCTGCGCGTGATCCTGCCGGATATCATGCCCGGCGTGTTTTCCGGCTTCGTGATGGCGCTGACGATGTCCATCGACGACTTCGTCGTCAGCTTCTTTACGACGGGCTCGGGCGTTTCCAACCTGTCCATCACCATCTATACCATGGCCAAGCGCGGCATTTCCCCGAAGATCAACGCGCTGTCCACGCTCATCTTCGCCTGCGTCTTTATCCTGCTGATCGGCGTGAACCTGCAGGATCTGCGCAGGGATCCGCGCAAGGGCAAGGTCGAGAAGGTGCGTATTCCGTATTAAACTCCCTCCGTCAGCCCCGCGGGCTGACACCTCCCCTTGGGGGGAGGCTTGAATGCGCTGACAAAGGAGTTTTTGTATGAAAAGAATTTTGAAGAAAAAAGGCTTCTGGATCGCCTTGATCATCGCGCTGGTCTTTGTCTATCTCGCCTTCGGCGGAAGCGGAAGGGAGGAAGAGATCATCGGCGGCGCAGACGGCCCGACGGCCATCTTTGTCGCCGAAGAGGAAGAGAGCGAGCCGTTTGCCGTCATGCCGGCCAACCCCGTGGAGATGACGGGCGAGACGATCTCCGTATACAACTGGGGCGACTACATCGACAGCGACGTCATTGATATCTTTGAGGCGGAGACCGGCATCCGGGTGATCTATGAGACGTTCGAGACGAACGAGGACATGTATGCCAAGATCGCGATGGGCGGCTCGAGCTACGATGTGATCGTCCCCAGCGATTACATGATCGAGCGCATGATCCAGGAAGAGCTGCTCCAGCCGATCAACTGGAACAATGTGCCCAATGTGAAGAACATCGATCCGCGCTTCACGCACGAGAGCTATGACCCGGAGTTTAAGTATTCCGTGCCCTATACCTGGGGCACCATGGGCCTGCTCTATAATACGGAAACCGTGCTGCAGGCGCCCGACAGCTGGGATATCCTGCTGGATGAGGAATACAGGATGGACATGTTCATGCTCAACGCGCCGCGCGATACCATGGCGATTGCGCTGGTGATGAGCGGGCATGATCTCAACTCGATTGACGCCGCGGATCTGGCGGACGCCAAGAAGCTGCTCATCGATCAGAAGCCGCTGGTGCTGGCCTATGTGGTCGACGAGGTGAAGGACAAGATGATCGCGGGCGAGGCGTCCGTGGCGCTGGTCTGGAGCGGCGACGCGACGTTCTGCATGAGCGAGAGCGACGAGCTGAACTACGTCGTGCCCAAAGAGGGCAGCAACATCTTCTATGACGCCATGTGCATCCCGCACAACGCGCGCAACGTCTCCGGCGCGGAGAAGTTCATCGACTTCATGTGCCGCGCGGATATCGCGGCGGCAAACTACGACTATGTCGGCTATGCGATCCCGAACACGGCGGCGATTGAGCTGTGGGGCGCGGAGGAATACAACGCCTCCCCGGTCAACAATCCGCCGCAGGATACGCTGGAAAAATGCCAGGTATTCCGGTATCTGGGCGAGAATACGAAGCTCTACGATCAGATCTGGACCGAAGTGATTTCGGAGTTCTGATCCGGAAATCAAAAGACCTCTCTTCCCGTCATGCGGGAGGAGAGGTCTTTGCTTGTATTGAATGCAGCGGGGGAGGGGCTCTGCATAATGGGCGTCATGGACGCACCGGATTACAGATTTGCGTTTTTGAGGATACCCTCCCAGCCCTTCGGGAAGCCGCACAGCGCCAGATCCGCCTTGGGGTATTCCTCCTCGAGCTGGGCAATGCCGCGGATCATATCCCGGTAGACGCGGTGATTTCCGGCGGCGGCCTTGAGCATCAGCAGGATCGGGAAGAGGCGGTCGCTCTCGTACTGGCGGAATTTCTCCGGCAGGATCGGCTGGTCGTCGATCGTCTGGTTGTAGAGCCTGCCGTAATGCGCGCAGATGTTGCGCACATCCACGGAGGCGCAGATGAGCGCGTAGAGCTCCTCGGGCGAAAGATCGAATTCGCGGCTGACGGCCCACTGGTCGTTTTCCGTCAGGATATCAAAAAGCTGGGCGATCATGCCGAAGGAGAAAAGCTCGACCGCGGCCCAGATCGGGAATTTGCCGCCGTATTTTTTCTGATGATGGCGGACAAACGCGAGATCGTCCTCGCGCTTTACCTCGATGTTGAACTTGTTGATCAGGCTCTTGTGCGAGCCGCGGGACTGCTTGTCGAGCCGGAAGTTATCCGGATTCAGATAGCCGGTGGAGCCATAGACCATCGCCAGATGATAGGAGAGTTTCGCGCGCAGCTGCACCTCGAAAAACTCCAGCAGGGGCAGCACCTGATGGCGCAGCCCCATGTCGAACTGATACAGGTCGTACAGGTCGTCCAGCGAGACGCCGTCGATGAAGCGCTCGGCGTCGTCCTTGCGGCGCAGGTGCTTGCCGTAGGTCGTCAGGCGGTAATAGTTGACGTTGGAGAGGATATGGCGCGCGCGGTCTGTGTTGCCGATCTCGAGGTTATGCACCTCGATCATGCGTCTGGCCTGCTCCTCATAGCTGCGCGCCGGTTTGACGGGAGAGAAGTTTTTTCCTTGTTTGCTGTTCATGCGTTTTCTCCTGAAAAAGCGCCGGACAGCATCGTCCGGCGCTTTTGTAGCTTTACTGGTTATTGATCTCCAGCACCTTGTCGCGCAGCTGCTTTTCGAGGCGGCCAAGCTCGATGGAGGCCTGCGCGCGCTTCTGGGAGCCTTCGCGCTGAATCCGCTGGACTTCGGTCAGGGTCTCGATCAGGGCGGTGTTGGCCGCGCGGATGGTATCCAGATCGACCACACCGCGCTCGGCTTCCTTCGCCGTTTCGATGGTGCCGACCTTCAGGCGCTCGGCGTTGGAGCGGAGCAGCTCGTTGGTCATGTCGGTCACGGCCTTCTGGGCGCTGAGCGCCTCTTCGGCGTGCTGCATGCCCAGGGAGATGACCATCTGGCTCTTCCACAGCGGGATGGTGTTGGCGATGGTGGACTGGATGCGCTCGGCGAGCACGTTGTCGTTGGTCTGCATCAGGCGGATCTGCGGGCCCATCTGCACGGAGACCATGCGGGTGAGCTTGAGATCGTGGATGCGCTTGTCAAAGCGCTCGATGAGCTGGGAGAAGTCGCTGGCGGCCTGCGCATCGGCCGGATCGGCGGTTTCCTGCGCCTTGGCCAGCAGCGGCGGGAGCTCCTCCTCGCGAAGGCGGCGGAGCTTGATTTCGCCGGCGATGATGTAGAGCGTCAGCTCGTGGTAGTACTGCTCGTTCTGCTTGTAGAGATCGTCGAGCATCTGCGCGTCGGCGATCAGCTGCTGCTGATGACCCTGAAGGGTATCAATGATCGCGGAGACGTTCTCCTCGACCTTGTCGAACTTGGCCTTGAGCTGGGTGAGGTTCAGACCGGCCTTTTTGAACAGGCCGAAGAAGCCGCCCTTCTTGCCCTCGTCGACGTCAAAGCCCTTGAGCTCGGCGACCAGGTCGGTCAGCATATCGGAGATTGCGCCGGTGTCCTTGGTCTTCACATCGGCGAGGATCTTGTCGGAGAACTGGGAAATCTTCATCTGCGCAGCGTTGCCGTACTTGAGGACGGTTTCGCTGTTGCGGATGTCGATGCGCTCGACGAAGGCGAGCACGGCGGCCTTCTCCTGCTCGGAGAGGTTATCAAAGTTCAGGGAATCCTCCTCAGCGGAGACGGGCTCCAGCGGCGCCTCCTCAACCTTCGCCTTGGCCGGCTCTTCAGCCTTGGCCTCGACCGGAGCGGCCTGAACGGCAGCGGCGGCGGGCGCCTGAGCGGCGGGGGCTTCGGCGGTTTCGACGACGGGGGCCTCGGCAGCGGGAACCGCTTCCGGCTCTTCGCCCGGCAGGATCAGGTTGGGAATCAGATTATCCATATTGATCTCTCCTTATCTTAGCCCGCCGGAGCGGACAGAAATTCAATTGCACCATGGCGTCGGGTATTCTTACTTATAATAAATGATACACCAAAATGCCGGGAGTGTAAAGCTTTTCTTTGGCCGGGAATTGTGATAGAATACCCCGTAAGCCGCTTTCGGAAGGGAAACGGCCGGAGGGAGAAATGCAATGACAAAACGGGAACTGATGGCCGACGGCATGCTGCTGCTGACGGCGCTGATCTGGGGCAGCGGCTTTGTGGTCATGAAAAACACGCTGGACAGCATACCGCCGGCGGCGATCATCGCGCTGAGATACAGCATCGCCTCCGCGCTGACGCTGATCCTGTTCAGAAAACACATGAAGGGACTGACCCGGGCGGATATCGCGCGCGGCGCGCTGGTGGGGCTTTTGCTCTGCCTGGCCTATGTCGTGCAGACAATCGGCCTCAAGCACACGACGGCGGGCAAGAATGCATTTCTGACGACGGTGTACGTGCTGCTGGTGCCCTTTGCCTGCTGGCTGCTTTTCAGGGAAAAGCTCGGCGTGCAGAATTTTGCGGCGGCCGGTCTGATGCTGCTGGGCATCGGGCTCCTTTCGCTCGATAGCGCGAGCGGCGGCCTGAACATGGGCGATATGCTGACCATCGTCTGCGGCGGGCTGTTTGCCGCGCATATCGTGGCGGTCGACCGATGCCAGAGGAAAACGGATACCTATGCGCTGATCGTGCTGCAGTTCATGTTCTGCGCAGCGTTTGCCGCGATGATTCACCTGTTCTTTGAGCGGGGAGAGCCGATTGTCATGGGCGCGGGCGCGCTCGGCGGGCTTTTGTATCTGTCCGTCTTCTCCACGACGGTGGCGATGAGCCTGCAGAATATCGGACAGAGCATGGCGCCTGCGTCGCATGCGTCGATTCTGCTTTCGCTGGAGTCGGTCTTCGGCGCGCTGTTTTCCTGCCTGCTGCTGGGCGAAGTGCTGACGGAGAAGATGCTGCTGGGCTTCGCGGTGATTTTTGCCGCGCTGCTGATCAATGGAACGAGGAAAAAATGAAGCTGCTTTTGACTGCATTTGATCCCTTCGGCGGGGAGAAGATGAACCCCGCGCTGGAGGCCGTCCGCCTCGTGCCGGATCGCGTCGGCGAATGGGAAATCGTCAAGCTCGAGGTGCCGACCGTCTTCGGCCTGTCCATCCGGACGGCGGCGGAGGCGATTGAAAAGGAAAGGCCGGACGCTGTTTTGTGCATCGGTCAGGCCGGCGGGCGCAGCGCGCTGACGCCGGAGCGCGTGGCGATCAATCTAAGCGACGCGCGCATCGCCGACAACGCGGGGCTTCAGCCGGTCGATGAGCCGATCGCGCAGGACGGCCCTGCGGCGTATTTTTCGACGCTGCCGGTCAAGGCGATGGCGGCGGCCATCCGGGAAGCCGGGCTGCCGGCGGCGGTGTCCTATACGGCGGGCACGTTCGTATGCAACCATCTGATGTACGGCGTGCTGCATCTGCTGGCAAGGGATTATCCGGGCGTGCGCGGCGGGTTCATGCATGTGCCCTTTGCGCCGTGCCAGGTGACAGAGCGTGCTGCGCCTTCGATGTCCATCGCGGATATCGCGCGCGGCATTGAGACGGCGATCGGAGCGATTGCGAAAAACGAAAGCGACATCGCCTCCTGCGAGGGCGCGACCCACTGAAACACAAATAATACAGAAATAAAGCAAAACGGAAGAAAAACGGAAACAGAACGGAAACAGATCATAAAAGCGCGCTGCAGCGTTTATCTGCAGCGCGCTTTTGTATGCGCAAGGGGAAGACAAAGAAAAAAGCACCCTTACAATGCAGGATGCTTCTGGTGCGGTAGATGGGACTTGAACCCATACGTCATACAACACACGCCCCTCAAACGTGCCTGTCTGCCAATTCCAGCACTACCGCATATGCACTTGATGCTGCATCTCGGATGCAACGGATTTATTATAGTCAAATTCCTCCGGATTGTCAATACCTGTTTTTAAAAAAGTTCAGAACACGCGCAGGCATGCAAGAAAACGGAGGGCTGATTCGTCTGAAAGATGAAGCGGTTCGCGCGCATTTGCGGGGCGCGGGCGGCAGGATTCGGCAAAAAAGCCTTGCATACGACAGAAAAATGAAGTATGATATAGGCTGTACGATTGTATAATGATCGGGCAGTGCGCCCGTTTTCCGATAGTAAAGGAGGTGGAGGCCGTGTCTGAACAGACGCCGCGCCGCAGAAGGCGGCCGCAGCAGATCATCGAACTGCCGGACGAGGAGGAGTTCCTTGCCGCGCAGGAAAAGACGCAGGAAAAGACGGAAGAGCCTCACCGTATTGTGATCGCCCAGGAGGACGACCAGCCGGACTGGATGGTTTCCGCAGGGCAGGTGTCCGGCGCGGCGTCGCGCAGGACGAATTCAAAACCTTCCGCAAGGAACGAGCAGAAAAACGAACAGAATACGCGAATCACCGACGAGGGCCGGGCGATTCTGGCGATGAAGAAAAACACGGAGGCGGAGAGCGGCGCGCCCGCCGGACAGGAGGCGCCCGGGGAAAGACCGGCCGCGCAGCCGGCATACCGCAGCGCGGCGCCCAAGCGCAAGACCGTTCCCGCGAAGGCGGCGCCCGCCGGCAGGAAGACTTCCGGCGCGAAGGGCAGAAAGCCGCGCAAGCTGAGCAAGAAGGCCAAGGCAAGGCGCGACGCCCGGATCCGGCGGACGATGATCGCCGTTTCCTGTATCATGCTGCTTGCCGTCGTGACGATCGCAGCCGTCATGGGCGGCACGAGGCTGCTGGATATCAAGCAGACGCTCGACCGGGGCGACGGCGTGTTCTATCCCAACATCTACGTCAACGGTATTCCGCTGGCGGGCAAGACGCTCGACGAGGCCAAGGCGCTGGTCACGCAGCAGGTCGACAGCCTCGTGTCCGATTGGAAGATCACCCTGCGCACGCAGGACGGCCGCAGCTGGGACATCACCGGCGCGGACCTGAAGATGCAGTACGACGTCAACGATCAGCTTGATCAGCTCTGGTCGATCGGCCATGCGGGCTCGTCGTCCATGCGCTATGAGCAGGTGAAGGCGCTGGAGGAAGCGCCGGCGGAGCGCTATACCTCGCTGACCTACGATCTTTCCGCCGTCAATCAGATTCTGACGCAGATCAAGGGCGAAATCGACAAGCCCTCCGTCAGCGCGACGCGCATCAACGATCCCGATAACTGGCCGCCCTACGCCTACACGGACGACGAGCCGGGTCTTGAGCTCGATATCTCCGGCATGAACGAGAAGATCATCGGCATGGTCGATCGCCTCGAATCCGGCGTGGTCGATCTGACGCCCTCCGTCGTGCAGGCGCCGATCACCCGCGAATACCTCGAGGGACAGATCGTGCAGCTGGCCAGCTTCGAAACGTCCATCGGCAAGACGGGCGATTACGTCGAAGCGCGCCATGAGAACATCCGCATCGGCACGGAGCGCTTTGACCGCCTGACGATCAAATCCGGCGAGTCGGTTTCCTTCAACAAGGTCGCCGGCAAGCGCACCGCCTCCAACGGCTATCAGCCCGCGCTGGAGCTGGCCTACGGCGAATACCGCGAGGGCTACGGCGGCGGCATCTGTCAGGTCTCCTCGACGCTGTATAACGCCGTCGTCAACGCGGGTCTGGAGGTCAAGACGCGCTATCAGCATTCCCTCCCGTCCAGCTATGTGGATCTGGGTCTGGATGCGACGGTGCAGGATGGCCGACTGGACTTTGTCTTCAAGAACAATACGAGCGCGGACATCTATATTTCCGCTGAGTATTACAAGGGCAAGAACAACTACTACCGCACGAAGTTCACCATCTACGGCCGCCCGGATCCCAACGGCTACACCTACAAGCTCGAATCCGAGGTCAAGGAGCCGATCCCGATTCCGGAGCCGACGATCATCCCGGATACCAACGCGCAGTACGTCGTCTATGACGACGAGACCAAGCAGGTCAGCGAGGGCAAGGAAGGCTACATCGTCGACGTCTATCTGGTGACGCAGGACAGCAAGGGCCTGACCGTCTCGCGGGAGCTGCAGTATACCGATACCTACAAGGCGCAGATTCCCAAGATCTACGTCGGCGTGACGCCGAGAGAAACCCCGGCGCCGGATATCCTGTTTAACGACTGATCAAAAAACGGAACTCAAAAGCAAAAAAGCGAAAGGGGCACGTCAGAATGAACGCCTGCCAGAGAATGAACGCTTTCAAAAAAACGAAACAGCTCATCGCTGCGATGATCTTGCTTGCGATGGCGCTTTGCCTGCCGCTGTGCGCGGCGGCGGATACCGCGCCGCTCGTTCCGGGCGCGCAGGAGCAGCAGCACACCGGCGAGCATATCGGCCCGTTTGGCCATAACCGTTCGTATCTGGGCGTGACGGCGAGCAAGGGCTGGAAGTATCAGGCGCGCCTTGGCGGCGTGAACCTGAATCTGCGCCTGTTCTCGGCTGTCGGCGAGCGTGTCACCTTCCAGGAGAAGGTTTCCCCGGCCGATACCGGCAAGTGGGATATCCGCCTGAATCTGGCGGCCTCTGTCAGCGGCGAACCGCTGGTGCTGCAGCTGGATCAGACCGCGATCGACATCCTCAATCGCCTGAATGTGACGGAGATCGTCGTCGCGGATAACGACAGCCGTGTGGTGATGCACTATCTCGTTTCCGATCTGAACGACGTGCGCGCCGCGCTCGGCCTTGGCGAGTTGGAGCAGCTGTGTGTCAGCGGCGAAAACGATCCGGTGACGATTGTCAGCGAGGACGGTGTGCGCCGCCAGGCTACCCCATAATATGAATACTGCGCGCGGACGGCGCGGGCGCTTTGCCCGGATGCTGTCCGCGCGTTTTTTGTATGGGGCCTCGGGCGAGGTTTTTGTGCGCCGCAGATGACACTTTGTACGGGGTCAGCTTGCGGCGAAAAACAAAACATGCTATACTGAAGCACAAAGAAATGAACGCGAAGCGGCGGGAAATCCCGCAGGGAAAAAGCTGCCGGCTCGCAGCAAAGACCGGAATGTCTCGCGGAAGAATGAAGGGGGATGCCGATATGAAAAAAATCTTGGCCCTTTTGCTGCTTGGAATCATGCTGTTGACCGCGGGCGCGGCCTGCGCGCAGGAGGAAACGGGCATCGTGGTTCAGTCCTCGTGCAGCATCGTGCAGTCCGGCGATTATTACCTGGTGTATTGCTTCGCGCAGGTGCATAACAACTCCGATCAGATCATCTGTCTGGACAGCGGCATGCTGGCGCTCGTCAACGGCGAGCAGCTGCTGGCGACGGCGGACGTCTCCCAGCTCTGGCCGTATTTCATCGGCCCGGGCGAGGACGGCTATCTGTTCGATATCGTGCCCTTTGAGCCGAACGAGGACGGCGTCGTCGTCCCGACGGTCACGGGCCTGAGCTATGATATCCGGTATCTGACGATCGACCAGGCGCACGGAAACATTGACCTTGCGGCGGAGGCGGTGATCGAGCAGGACGAAATGACGGGCGAGACGGCGGTTGTCTGCCGGCTGACGAACCCGACGGACATCGACGCCTACGACCCGACGGTGACCTTTGGATTGTATATGGAAAACGGCGCGATGATCTACGCCGACGGCGTGACGCTGCAGAACGTGGGCATTCCCGCGGGCGGCACGGTGCTCACGCGGTTCAGGCTGGACAACGCGTTTGTGAACCAGTGGAAGAGCTATAATGCGATGCCGACCGAGGCGAGGATCAAGGCGGTCTTCCGCAACGACGCCGACTGACGGCGCCGGCAGAGGGCGCGGACTGATAAAGGGGATGGAAGAACATGGAGAAAAGGACGATTCGTTCCGGCGCGCCGTTTGTCGTGGCCGGCGCCGCCGTGCTGGCGGAGGCGCTGCTGCTGGGCGCCGGCACGCCCTTTGGCTATCTGATGGCGATCGCTGCGGGCGCTGCGGGATTTCTGGCGGGCAGGAAGCTCTTCCCGGACCGCGTCATCGAGGTCGAGCGCGGCCCGCAGAGCGGAAGCGCCGAGGTCGACGCGCTCATCAGCGAGGCGCGGGAGCAGCTTGCGCAGATCGCGCAGGCGAACGACGAGATCGCGGATCCCGTGCTCTCCAGCCAGATTGCCGATATCGAAAAGACCTGCCGCACGATCCTCGTGCGTCTGGAGGAGCAGCCGAACATGCTTTCCTCCCTGCGGACGTTCCTGCGGTATTATCTCCCGGCGACGCTCAAGCTGCTTTCCGCGCGCGCGAAGCTGGAGCATGAAATCGGCGCGGGACAGGGCGCGCAGATCGCGGGGAAGATTCAGCAGGCGATGGGCGAGGTGCAGACGGCGCTGCACAGGCAGCTGGATGCGCTCAACGAGTATCGCTTCATCAACCTGGAAAGCGAGATGGACGTGCTGTCCGATATGCTCAGAAGCGACGGCCTGACCGCGCAGGAGGAAGCGCCGACGACCGCGCAGGACACGGAAGAGGAAACCGAAGATCCGTTTGCGGGTCTGTTTAAGCAGGAGGGCTGAGCATGGGCGAGTTCACGGAATTTGCCCTCGTGCCCGAGCAGGGCGTCGTCCCGGAGATGGCGCAGCTGGACGCGGCAATGCGCAGCCGCATCGAGGCGATGGCGAAGCGGCTCGACGTGCACGACAGCGCGGCGGTGCTCGGCTTCGGCGCGCGGGCGCAGAAGGAGATGAACACCTTCTCCGATATCGCGCTGGCGCAGGTGCTGCGCGAGGACGTCGATCCGCTGGGCGAGACGATGAAGGAGCTCTCCGCGCAGATCCGCGCATGCTCGCTCAGGAACGAGGCAAAGGGCTTTTTTGGAAAGCTCTTCGGC
>JAFSCW010000064.1 GCA_017436605.1 Clostridia bacterium | reverse complement strand
GGGAGGATCTCGTTGTAGAAGTCAACGTTGCGATACAGCTTCATGAAATCGAGAGCCAGATCGACGTCGGTGCCCTGAGTGATGGCCCAGGAAGAACCGCCGTTGTTGGAGTAGTGGGTAGCGGTCTCGATGCCCGGGAGCTTCGGCATGTTGGTCAGAGCCCACTTGCCGGCGAACTCCGGAACGCCCATGATGGTGCCCAGGATCCAGCAGCCATTGATGGTGCCGACGCAGGAAGAGTTGGCCAGGGTGCCGCAGTACGCATCCCAAGAGTTAACCTCGGCGAAGATGCCCTCGGTGCACATGGTCTTGTAGTACTCCAGAACGATCTTGACAGCCTCGTTGTTGACGAAGTTGACGGAGCCGTCCTCGTTGAACATGGAAGCGCCGCAGGACTGCAGCATGATCAGAACGGTGTCGATGGAGCCAGCCTGGCCGGTCAGCATCGGCAGACCAGTCTTGGCCTTGACGTCCTTACCGATCTCGATGAAGCGATCCCAATCGATGTCGGTCAGGTCAGCGATGGTGTAGCCAGCCTGCTCGAGCAGGTCGGTACGATAGGTGGCGACGACGGTGCCCGCGTCGAACGGGATGCCGTAGTTCTGGCCGCCGATGGTGGAGTAGGCCAGCTTGCCAGCCGGGAAGCCTTCGTAGTCATACTTGCCGGTCAGGTCGGAGTAGACCATCGGGTAGTTCATGACCATCTTCTGGAAGGAGTTGTCCTGGCAGAGCATGATGTCCGGCAGGTTGGAGATGTCGCCAGCGGAGGCGGCGGTGATGACGCGGGTCTCGATGTCATCAGAGAGAACTTCCTCGATGACGACTTCGACGTCCGGGTTGATGGTCGCGTACATTTCCTTGGCGACCTTCATGGCGGCGATGTTGAAGTTCGGGTCCCAGGTCCAGATGG
Organism: Clostridia bacterium; assembly: GCA_017436605.1. Lineage (GTDB taxonomy): Bacteria > Bacillota > Clostridia > Christensenellales > Aristaeellaceae > Ventricola. Next base: position 5,783 of record JAFSCW010000064.1, on the reverse strand, counting down.
TGATCTTGCCATCCTCAGCAGCCAGAGCGGCGGTGCAGGAGATGATCATCGTCAGGGCCAGGAGCAGGGAAACAAGCTTCTTCATAGTTTCTTTCCTCCTATTGAGTTGTTTGTTCAGTTCGAACGATTCTCGAACCGAATTGTTGTCATTATTATATCATGCAAAAACGCCGCGTTGTGCGCAAAAACAATCCAATCATCAGCAAAAACGCTCATTTTTGTCTTGCTTGCTCACAAAACGGCGGTGATTATTTGTTCAAATGGTTGCGGCGCCATTCGCTGGGGCTGACGCCCGTGACCTGCTTGAAATTCCGGTTGAAAGCGGCGATAGAAGAAAAACCGGCGCGGGCAGCGATGTTCTGAATGGCGTCGTTTGAGGTGCGCAGCAGGTTCATCGAGCGATGAATCCTGTAGCGGTTGATGTACTCCAGCGGGCTGACGCCCATGATCCGCAGGAACTGCTTGCGGAAGTAGCTTTCCGACAGCGAGCAGCTGCGCGCCAGCTCACGGATGGCAATGTCTTCCTTATAATGCTCGTAGATATAGGACAGGGCGGGCTCGATGGGCTGGCGCTGGTGGGCGTCCAGGGACTGGCTGATCGGGCTGAGCGGCGCGCTGCCTGCGCTGCGGGCAATCAGCTGCAGGAGCAGGATGACGCACATTTCCATTTCGGCGGAGGCTTCGCTGCTGTCCATTCTGTGCAGGTCGAAGATCAGCTGAAACAGGGAATCGACGCCGCCGAGCGAGCTTCCATCGAGAAATAGACCGGTCGTCGCGATGGAATCAAACAGCTGCTGAATGTCCTTTTGATAGCGCGCCGGGAGGATGCGGAGCAGGTATTCGTCGTTAATGACCAGATAACGCCAGTAGATCATCTGATCGTTGATGTAGATCTGATTGTGCCGCACGCCCTTGGGCGCGACGATCAGCGCGCCGTGCGAGGCGGAATAGAGACTATCGCGCAGGCTGACCTGCATGCTGCCGGAAAGACAAAGGCCGATCTCCAGATAATTGTGATAGTGGAGGGTATCCGGCATATACGGCGGATAATACGGCGTGTCCAGCAGCGTGACCAGCACGCGATCGGATACGGGGGGATACTCGCGGCATTCGCAGTTGAGCGGCTCCTCAAGCTGTCTGCGCAGTTCCTGATCAGATGGCGTCAACACTGGAATGCACCTTTCCCGGGCAGAGCTTGCGCAGGCAGGAGAGCAGCTGATTGCTCGGCTGCAGATAGACCCTGACGATGTAGCCCTCCTCCGGGCCATAGCCGTGGGCATAGAGGACGATGCTGGGCTTATCGGGGTTCTGTGCGGAGGTATAGTATGTTACGCGGCGATGCTTGGGTGCGGCTTGGAACATGGCTTCCGCCTCGAAAATCGCGTCGCCGTCCTGGTCGCCGATGATGATGACGCGTCGCAGATCCAGAGAGGCGAAGAGCACGTCGACGGGCTTTTGCCGCATGCCGCTGAGACGACGGATCTTGAAGTCATAGCCATCGAGCTGATATTCGTAGGAGATGCTCGCCGTGCCCTTGAGATACCAGGCCAGAAACAGCGTGCCGAGCGTCGGGATGAGCATCAGGAAATTGGAAAAAGCGCCCAGGAATGTAAGGACGAGGACGCTGAAATACAGCATGAGGATGATGATGCGGATGCGCATAGGCATTCTGCGCACGACGGTCTGGCGATAGAAGATGTTTGAAACGTGCCGGTTCTCGGACATGGGTACTTCCTCCTTCATTGGCCGCAGCGGCCTGCTGTCTATCACTATATCATATTTTTTGACAATTGAAAATGACATGTTGTCAGGAAAAGCGACTGACCTGTATAATATAGGAAACAGGAAGCGCAAGCGAAGAACGAACAAACGGAAATAAAATGATATACATGCGGAGGTCAGCGATGTTTGCAGAGTATGATGTGAAAAAAATCCGCGCCCGCGTGGAGGGCGCAACCGGCGTGAGCATTCCCTTTGCCATCGAGGCGAGGTGCGGCGATGGGCTGCGCGTGCGCCTTGGCGGAGGGAAGGCTGTGATTGAGGCGGAGGATACAAATGCGCTGGCGCGCGGATTGTTCCTCCTGTGCCGCTGCGTGCGCGAGGGGAAGACGGCGCTGGACGTCTGTCAGAAGCGGCATTTTTCCTCCTGCGGCGCGATGGTGGACGTCTCCCGCGGCGCAGTGCTGCGCCTCGATGCGGTGAAGCGCTATATCGACCGGATGGCCTGCCTGGGCATGAACCTGCTCATGCTCTATACCGAGGACACCTACGAGGTGCCGGGCTATCCGCTGATGGGCTATCTGCGCGGCCGGTACAGCCGGGAAGACCTGCGCGAAATCGACGAGTACGCCGCGTCGATGGGCGTGGAGCTTGTGCCCTGCATCCAGACGCTGGGGCATATGCGCCAGTTCCTGCAGTGGCGCGGCAATGAAGGCCTGCGCGATCAGCCGGACATCCTGATGATCGACGATGAAAAGACATATGCGCTGATCGAGGCGATGATCAGCAGCCTGCGCAGCTGCATGCGTTCGGGCAGGATTCATATCGGCATGGACGAAGCGCACGGCGTGGGTCTTGGCAATTATCTGCTCAGGAACGGACAGACCGACCGGTTTGCGCTTTTGAACCGGCATCTTGCCCGCGTCGTTGAAATCTGCGGACGGCATGGCTTCAGGCCGATGATGTGGAGCGACATGTTCTTCCGCCTCGGCTCGAAGACGAACGAATACTACGACGTGAACGCCGATATTCCGCAGAGCGTGATCGACGGCATTCCGCCGGTGGATCTTTGCTATTGGGACTATTATCACGACGACGAGGCGCTCTATGACCATATGCTTACCCAGCATGCGCGCATGGGCGGAAGCACGGTGTTCGCCGGCGGCAACTGGGTCTGGTCGGGCTTCCTGCCGCATATCAGGCAGACGATGCGCACGATGCGCCCGGCGCTGCGCGCATGCGCGCGCCACAGGGTGGATACGGTGTTTGCGACCCTCTGGGGCGACGACGGCGCGGAGACGAACGTCTTTCTTGCAGACGGCCTGATGCCGTTGTTCTCGGAATCCTGCTGGCAGGGCGAGGACTGCGCGGATGAAGAGATTGCGCTTGCGGGCGAATGCGTGACCGGCATGCCGCGCGAGGCGTTTGATGCGATGGGCGAATTCTACCCCAGCGGCGCCGACGCGCGCACGGGCAAGAGCATCCTCTGGTGCGATCCGCTCTATCCGCTGCTCGCGCTGAAGGATGGCGACACGCTGGAGGCGGCGATCGCGCGCGCCGAGGGGGCGCTCTCTGTGCTCGGAAGGCATGAGGAGAATGTGGAATGCCGCTATGCCGCTCAGCTTTTCAGGACGCTGATCGCCAAGGCGTCGCTCCTTCGCGAGCTGCGCGCGCGCTATCTTGCGGGGGATAAGGTCTGGCTGCAGGCAGCTGTGCAGGAAATGATTCCGGCGCTGACGCGCGAATACGACGCGCTGATGCGCGTGCATCGCGCGCTGTGGGAGCGGGATATGAAGCGCTTTGGCTGGGAGGTCATCGCCCTGCGCTATGGCGGCATGGCGGGCCGGCTGGCGGACGTCGCCGACGAGCTCTCGCGCTATCTGGACGGCACGCTGAAGACGATCGAAGAGCTGGATGAGGAGCCGCAGGATACCGCGCATGGCTGGATGACCTATGCGGATCTGGCGACGCCGTCGGCGGATATGGGCCGGGGATTCTGAGGCGGCAGGAAAGGAAAACGGCATGAGCGAATTTCTGGACGCCTTTGCGGCGTATGTCCGCGCGAATGATCTGCCGGTGTTCCGGATTGCGGAGGCTGTCGGCGAAGGGGAGCCGGAGGCGGTGACGATCCGCCCGTGCGGCGCGAGCCTGAACGGATATTCCGTGGCGAAAGCGTTTGTCGTAACGGCAATCGGCCTGCTGGCGGACGAGGGAAAGCTGCGTGTGGAAGAGCGCGTGACGGATATCCTCGGGGAACGCCCGGGCATGGATCCGCGCTGGCGGGATGTGACGGTCGACATGGCGCTCACGCACAGGCTTGGTCTGTCGCAGAACTGCCTGGATATCGACTGTCAGGACGCTCGTCTGTTCGGACGGGATTATCTTTCGTATGTTTTCTCGGTTCCGCTGGAGCAAAACCCCGGCGAGGAGCGCGTGTACACCGATGCGGCCTATTATCTGCTTGCACGCATCGCGGAAGAGAAAGCCGGTATACCGGCGGACGTCTACCTCTGGGAAAGGCTCTTGTATGATCTGGGCTTTGCGGAGCTGGCATGGAGCCGCTGCCCGATGGGGCATGTCATGGGGGCGACCGGTCTGTATATCCGTGCGCAGGATGCGGTCAAGATCGGACAGCTTTACATGCACGGCGGTACATACCGCGGCAAGCGATACCTGTCGAAGGCGTGGGTGGATGCGGTGCTGGAGCAGGAATACGAGTTCCATGCATATTGCGGCGGCTATGCCAAGGGCGGCATGCTCGGGCAGATGCTGGCGTTTTTCCCGGCGCAGGAGCGCGCGGTCGCATGGCACAGCAGCGGCGAGGACCTGGGCGGGCCGATGAAGACGTTCATCGCCGCATGGCAGGCGGATCATCCATAAACATATAAAACATGAAACGCGCTTCCCGGCGTGAAAGACGTCGCAGGGAAGCGCGTTTATTTATATGAAGGAAAGACGATGGCATGCGGGAGATGTGCAGAGAAAAAACCGGCGCTGCGGACAAAGTCTGCAGCGCCGGAAAAACGAATGGATCAGGGAAAGGGGATTACGCCATGAGCTCCTTGCAGGCAGCGACCAGCGCGTCGTTCTCCGCCTTGGATTCGGCGTGGGAAGCGGCGTTGGTGTTGACGTAGAGCTTGATCTTCGGCTCGGTGCCGGAAGGACGGATGCAGACCCAGGCGTCGTTTTCGAGCTCGAAGTAGAGCACGTCGGACTTGGGCAGGCCGGCCGGGGTCACGTCGCCGGTCGCAAGATCGGTGCGGGTGCCGGCGAGATAATCGCGAACGGCCAGAACCTTCTTGCCGGCCAGCGTCTTGGGCGCGTCGGTGCGCAGGCTCTTCATGATGGACTGCATCTTCGCGACGCCGTCCTTGCCCGGCAGGGTGACGGACACGACGTTCTCGACGTAGTAGCCAAAGCGCTGATAGATCTCCTGCAGGATGTCGTACAGGGTCTTGCCCTGGGTGCGGGCCCAGGCGGCGGCCTCGGCGATCAGCAGGGAGGCGTTGACGCCGTCCTTATCGCGCACGAAGGTGGAGGAGAGGAAGCCATAGCTCTCTTCGAAGCCGAAGACGAAGGTATGGTCGCCCTTGTCCTGGAACTGCTGGATCTTCTCCGCGATCCACTTGAAGCCGGTCAGGGTGTCGAAGGTCGTAAGGCCGAAGCCCGCGGCGATCTTGCGCGCCAGCTCGGTGGAGACGACGGACTTGACCACGGCGCCGTCCTTCGGGATGGTGCCCAGCGCTTCGCGGCTCTTGAGGATGTAGTACAGCAGCGTGCAGCCGATCTGGTTGCCGCTCATCAGGTAATACTTGCCTTCGTTGTCCTTGACGGCGATGCCCACGCGGTCGCAGTCCGGGTCGGTGCCGAAGATGCAGTCCGCGCCAACCTCATCGGCCAGCTTCATGGCCATGGCGAAGGCGGCCGGATCTTCCGGATTCGGGACCTTGATGGTGGAGAAGTTCGGATCCGGGAGCTCCTGCTCCTTGACGATGTAGACGTTCTCGATGCCGATTTCCGCGAGGATGCGGCGGACCGGCTTGTTGCCGGAGCCGTGCAGCGGG
>JAFSCW010000063.1 GCA_017436605.1 Clostridia bacterium | reverse complement strand
GGGCCCCGCGGCCATGGGTTCAGTCTGCCGGGCTCATCAGCGCACATTCCACCGCGCTCAGCCTGCCTGCCGCCATGCGGCAGAAATCATCGCAGCCGGCGAGGCGCTCCGCCTGCGGCAGGGCGATGTATTCCTTGATCAGCGAAACCATGCCCTCCGCTTCGTCCTTCAGGCAGCTCAGGCGCGTCTGCTCGTCGTCCAGCGCGATGCGCAGCATGTCGCAGCGCGCGCTGAGCCTGTCGGCCTTCCGCTGGGCGTCGCTTTCCTGGATGATCGGATTTTCCGCTTTGGCGCCAAGCGCGCGGTCGAGCAGATAGCCGAGCGATTCAAACAGCTGCGTCAGCTGCGGATCGCCCGCGCCCCTTGCGCGTTCCTGCAGGGCGGCGTACATGTCCGGCCCGTCTTCCCGGACGGTATAGGGGCTGATAAACGGCACGCCGTCGCGGCTCAGTTCGTCCATGATGCGCTGCACCAGATCGGGCCGGGTACGGATGGTCGAGCGGTATTTGTTCTGGTAGCGCAGCATTTTTGTGCGGTCTCCGCCGGCGAGCTGGCGCACGCAGGCGCGCACGCTCATGCCCTGCGCGCGCGCTGTCAGCACGCTGCGCACGAGCTGCTCGACCTCGCCGCTGGAAAACGTTTCAAACGGGAGCGCACGGCCGGCGCCGGTATCCGACTGGGCGCGGATTTGCGCATAATAGAAGTTGCGGATGCTGTTGGGCCTGCGGCCCAGCTCCTGTCCCATGCGGTCAAATACGCTGCGCAAGGACTCGCCGGTCTTGGCGGCGGCGTCGATGCTGGAGACCAGCGCGTCGATTTCGTGTTTTTGCCAGCCGCCGTGCGGGCCGCGGACCGGATGCGCGAGCGGGCGCTCCGCAGCGGGCGCGCAGGTTGAAGCCATCTCCATGTTCTGTCCCTCCTTAGGTTCCTCCGCGCGCGGCGGGGAAGTAGCAGCCCGTATGGCGCGGGCGCTTGTGTATGAAGGATGCGCATTGATGCGGTGTTTTATACATCTTCAGTCCGGATGCGTATCCGACGGTAACAGTCTATGTTTCTTTTCTGCTCATGATGCACTGTGCTGCGCGGCAAAAGCATTGCCTCGTCAGGGAAATTGAGGTATAATAGACCAAAATGCTCCTTAAGGGGCAGAAACCCGGAGGCGTCAAGATGAAGTATGTGCTTGTGATCGGCGACGGCATCGCTGATGAGGCTGTGGAGCAGCTCGGCGGAAAGACCCCGCTGGAAGCGCTTGACTGCAAATATATCAACACCCTTGCCGGAGGCAGGCTCGGCGTCTGCCAGACGGTTCCCCACGGCGTAGCGCCCGGCAGCGATACGGCGATTCTGTCCATCTTCGGCTATGACCCGCGTACCTGCTATACCGGCCGTTCCGCGCTGGAGGCGGCGGGCATGGGCGTGATGATCAGGCCCGGCGAGACCAGCCTGCGCGTCAATCTCTGCGCGCTGGAGGGCGAAAGCTTCGATACCGCGAAGATCCTCTCCCACAACGGCGGCAGCATCGAAGGAGAGGAAGCCGTGACGCTGATGGAGGATCTGATCGCGGATCCGCGCTTTGCTTCGCTCGCCGCTGCGATCGGCTTTTCGATTCACGTCACCCCGACCTTCCGCCATACCGGCGTGATCGACGCGGCGCACGAACCCGACCGCGCGGCCATGCACTTCACCGAGCCGCACAATATCCTGGGCAGCGACGTCGCGGGCTATATGCCGGCGGGCGCGCTGGGCAATGAGCTGACGGCGCTGATGCGCGTTTCGTTCGAGATCCTGCGCGAGCATCCCGTGAACAAGAAGCGCCGCGAGGAAGGCAAGCTCGCCGCCAACTGCATCTGGCCCTGGGGCCCGGGCAGCGCGATGACGCTTGAGTCCTTCGAATCGCTCTACCAGAAGAAGGGCAGCGCGGTTTCCGCTGTGCCGCTGGTCTGGGGCATTGCGGGCCTTTGCGGCGTGGATACCCCGCGCGTGGAAGGCGCGACGGCCGAACTGGAAACCAACTACGAGGGCAAGGTCGAGGCCGTGCTGGAGGCGCTGCGCACGGGCGCGGATTTCTGCTGCGTCCATGTCGAGGCGCCGGACGAGTGCGCCCATGCGGGCGACGTCGAGGGCAAGCTGGAGGCGATCCGCAGGCTGGACAGCCGCGTGGTGCGCCCGCTGCTGGAGCGCCTTGGCGATATCGACCCCGAGTACCGCATTCTGCTCCTGTCCGATCATCCGACGCTGCTGAGCACACGCGGCCACGACGGCAATCCCGTGCCCTTTGCGATCTACGACAGCCGCAATCCGGGCACGCCGCGCAAGTTCGACGAGCAGCATGCCAAAGCGACGGGCGATTTTCTCGCCGAGGGGCCGATGCTCCTGCGCGCGCTGTTCGCCTGAAAGCCCCCTGCGTCAGGCCGGGAAGAAAATCCCTGTCTGATTCGTCTTTAGAAAAACGATACTCCACGAATGGAGGATTTCATGTTCAAACGCATCATGACCTGCCTGATTCTGCTGCTGGCGCTCGCGCTCCCCTGCGCGGCGCAGGGCGAGGAAGCCAACACGCAGGTTACGCATTATCTGCTGCTGGGCGAGGACGGCTACGCGGAGGAAGTCGTCGACGACGCGCGCACGGACACCATCGTGGTCGTGACGCTGGACGAAAAATACAACCGCGTGATCATGACCTCGATCCTGCGCGACAGCAGGATCAATAACCTCAAGGGCAACCCGACGAAAGCAAACCTGCTGTATAAAAACTACGGCTTTGACGGCGTGATTGCATGCATCGAGCGCGAATTGGATATCCGGATTGAGGGCGCGGTGCTGGTCAATTTTGAGCATGTCAAGCCCGTGATTGATGCGCTGGGCGGCGTGGATATCGAGATCGACGAGAACGAGTATATCGCCATCCGCAAGATTCTGCTGGGCAAGGATCCGAACATGCCCGACGGCCCGGGCATGGTGCATATGACCGGCCGCATTGCGCTGGCATACATGCGCGACCGTTCCTCCGGTTCGGGCGATTTTTCGCGCACGCAGCGCCAGCGCAAGGTCGTCAGCCAGCTGTTTGATAAGTGCCGCGATCTGTCGCTGATGGAGATCGTGAGCATTTACAATCAGGTGTCCGAAGGCATGAAAATGAATCTGTCGGCGATGGATATCCTCGCCGCGCTCTCCAAGGGCTATGGACTTGTCGCGGCGGACGCGGACTTTGTCGAATTCAGCATCCCGCAGAAGGGGCTGTATGCCTATGGCAAGGTCGGCGGCGCTTCCGCGCTGGAGGTGCGCTGGGAGGCGAACCGCGAGGAATTCCACAAACTGCTGAATAATCCCTGAACAAGACAAACGACCGAAGCAAGCGATTAAAAAGGATGAACGCATTGATGAACGCAAGAACGCTGGCTGCGCTGATGCTGGCCGGACTTTTCCTGCTGCCCGCATGCGCCATGGGCGAAACGCTCGATCTTTCCCTGTTTGAGGGCGGGGAGCCGCCCGCTGCGGAGAGCTGGGACGAGGCTGTGTTCGATACAAGGCCCTGGTATGAGCGCGAGGACGGAAGCGACTGGCGCTATCAGGACGACGGCTCGGTGATTGTGACGATCTCCGCGACGGGCGACGTCACCATCGGCGGCGACACGCGCAAGAGCGGCAAGAGCGTCTTTGACAAGCAGCTGGAGAAGGAGCCCTCGGGGCTGGATTTCCCGTTTGAAAACACGCGCGCGATCTTCGCCGAGGACGACATGACGATCGTCAATTTTGAGGGTACGCTCACAAACGGCAAGAGCAGGACGAAGAACACCTATTCCTTCGCCGCGCCGCCGGAATATGTGCAGGTGCTCTCCTCCGGCAGCGTCGAGGCCGTCTCCCTGGAGAATAACCATATCATGGACCACGGCGAGCAGGGCTATCAGGATACCTGCGATACGCTTTCCGGCGCGGGCATCGTCTTCAGCGGTCATCTGGGCTCGTCCATCTTTCTGACGGAGACGGGCGTGTCCATCGGCATGCTCTCCTACCAGACCTTCAACGGCAAATATCCGGACATCTACGCCGCCATCGAGGGCGATATCAAGGCGCTCCGCGACGCCGGCTGCCAGCTGGTGATCGTCTCCTATCACTGGGGCGAGGAGAAGGACTATGTGCCCAACGAGCGCCAGGTGCCGCTGGGCCGCGCGACGATCGACGCGGGCGCGGATCTGGTGATCGGCCATCACAGCCACCGCATCAACCCGATCGAGGAATACAAGGGGAAGTACATCTGCTATTCTCTGGGCAATTTCTCCTTCGCCGGCAATACCCGCCCGGACGATATGGATACCTATATCTTCCAGCAGCGCTTCCGCGTTTATCCGGACGGTACGGCGGCAAACGAGGGCTTCCGGATCGTGCCCTGCTCCATCTCCTCTCAGGAGAAGATCAACGACTTCAAGCCCACGCCCAAGGATGCAGCCGGCAGCGAGGCGCTGGTCGAGCGCCTGAAGGGGCTGAACAAGAAGTTGGAAAAGGCCTACAAGAGTATCGGTGTGGAGGCCGTGAAGCGCTATCCGACCGAGTGGGAGAATACATACTGATACGAAAAGCAAGCAGGGGATTCCTGTTTGCTTTTTTGCCTGTAAGAAAAGGAGAAGGACATGACGCAGCGGATCAAAGACTTGCTAGGCGCGCTCCAGAATGCCGGAGGATGCATCGCCATCACCGGGCACGATGCGGCGGATGTGGATTCCGTCGCGGCCTGCGTGCTCGCGCGGCGGCTGCTTTGCGCCCTGGGCGTCCCCTGCAGGATTGCGCTCTCCGGCGCGGACAAGCAGTCCCGGCGGGTGATGGAGCGCTTTGGCGAGGATGTGGATGCGATGATCGGCAGGACGGAGGCTGGCGATGCGCTGCTGCTTGTGGACCATCACCAGACGCTTCGCCCGGGCAGGGTGATCGCGGTGATCGATCATCATCCCACGGATTATCCGCCTGCGTGCCCGTTTCTTCTGATCGAGGAGCGCGGGGCCTGCACGGCGACGGTGCTCGATCTGATGCGCGAGGCGGGCGTGCCTGTCTTCGCTCAGGACGAGAAGCTGGCTGTGACGGCGCTGTATCTGGATACGATCGCGCTGCGCAGCACGAAGATCACAAAGCAGGAGGCGGCCTGGGGCGAGCGCGAGGCGAAGCGGCTCGGGCTTGACGAGGACTGGCTGCGCCGGGAGGGCATGCGCCTGCGCGATATGACGCTGCCCGCGCGGGAGCTTGCGCTGCTGGGCCGCAAGGTGTATGACTTTGGCGGCATGCGCGTCTTGTCGACCTATGTGCAGACAGACGCGATGACGGACGCACGGCTTGAGGAAATTATGAATGTCCTGCGGGCGGAGCTTATCGCCGAGGGCGCGGCGCTGTGGGTGTATCTCGTGCATAATCCCATGGCGATGCGCTCGACGCAGTACGATCTCCTGCCGGACGGCAGCGTCGTGAAGACAGAATATGACTGCCTCGTCTCCCGGGGCAAGGACGTGATGCCGCGCGTGGAGAAGATGATGCGAAAGGCAGGGAACGGACATGGCTGATTTTCCGCAGGAGCTTGCAGCGGCGCTGGAGGAGCTCGTTTCCGGGCAGAGCCAGGCGGCGCTGGAGCGCGACGCAAGGGCGATCAGCGAGGCCTACCGGACAAAGACGGGCGAGGGCAGGCGGCTGCTGACGAAGGAAGGCGAGGCGGCGGCCTACGCGGCTGCGCGCATGCCGGCGACGTTTGCCGCCGCGCGCGCTGCGATGGAGCAGGCCCTTTTGGCGAGCGGCCTTTCCCCGAAGACGCTGCTGGACTGCGGCGCGGGGACGGGCGCGGCCTCCTGGGCGGCGGACAGCCTGCTTCCGCTGGAGAGGATTGTCTGCCTGGAGCGCGAGGACGCGATGCGCGCCGTCGGTTCCCGGCTGATGCGCGCGGGCGGCGGGGCGCTTGCCCGCGCCGCATGGGAAAGCTGCGACCTCACGTCTCCTCAGCCGCTTCCAAAGGCTGAGCTTGTCGTGGAGGGCTATATGCTCGGCGAGCTCAGGGAGGAGATGCGCCTGAGCGTCGCCCGCAGGCTCTGGGATGCGGCGGAGCAGATGGCGCTGTTTATCGAGCCGGGTACGCCGCAGGGCTTTGCCAATCTGGCTGCCGTCCGGCGCGAACTGGCATCCCTTGGCGCGCATGTGGCTGCGCCCTGCCCGGCGGGGGCGAAGGGCTGCCCGATGGCGGGGGACGACTGGTGCCATTTCGCCGTGCGCGTCCAGCGCACGAGGCTGCATAAGGCGCTCAAGGGCGGAGACGCACCCTTTGAGGATGAGAAGTTCTGCTATCTCGCCCTGACGCGGGATGTGCCCGGGGCGGCCTGCGACGCGCGCGTGCTGCGCCATCCGCTGATCCAGCCCGGCCGCATCACGCTGACGCTGTGCGATGCGGATGGAAAGCGCACGCGCACGGTCACAAAAAAAGACCCGCTGTGGAAGCGGGCCCGAAAGATCGGCGCAGGGGATGCGGTTTAAAGCTTTTCGTAAAGTCCGGCGTGCTTGAGCGCGGGGCGGACGGCGCCCAGCAGGATGGGCGCGACGATCATCGCGAAGACCGCATTCATCAGGCTGCCGGGCAGCTTGGTGAGCATCTTGGCGGTCACGGCGTCCATCGGCAGGCCGTCGATCAGGCTGCCGGCGATGAAGGTCTTGAGCATATAGAGCGCGACATAGGCAAGCGCGCCGAGCGCGGAACCAAGGATGATCTTCATGTGATCGGTCTTGGTCTGCGGCTCGCAGCGGGCGGCCTTATAGGCGATCAGCCCGGCGACGAGGGCGATGGCGCCCTTGTTCACGAAGGTAATGATGCACTCCGCGCCCCAGCCGGCGACGATGTCATACAGACCGGAGCCGAGGCCGGCGGCGAGGAAACCGGAAGCCGGTCCGAAAAGAAGGCCGCACAGCACGCACAGCGCATTGGTCATGTGCAGCTGCGTGCCCATGAACGGGATGCGGAAATAATTGACGACGAAGACGATGGCGGCCATCAGTCCGATGAAGCAGATTCTGAAGGTCTTGCTGCGGTTTGCGCTCATGACGAATAACCCCTTCCGGTATGGTTTCGTTTGCGTCCGGTTCCAGCGGATGCGTTTTGATGATAGGAGTATTATAGCACGAACTGGCGTGGTGTAAATTGCCAGTTTGCGTTTTTGTGACCATGCCAGTTTGCGCGGACGCAGAGATTGTGAACGAAGCGGAAATATGATATAATCATAAGATAATCACGACCGAAGGAGATTTGGGTATGGAAGGAAACCGAAAAGCCCGCAGCCTGCTGCTCGTATCGGGCATGACGCTTGCGCTGTTTGCGGCGCAGGCGGCGCTGATGAAGGGCTTTCTTTTGCATATAGAGAGCGCGGGGCAGGCGATGGGCCTTTCCGCGCTGTTCGCGCTGGTATATGCCGGGGCGATGGGCGCGTTCGCGCTTGAGGAAAAGCCGGGCAGGGGAACGCTCCTGTTTGCCGGCGCGTTCACGGCGGCGACGATGCTCGCCCGCGTGAGCATGCTCGATTTCGTGACGGCGGATTACAACTCCTTCCTCAGCGGCTGGCTGGAGGCCTTCCGCGTGGGGGGCCTCCGGCAGCTGGCGGAGGGCGTGGGCGATTATAACCTGATTTACCAGTACTTCCTCCTGCTGATTACGAAGGTGCCGCTGTTTGATCTGTACCTGATCAAGTTCATCTCCGTCGCCTTTGATTACGCGCTTGCCTTTGTGATGATGCGCGCGGCGGGGCGCTTTGGCGGGGAGCGGGCGAAGCTGCCGGTTTTCTTCTCTGTGATGCTCCTGCCGACGGTGCTGGTGGATGGCGCGTGCTGGGGCCAGTGCGATTCGGTGTATGTGTTTTTCATCGTGCTGAGCCTGTATGATCTGGCATGCGACAGGCCGACCCGCTCTGCGATTGCGCTGGCCGTCGCCTTTGCCTTCAAGCTCCAGACGATCTTCTTCTTCCCGGTCGTGCTGCTGGGCCTGCTCCATAAGAAGTATAAGCTGCGCCATGCGATGGCGTTCTTCGCGGCGTATATCGTGACGATGGTTCCGGCGCTTGTCGCCGGCATGTCGTTTGCCGATGCCATTTCCGTCTATGCGACCCAGTCGATGGGCCAGTATTACGACCGGCTGACCTACGGCGCGCCGAACCTGTACATGTTCTTCCCGATGATGGACTTCTCCGTCGGTCAGCCGTTCAAATGGATGCGCTATCTGCCGGGCATCGACGCAAAGGCGCAGAATCCCTACATCAACCCGGATCTCTTTCCGGATCTTCAGCATGCGGCGTTGTATGCCTGCGTGATCCTGACGCTGGCGGTCGTCGTCTATTGGCTGATCCACTGGAAGGAGATCACGCCGGACATGATGTTGGATCTGGCGATGTTCTTTGCGATCTTCCTGCCGTTTGTGATGCCGAAGATGCACGAGCGGTATTTCTTCCTGGCGGATATTCTCTCCGTGCTCTATGCGGCGAAATACGCTGGCAGAAGGTTCCTGCCGATTCTGGTCGCCGGCGCGTCGCTGACGAGCTACTGCTCGTATCTGATGCGCCAGGTGCCGGTCGATCAGCGTGTTTCCGCGCTGATGATGCTTGCGGCGCTGGTGATTGTATCGCATGATCTGCTCGCGCGCATGCGCAAAAACCGCGCGCGCCTTGCGAAGGGAGGGTTGGCGGCATGAAGATGAGAATCCGGTATATCCTCTGCGAGGCGGCGGAGCGGCTTTGCAGCTTTGTAAACCGCCATAAGCTCATCCTGTCCATCGCGCTGTCCCTTCTGCTTGCGGGCGCGCTTGCGCTGTATAACGTTTCCTCCGGCCCGCTGCATAACCTCAACGACATCGGCGGCTGGGGCAACCGCGCGCTGTTTATCGCGATGGCCGCCGCTGCGCATGCGGCGGTGCTGATCGCCTGCGCGCTGCTTTCCTCCTGCGGCTTTGCGCGCGTTGCGCTGCGCCAGGTGATCCTGACGGCGGGCATGTACATCATGCTCATTGCGATCAACCAGAAAGCGTATGCCTATGTGAAGGTGCTCCAGCCGGTAATCCGCGCGATGGACGCGGGCGGGCTTGCGGCGGCTGCGGCGATGGAGACGGATTTTTCCGCGCCGATGCTTGCGCTTCTGTATCTGATCACGCGCGGCCCGGTGTACGATATGTACCTGCTCAAGCTCTTTGCGATCGTAAGCCTGATGACGATCGCGCTGCTGGCGATGCGCGCGGGCGAAAGGCGCGGTCTGGGCGTCCGCACGGAGGTGCTGCTCGCCCTGTGCATGATCCTGCCCCAGGGCTTTATGAATGCGGCGTGCAGTGCACTGCCGGAAATCGGCGCAGCCGCGCTGTTGGCCGTATCGCTTGCGCTCGTGCTGGATGCGGACAGACCGAAGCTGCCTGCGGGCATGCTCTGCTTTGGCGCGGCCTGCGCGCTGAGCGGCGCTGCGCTGTACGCGCTGCCGGTCTATATCGTTTTTGCCTCGCGCAGGAAGCTGGACAAGCGGTATCTGCCCCTTGCGCTTTTGCCGGTAGCGGTCTGCTGCCTGCCGGCGGTGGTTTGCGGCATGCCTGTGCTTTCCGCGGGTGCGAGCCTTCTGAAGGCGAACCTCGGCATGGCGGCCTATGCCTCCGGCGCGCCGGGGCTGATGAACCTGATCCCGCGCGCGGCCGTGGAGGAGATGCCGCAGTACGCGCCTACGCTCAGCCATTTTGCCGAGCTGGATCTTGTGACCAATGCGCAGCAGTACTATACGCAGGCGCATTTTGAGCAGCTGTCCGCGGGCTTTGTCGCGGCGGGCTTTGCCGTGTATCTGGGCGCGTGTGCGCTTGCATACCGCGCAGAGGGCAAAAGCGCGCTGCACCGCGCGATGATCCTCGCGCTTGGCGCGCTGCTCGGCTGCCCGAACGCGACGGCGGCGGCGTGGCTGGTGCTGGACGTGCTGTGCCTGTATGCGATTCTCGCCGAAAAGGAACTGCGCATCCCCGCCTGTATGGTGCTCTTTGCGACGATGTGCTCGGCGAGCTATCCGATGACGGAGGAGGTTCTCCTGCCGATGGTGTATGCCTTTGTGCTGTGCCTGCTGGCGGGATGCATGCTCATCGGCGTGATTCCGATGACGCGTGCGGGCAATGAAACGGAAAGCGACGGAAGAGGAGAGAAAGCATGACGGAGCAGCAGAAGGTCAGGCTGCGCGTCGTCAGCCGGATGGTCGATCCGGACGGCGGCGTGATGGAGACGAAAAACGCGCGCAGGGGAACCCTGTGCGATACGGCGGATGGGCTTGTCCTCGCTTATGAAGACGAGCAGGAGGGCGAGCGCGCGCAGATCGAGCTGACCATGCGCGCGGGCAGAACGCCGGGGGAGAACCGGGCGCAGATGCTTCGCAAGGGCATGATGAGCGGCAGGCTCGCGTTTGTTCCGGGCCAGCGTATGTCGGGCAGCTATGTGACGATCTATGGCGAAATCCCTGTGGCGGTCGATACCCGCCGGGTGGGGATTCTGCGCAGCACGGAGGGCGGCTGCCTGACGCTGGATTACGACGTATACATGGGCGGCGAGAAAACCTCGAGCGCCGTGATGGAGATTACATGGCGTGTCTGACGGCGCAGGCGCTGCGCAGCCGCGCGCGGGAGGCGGTGCTCTCTGCCGGCGGCCGGGGCTTTGTGCGCTTCTGCGCGGAGGATGACGCCCTGCTTGTGACGGACGCCGTTCGCCGCTGCGGAAGCGAAGCGCAGAAGACGGCGCTGATGAAGGCGCTCGCCGACGCGGGCTTTTCCGTCCGGGAGGAAGCGGGGCTTTTGCGCCTTGCACCCGTAGATGCGCTGCTTGACGCGCTCGATATGATGCAGGAAACGCAGGAAACGGACTGGGACAGCCCGCTGCATCCGGCGCAGGCGCTGGCAAAGCGCCTGCTGACAGGCGGAAAAACGCCCCTGACGGACGCGGGGCGCAGGCTCGTGTATCTTTCCCTCCGCCTGACAGGCGAGCCGGGAAAGGACGTTCTTTCGGGCCTGGGCGCGATCCGCGCGCAGGCGGCGGTGATGCTCAGAACAGGGGACAGAAGCGGCATGCGCCTTTGCGGCGCGGTGCTGTGGAATTGGTGCATAAGCGAAAAGGAGGAAAGCGCATGAAGCTGGAATGGATTGGACACGCATGCTTCCGCATGACGGCGCAGGACGGCACGGTGGTCATCACCGACCCGTACGACGAGTCTGTGGGCATCGACATGGTGCCGCTGAAGGCGGACCTGATCACGATGAGCCACGGACACCACGACCACAACCATGAAGAGATGATCGTCGGCAGCCCGGTGATCGCGCGCGGGCCGGAGCTTGCCGCCGTCGGCAGCGTGACCAGCCGCGCGGTGGATTCCTACCACGACGACGCGCAGGGCGCTATGCGCGGGCGCAACATGGTTCGCATCTTCACGATCGACGGCATGAAGATCGTGCACATGGGCGACCAGGGCTGCATGCCGGACGAGGATGTGCTTGAGGCGATCGCGGACGCCGACGTGATGATGATCCCCGTGGGCGGCACCTATACCGTCGACGAGGCGGGCGCGAAGGCAATCATTGAAGAGGCAAAGCCGCGCTGCGTGATTCCGATGCATGTGAAGACGAAGCGCTGCCCGTATCCGATCGCGCCGGTCGATGGCTTCCTCGCGCTCATGGGCGCTGAAGATGCGTCGGCTTACAGCGTCATCGAGCTCAGCGAAGGACATATTCCGCAGGGTGTGCTGCTGATGAAGCCGCTGGCGGATGAGCTGTGATGGAGATTTCTCTCCGCCAGGCCAGGCGCTTTCTGCTTGCGCATCATGGCTTGCTCGGCGGATACCGGTTTTCGGGCAAGGCGGGCGCGGTTTCCTATGTCCGTCAGGCGGGCTGTATCCAGTTCGATCCGGTGGACGTCTGCGGCAGGAATGCGGAACTGACGCTGCAGTCCCGCGTCCGGGGCTTCAGCAGGGAGATGCTCTCGTCGCTCTTATACGAGGACAGGCTGCTCGTCGATTATCCGGATAAGCAGCTTGCGATCATCCCGGTTGAGGATTGGCCGTATTTTGCCCGGTACAGGCAGGCGGCGCTGGACTGCGGGAAGCAGTTTGATGGGCTTGCCGAGCTGGAGGAGAAGGCGAGGCGGCATATTTACGAAAACGGCCCGGTGACCTCGGACGAGCTGCCGATTGAGGGCGAAATCTTCTGGCATTCCGCGATCCACTGGAGCGGGAACTGGCATGGGAAAAGCCATGCGGCGCGCTCCGTGCTCGAGCAGCTGTATTCGACCGGCGAGCTGGTGATTCACCACAAGACGGGATCGCGCAAGGCGTATGATCTCGCGAGCCGGCATATTCCGCAGGAGATTCTCCATGCCGCTGATCCTCTGCCGGACGAGGCTGAACATCGCAGATGGCGCGTCCTGCGGCGGATTGGCGCGGTGGGTCTTCTGTGGAACAGGCCGTCGGATGCGTGGCTGAACATCTGGGATCTGAAATCCGGCGAGCGAAACGAGATATTTGC
>JAFSCW010000062.1 GCA_017436605.1 Clostridia bacterium | reverse complement strand
GTTGTGCTCGACAACCTTGACGGAGACGATCTTGCCGGCCTCGTCAACATCGACGGCGACCTTCATCGCCTGGAAGCCCATCACGTCATAAACGGCAGCAGCAGCTTCCTCGGCGGGAGCAGCGGCCGGAGCAGCAGCAGCGGCAGCCTTGAGCGCGTCGTTGATGCCATTGGAGGTGAAGGTCACGCCGGACTTCACGTCGATCTGAGCGGTAGCGATGTCCTGACCGACCAGAGCGTCAAAACCAGCGTTGATGAGATCGGCGCCGAAGCCCGGGGTCTCGTTGTGCTCGACGACGTTCACGGAGACGATCTTGCCGGCCTCGTCAACATCGACGGCAACCTTCATCGCCTGGAAGCCCAGGACGTCATAGACATTGCCGGAAGCAGCCGGAGCAGCCTCGGCAACCTCAGCAGCCGCCGGCTCAGCGACTTCAACCGCGATGCCATTGGCAGCGGCGGCCTGCTTGAGCGCATCAGCGATCGCATTGGAGGTCATGGTCACGCCGGACTTGATATCGACCTGAGCAGTCGCAATGTCCTGACCAACCAGATAGGCAAGCGCTTCCTCGGTGAGGATATCAGCGCCAAAGCCCGGGGTCTCACCGTGAACCGGCGCGTTGATCGCAGCGATCACGCCATCCTGGACAGCGACGTTCATGGTGAACTTGCCGAAGCCCTTGACGGTATACGGATCGGTCGGGACCTGCGGACCGGCAGCCTTCAGAGCGGCGTTGATGGCCTTGGAGGTCATCGTCACGCCGGCCTTCACATCGATGGCGGCACCCGCGATATCCTGACCGGCCAGCGCGTCAAAGCCGGCGTTGATGAGATCGGCGCCAAAGCCCGGGGTCTCATTGTGCTCGACAACCTTGACGGAGACGATCTTGCCAGCGTCATCGACCGCAACCTCGACCTTCATCGGACCGAAGCCGTTGACGTCGTAGGTGTTGGTGGTCACGACCGGCTCGGCATCGCCAGCAGCGGCAGCGGCAGCGGCCAGAATGGCTTCCTTATCGCCCGCAGCAGGTGCAATGCCCAGGGTGTTCTTAGAATAGGTAAGGATCTCGGAAACGGCGCCAACAAACGCGGAAGAAGACACCGTCGCGCCGCCGATGGTATCGACGTCGTTATTCAGGGTATCAGGATCGGCGGCAATGGCGATAAACTGATCCTTGAAGTCCGGCTCGGCAACCTTGGTGCCCAGACCGGCGGTCTCCTGAAGAGCGCCGACGTAGGTCTGAGTGATATGGCCTTCGGTGCTGATGCCGACCGTGATCGGGATCGGTCCGCCGTAGCCCTGCGGAGCAGCGGTCAGCGCATAGCCGACGGTCGCGCCGGAGGCATCCTTCGCCTCGAAGATCTCATCCAGAGAGCTGCCCTCGGCGAGACCTTCATATTCGATCTGAGTGTATTCGCAGCCCGGGAGCACAGTGTTGAGCGCGTCCATCTTGGCGGCGAGCTTCTGAGCCTCGATCGGGCCCTTGGTCACTTCATTGGTCAGCGCCAGCGCGACAGCAGCCACGAAAGCGAAGATGAAGAGACGAAGCGCGAGCTTAAAAATGTCACCCATTACTTCTTAACCTCCCCAAAGCTCTTGTTGCCGGTCACACGCTCAATCAGCGGAGACACGACGTTCATCAGCAGGATGGCAAAGGAACACCATTCCGCCGGAGTCTTCTTGCAGCAGCGGAAGACGAACAGGAGCAGACCGCAGCCAAGGCCGAAGATGATCTTGCCCTTCGTCGTCGCCGGAGAAGTCGAATAGTCGGTCGCCATGAAGAACGCACCGAGGATCAGGCCGCCGGAGAGCAGCTGGGTCAGCACGACATTCATATCGAAGCCGGACCAGATCAGGCAGCAGACAGCAAAAGAAGCGATAAACGCTACCGGAATGTGCCAGGAGATCACCTGACGATACAGCAGATAAGCGGCGCCGGCCAGCAGGGCGATCTTACAGGTCTCGCCGATGGTGCCCGGAATGTTGCCCAGGAGCAGCTGAGTCATGGTATAGCTGCCGCCCGCAATCGGAGTCGCGGAAGCGATGGTATCCACGCCGGCAAGATTGCCGAACGCGGGCGTGGCGAAGGTGTTCATCGCAGTCGCCCAGGAGAGCGCCAGGATCGCACGCGCAGCCAGCGCGGGGTTCATGAAGTTCTGGCCGATTCCGCCGAAGATCATCTTGACCAGCAGGATCGCAATGATGCTGCCGACCACAGGCATCCAATACGGAACCGTGGAAGACAGATTCATGGCCAGCAGCATACCGGTAACAACAGCGCTGAAGTCGCCGGTTGTATCCTTAATATGGGCAGCCTTGCAGTAGAACTTCTCGCTCAGAACCGCAGCCGCAACGGACAACACGAGGATGATCGCCGCACGATAACCGAAGAACAGCACGCCGGCGATACAGGCAGGCAGCATGGCGATGCAGACGTCCTGCATGATGCTCCTGGTCGACACATTGTCGCGCAGATGCGGAGAACACGATACAACATACTTAGACATTTTCACGTTCCTCCGTAACTTAAGCCTTGATATTGCCGCCGATGCACTTGGCAACCTTGATGGCCTGCAGCAGCTCGCGCTTGGCCGGGCAGGAATACGTGCAGGAACCGCACTCCATGCAGTTGAGCGCACCCAGGGCGATCGCGCCGGCGTAATCGCCATGACGCACGAGCGCATCCATCTTCGCCGGCATCAGGCCCATCGGGCAGGCGCGCATGCAGCGGCCGCAGCGGATGCAGGCAGATTCTTCGGCGCTGACGCTTTCCTCGCCGAGCGGGAGGAATGCGCTGAAGTTCTTGGTGATCGGCGTGTTCAGCGTGGACATGGTCTTACCCATCATCGGGCCGCCGCAGATCAGCTTGCGGACGCCGTCGGTCATGCCGCCGACCTGATCGATCACGTCGAGCAGCGGTACGCCGATACGCACGCGCAGATTGCAGGGATTGGCAACGCGGCCAGCAACGGTCACGATGCGGTCGATAACCGGCTGTCCCTTGCGCACGGCATCGGACAGCGAAGCGCAGGTCGCCACGTTCATCACGATGCACTGTACAGCGCTGGGCAGCTTGCCGTTGGGAACCCTGCGGCCGGTGAGCGCGTAGATGAGCATCTTCTCATAGCCCTGCGGATACTTGGCCGGGAGAGCAACGATCTCGATGCCGTCAGTCGCAGCAGCCTTCATCGCTTCGATCGCGTCGGGCTTGTTGTTCTCGATGCCGACCTTGGCGCAGGAAACGCCGGTCGCCTTCATCGCGAAACGGATGCCGTCGATGATCTGTTCAGCGCATTCAACCATCAGGCGATGGTCGCTGGTCAGATAGGGTTCACATTCGCTGCCGTTGATCACGAGCGTATCAGGCTTCGGATCGAGGCTGGCAGTGTTGAGCTTCACGGCCGTCGGGAAAGTCGCTCCGCCAAGACCGACGACGCCGCAGGAACGGGCGATGTCGACGATATCCTGGGCGCTGAGCGCATCCACATTCTCACAAGCCTTGACAGACTCGTCCCAGCGATCCTCGTAATCGTTGTCGATAACGACGGCAGGGACGCTCTTGCCGCTCGCAAGGACACAGGTCGACACCGCGACGACCTTACCGGAAACGGACGCATGGACCGGCGCGGAGATGGCGCCCTGCGCCTCACCGATGACCTGACCCATATTGACAACGTCGCCAACCTTCACACAGCACGCCGCAGGGGCGCCCAGATGCTGAGACATGGCGATTGTCACTCGAGCCGGGGCAGCCGCGTTCACGATCGGCTGAGAATTGGTTGCATTCTTGCCGTTGCCAATCTCATGCGGATGGACGCCGCCGCCAAATGTCTGGGTAGTAGCCACAGACAAGTTCCTCCCTTCACTTATCAATTCCCTTGCAAAAGTTTTGCACATCGAATTGAGGTAAAATGTTACGCTACATTATAACATATATTCGTGCAAAAAGAAACTAAGTTTTTTAGGTTTTTCCCCTCTTGAGCGTCGCTTTTTGTGATGACGCAAGCACTTTATGCACAACAAAAATACCGTCAGTCTGCTTCTTTAAAAACAGACTAACGGTATTAATCACAGTAAAATACAGACCATTCCGCCGTTTCCTTCGTTGATGATTTTCTCAAGTGTCTGCTGAATTTTGATTTGTGTATCGGCGGGCATGTGCATCAGCTTATTGGCCAGTCCTTCCCTGACCAGATCTGCCAGCGGCTTTCCAAAGAGATTGCTTTGCCATAGTTTCTGGGGATCCTGATCGAATCCTTCCATCAGATATCGAATCATTTCTTCGGACTGCTGTTCTGTGCCGACAACAGGCGATACTTCTGTCTGGATATCGACGCGGATCAGGTGCAGGCTCGGCGCATTGGCTCGCAGCCTGACGCCAAATCGGCCGCCCTGCTTCATGATTTCCGGCTCCTGAAGCGTCAATTCGCTCAATGCCGGCGAAACCAGTCCATACCCCGTCTCGCGCGCGGACTTGAGCGCCTGCGAGACGCGATCATATTCCCGCTTGGCCGCTACCAGTTCCTGCAGAAGAGAAAGCAAATGCGCATCGCTTCGGATTTCCGTACCGCATTGCTGAGCGAGGATCTGGTTAAACAGCCCTTCCTGCATATTGATCTGCAGCGCGCATTCCCCTTTGCCGTGATTCAGGCTTTTCTCCGTCACGTCGGCGATATACGGATTGTTTTTGAGCTCGCCCGCATATGCCGATGTATCGCCGATCAGCAGTTTATCCGGAGCGTTATCCGCTATGCTGTTTGTCAGGCTGACGATCAACTCGTGATCATCCGCAAGTGCAGTCAACCATTCCGGTGTTTGAAGGAACATCGTTGTAATCGGGAACTGATTCAGCACTTTTTCCAGGATTTGAAGAATGTCCTCGTGGCTGATTTCAGCCACATTGACTGCGATGACGGGAACGCTGTATTTGCTTTCGAGCTCCCTGCACAGCGAGACCGTCTTTGACGATGACGGCAAGCGCGTATTGAGGATCACTGCGAAAGGCTTGGAAAGCGCCTGAAGTTCCTGAATGACGCGCATTTCCGCTGCGGCATAGCTTTCGCGGGGCAAATCGGTCACGCTGCCGTCTGTCGTCATGACCAGTCCGATGGTGGAATGCTCTCCAATCACCTTTTTGGTTCCAATCTCGGCTGCCTGTTCCAAGGGGATTTCTCCGCTTGACCACGGCGTGTGTACCATGCGGAGCGCACCGCCCTCTTCTGTTCCAAGCGCTCCGGGTACCCAGTATCCGACGCTGTCAATCAGCCTGAGGCGGATGCTGCTTCCCTCAGCAAGCGTGATTTGAACGGCTTCATTGGGCACAAACGCCGGCTGAGTGGTCATAATGGTTTTTCCGGAACCGCTTTGCGGCAGCTCGTCCTGGGCGCGCGCTCGAATGTGCGCGTTTTCAATGTTTGGTATGACGAGCTTTTCCATAAACTTTGTGATGAATGTCGATTTGCCTGTGCGCACAGGTCCGACGACGCCAATATATACATCGCCCTGTGTTCTTTCCGAGATATCTCTGTACAGATCGTAGGCCTGCATGATTTCATCCCTCCCTGCCGTCATGCAAGCGTATGCAGGCGAAGGGGACGTTATGTTAGGTCGCTGTGGCAGGCATTTGGAGTTCGATATTGAAGTCAATCGTTTCGCCTTTAGGAATTTTGTCCTGAAGTGTCAGCTCTTCCAACCCTTCAATGCGATAAACAGTCAGCGTCATGGTATCCCCTGGCGATTTTGCAGCAATCCTGTTCGTCAAATCGGTATGAAGCATAACCCGTTCCCCGTCAATTCGAATGATGATGTCGCCGGGGCTGATGCCAGCGACATCAGCGCTGCCTCCGGCAGAAACGGCACTGACATATACGCCTGCCGGGAGCATACCTTCAGTCGGTTCTTCGCTTCCGCGAAGGGTCATGACGGATATGCCCAGCTTTGGCCGCGTAACTTTTCCATATTGAATCAGGCTGTTTACAACGGGCTGCACGACATCCATCGGGATGGCCATGGCAATTCCTTCAATGCTGGCGGTTCCCTTTCGCCCGGATGAACTGAACTTCAGGGATGGAATGCCGATGAGCTCGCCTTTCGTATTGAACATTCCCCCGCCGCTGTTTCCTGAATTGATAGCTGCATCTGTTTGGAGCATTTTTACAATCGACTGATCTTCCAATTCACGATCAAGCGCGGATACAACTCCAACGGTTACGGTATCCGCAAATCGGCTGCCCAGTGGATTTCCGATTACAATGGCCCAATCTCCCACGCGTACATCCTGCGCATTTCCCATTCGCACGGCTGGAAGCCTGATATCTTCCGACACGCGCAGCACAGCCAGATCAGTCAGTTCATCGACGCCGATTACCTCAGCCTGCAGGTATTGCCCCTGCCAGAGGATCTGAACATCGCTGGCGCCTTCGACAACGTGGTAATTGGTGACAACATGTCCCTGTGTGGTAATGACCACGCCGGAACCGGTCGATTGTTCAATCAGCTCCGTCTGACCGCTGATGATGCTGTATGTGTTTGCCCGGTTGCTGACGCCGACCACGCATGGCATGACTACCTGAGCAACGTCCGCAAAAGGACTGGAAACGCCTGTCAGTGATTCCACATATTCTCCCTGTGCATACACGGGTTTTGCCGTCTGTCCGGAATCCCAGCTGACATAAAGAACAGCAGAGAGCGCTATAGCCAGAAGCGCTCTCTGCTTTGGATGCATGTTTTGATTCATACGCTCACCCCTCGTTTATGCTAACCGGCGAGCGCTGAAAATACTCGGTTTATCGGATGGTTACGATGGTAACTCCTGTTTCTCCTTCTCCATATCGGCCGAGGCGGAAGCTGCTGACAGCAGGATGGCGCCGCAGGCAATCCTGAATACCGGCCCGGAGAATACCCATGCCATTTCCGTGAATGATCGACACTTCACCAAGCGAAGAAAGCATGGCGTCGTCGATGAATTTCTGCACCTCGGGCAGCGCCTCATCCAGCGCCATTCCGCGCACATCGAGCTCCTGGCGGACGGAGCGCATCGTGATATCGACGCGCTGTTCCCGCATGGATTTTTTCCGCTCCAGCTTTTTCTGCTCTTTTTTGATCAGCTGCTGCGTGGACGTCATCGTTCTCAGATCAGAAAGCTGGGCGCGCATTTTCATCATGCCCACCTTCAGCTGGACAAATCCCTTTGCATCGGGCGGCGTAATGATGGTCGCTTCGACATCCATGGAGGCAATGCGCACCATGTCGCCCGGTTTTACGCTCTTGGGAATCTCGCCGGCGACCTCTTTCTTTTCGGCAAGCGCTTCCTGGGCCTGCTCGATCTTCTTTCTGACCTTCTGAATCTCGTGCTCCTGTGCGCCTCCGGCTTTCTTCATGGCGCGCAGCTCGGTGATCATCGCTTCGGATTCCCTGCGGGCATTTTCGACGATGCGCTTTGCCTCGTCCTTCGCCTTCTTGATCGCCCTGTCACGCTGATCTTCCAGCTTTTTGCGCTCGGCTTCAGCCTGATTGCGAATGGCAATCATTTCCTGGCGCGCTTCTTCGGCGATCTTTCTTTCCTTCTCTGCGATCTGACGATGATACTCGGCGTTGGCGATAACATCCTCAAAGCGAACCGCTTCCTTGGAAAGAAGATCCTTTGCCTTGGTGATGACGAATTCGGGAAGGCCGAGCTTACGGGAAATCTCAAAAGCGTTGGATTTTCCGGGAATACCAATGGACAGACGGTATGTCGGCCTGAGCGTTGAAACATCAAACTCTACGGATGCGTTTTCAACGTTCTCCGTGGTCAGCGCATATTCCTTCAGCTCGCTGTAGTGGGTCGTAGCCACCGTTCTTGTGTGCATGGAAAGGAGCATGGAGAGAATGGCCTGCGCGAGCGCTGCGCCTTCTGTCGGATCGGTACCTGCACCAAGCTCATCAAAAAGAACCAGGGATTCCGGCGTGACGTTTTCCAGAATGGAGACGATGTTTTTCATATGGCCGGAGAATGTCGAAAGAGACTGTTCAATGGATTGCTCATCGCCGATATCCGCAAAGACGTCGTCGAAAACGGCGAGCTCTGTTCCATATTCTGCAGGAACCTGAAGACCGGCCTGAGCCATCAGCGTAAACAGACCGGTAGTCTTAAGCGTGACTGTTTTGCCGCCGGTATTGGGACCGGTAATAATCAGAGAGGTGAAATCCTCGCCCAGCCGGATATCCAGCGGAACGACCTTCTGCGGATCGATCAGCGGATGCCGTCCCCGTACAATGCGGATGCGGCCTTCGCTGTTGATCTTGGGCTCAATGGCAAACATTGCCTTTGCAAGCGAGCCTTTGGCAAAAGCAAAATCAAGCTGCGCCAGAATGGCAAGGTTATCAGCCATGGCGGCTGCCTCAGGAGCAATTTGCGCGGAGAGCAAGCGGAGAATCCGCTCGATTTCAGCATGCTCAGCTGCAATCAGCTGCTTGAGCTCATTGCCGATTTCCACGACGGACATCGGCTCGACGAATATGGTCGCCCCTGTGGCAGACTGGTCGTGGACGATGCCCGGGATCATTGCGCGGTATTCCTGCCTGACAGGAAGAACATAGCGGTCGCCGCGCATAGTGATGATTGCATCCTGAAGATACTTGGCATACGTCTGGCTATGGATCATGCTGTTCAGACGTTCCCGGACGCGTTCATTGCAGGCACGCATTTTTCGGCGAATGGTAAAAAGCTCTGAGCTGGCGCGATCGGCAATTTCGTCTTCGCTGATGATGGCGTCGCCGATTGCCTGCTCAATGGACTTGAACACGGAAAGACGCGCAGCATTCGCAGAGATCATGGGCGTGCCTTCGCGGTCATTCACCAACGCTTCGCGCGCAGCGCGTGCAGCACGCAGCGATGCGCCGATATCCATTAGCGCACGCGGAGACAGCGTCGACCCAATTTCTGCCAGATGAAGCTGGGTACGTACGTCAGAGAAGGCGACCATCGGCGAGCCGCCAAGATAGGTCAGCACGTCGTGCGCTTCGCGCGTCTCCTGCTGCATCCGACAGACGTCGTCAACGCGGCTGCTGGGAACCAGCTGACTGCACAGCTGCGCGCCCATATCAGATTCACAGTATTGGGTAAGCTGATCGCGGATCTTATTGAATTCCAATACACGAAGGGATCTTTCGGTCATATACCCTCCTTTACTCGACGCCTCTGGCCAGATGACCGGACGTCGCTTGTTCGACAGTATGTGTAATGCTTCCCTCATCAAGGACATTTCGATACGATGCGACAATCGCCGTCTGCCTCGTCAAAGACTCATCCGTGAAACTGACGCGCAGGGTGAAACCGGATGCATGCAGTCTTCCTGCGAATTTGGCCATATCCGTCGGCAGACTGTTATACAGGCGAAGAACGCAGCCGTGAGGCATCTTTGTCCGTCTTGCAGGGAAACGATAGCCCTTTCTGTCCGTATACACGTCCGGATATCCCCCGTTTGACGCGCAGGCGTCGCAGGCGGCATCCTGCTTTTCGCATCCGGAAGCTGTTCTCCTGGGACAGTGATTCAGAAGCATCAGAACGGTTCGTCCGTACACCTCAAGTTCATAGTTTCCGCCGCAGGCTGTCAGCTCCTTCAGTTCCTTGAAGCTCAGTTCGCAGGAAGCCGTAAGCCTCTTTACGCCCAATGCGATATAGAACTTTGCGCTTTCGGCGTTCATGACGTTAAGCCCTTGGCCGCCAAAGACGTTCACAGGCCACTCTTTTTCAAGCTGACCGGCATTATTGGCAGCAATACCCGAAAAGCGCGCAGCATGACGGCAAACGAAGCGATACACCTCATCGAGTTCCGCCGTGCGCATGAAAGCAGGAAGGACAAGCACCGGCTTCAGATCGGGTGCGTCCGCAATCTGGCTGTCAAGATACGCCGACGCGTAGTTCTGCGGCTCCCAGTAGAATACGTCTGCGCCGGCTTTCAGCAGCGCTTCCGCATCAGAAAGACGCTCGCTCTGCGCGATCAGAAGCCTTTGCTGCGCCGGAAAGCTGACGGGATATACGTTTGAAACCGCATGATTCTTCTGTTTTGTGATACGGGCACGCTGCATAGCTGTAAGCGCATCGCGGCGAAGGGCGTTGAGCATTCCAGCAGTCATGAATGCATGGCTACTTTGCATCTCAAGGGATTGGAGGACGTATGGTGTTCCGCCTGTCTTGGAGAGCTGCTTCATGGCCGCATCATGATCCAATGCGCGCTGCTGCGCCTCCGGTACAATCTGTTCGCCCTCGACGACAATCGTATGTCCGTCGCAATCGCTGAGCTTCAGACGGGGTAACTCATTGGGCATGGCATAGAGTTCTGCAAAAAGCGGGATCTGGATCTGCTCATTTTCCATAATCCTGCGGATTTCAGCCATCTGCACAGCGTCAGTGAGCCTGTATACGGCGTCGCCCGGCTTGAATTTTCCATTTGGAACGCGAACGGTGGCTTCGCTGCCCTGCGGGGTATGGTTTCCGGAATACGTGAGATCAAGTTCTTCTCTGCCCCGGATCTGCAGTCCGTCGCCGTCGTTCAGGTTTTCATGAAGAAAAACACGTGCGAGCTGTCCCTTCGCGGAAGTAATCTTTCCGATATGAATTCCCCAATGATTCGGGCGCTCCCAGCTCATGAGTGCAGCATTGCTTTTTTCCATGACATAGCCTTCCGTGAAACCGCCGCGATTAAAGATCTGTTTGAGCGATTGGATTGTCGCCGGATCAGGATGATATGGAATATGCGCCTGCGCTGCGTCGATTGCTTCGCGATATGCGCGCGTAATAACGCCCACATATTCCGGACGTTTCATGCGGCCTTCCAGTTTGAATGAATAGACGCCGGCGTCGCGCATCTCCGGAATCCGATCGATCAGCATGAGATCTCGCGTAGAAAGCAGGTATCCGCTCTCACCGCCATCCAGCTGGTACGGAAGACGGCATGGCTGTGCACATCTGCCTCGATTTCCGCTTCTTCCTCCGATCATGCTGGAAAAAAGACATTGACCGGAAACGGCGACACAAAGCGCGCCATGCGCAAAAGCCTCGATTTCGACGCCCTCATCCGCCATAAGGCGCAGTTCAGAAAGCGGACATTCGCGGGCGGGCACGACGCGCGTCAGGCCCATGCGCTTCATGAGCCGTGCGCCCTGCGCGTTGTGAATGGTCATCTGGGTGCTGGCGTGCAGCGTGAGCTCCGGGAATCGCTCCTGCGCCAGGCATACGACGCCCATATCCTGAACGATTGCCGCATCCGCGCCTGTATTTGAAAGCAATTCCAGCACATCGCACAGATCGTCCGTTTCGCATTGCTTGATCAGCGTATTGACCGTGACATACACCTTTTTGCCGCGCTCATGCGCATAATCAATTGCATCGCGAAGCTGCTGCGCATCGAAATTTCCGGCATAGCTGCGCGCTCCGAAGGCTGTATATCCCAGATATACAGCGTCTGCGCCGCAGGATATGGCCGCAACGAGAGCGTCGCGGTTTCCCGCCGGGGAAAGCAATTCCATAAATCCTCCCAGTATGCACAGCAATCTGTGCAGGGTCAATATGACAAAAACAGCGGCACAGAGCTTCACCCCCGTGCCGCCGCCGATTAATCCTTCTGGCGAGAAGCCAGTTCCTTTTTCAGGCGTACATTCTCATCCTGAGCTCGAAACAGCTCATCAGCCAGATTCATGGCCGTCAGCGTCGGAACCATGCTTTCGCCTGCGCGCGTTGTAATGGCCGTTTCGCGCATTTTGCGGTCGACATATCGGGCGGTACGCTGAACCTTTTCGGGATTCTGGTCTGTCAGCAGCGCATAATCGCGCCCCATCAGATGGATGACAACCTTGTTCTTTTTCACAGGTTCCTCCGCTTAGCCACGGCCTTTGATCTTCTCGACGGTATAGGTGACGCCAAAGGTTTCAACGCGAATGGACTTCATTTTCTGATCTTCATACGGCTTATCTGCACGATCGCGCGGCACGCTGACGATCGCGTCTGCGGTTTCCATGCCCTCGGTCACCTTGCCGAACGCCGCATACTGGCCATCCAGATGGGGCGCGTCTTCAACCATCACAAAGAACTGGCTGCCGGCAGAATTAGGCATCATGCTGCGCGCCATAGAAAGAACGCCGCGGGTATGCTTGAGCGGGTTCTTGAAGCCGTTGCGGGTGAACTCGCCGCGGATGCAATAGCCGGGGCCGCCAATGCCCTGACCCATGGGATCGCCTCCCTGGATCATAAAGCCCGGAATGACGCGGTGGAAGATCACGCCGTCATAGAAGCCGCTGTTTGCCAGCTCGATAAAATTCGCGACGGAATTCGGCGCGATCTCCGGATAGAGTTCGCCCTTCATGGTCATGCCATTTTCCATTTCAATGGTGAAAATCGGATTCATATACGATTCCTCCTCAAAGGTTGAATGAAAGCTTATGGATTCTTGGTCATATTATAGCGCATCCGGCATGCAAAGAGCAAGCAGGTTGCCGCTTAAAAGCCTGCGAACATCGCGCTCAATTGCAGCGCTCTGGAGTTCGTATCCTGAACGCGCAAGCGGAAGATAGGCTTCCGCAAGGCTCTGCCAGATGATTTCCTTTGCACCGAGCCAGCGGCCAAGCATCTGTTCGGGCTGTACGGCACAGGCGCTGTACGGGACAAAGCGCGTTCCCAGCATGGAGAGCGCCTGTGGAATGTTTGACAAGATGCTCAAGCGAACAAGCATTCGCGGATGCTGAACAGCCGCTTCGATCAGATGTGCTTCATCCTCCGCAGAGGCATTAGCCAGCACACGCAGCCCTGGGAATTCATCCAGCATCAATACAAAACGATCAATATCATCGCGATTGCCAAGGGAAACATGGAGCGCAAAACCGTTGTCTTCGCAAAGCGGCATCAGGCAGTAGCGCATCGAATCCGCATCAAAGCAATCCGCAGCGATGTTGCGAGCGCCGCAGGCGTGGGCGGCGTCCAGCAGGCTTTCGGCTGCCTGCGCATAGTCAATTCCATATCGCCCGGGGACAAACAGCTGCTTTTCGGCGACAAGAAGCGGACTCAGCCGGTCGTCTTCGAAAACGGCGTCCATCGAACGGGAATACGGAACGCGGATCAGCACACATTTTGCGCGCAGGGTATCGAGAATTTCCCGCAGATACGCATCCCGATCGTATTCGCGCTGCATTCTGTCTGCGCGGTCCAGATCCTGAACGGGCAAATCCATGGCATCCAGCGCAGCAAACATCGCGATAGCATCGCTTGAAAAGGGCGTCTCTGATGCGCATGCCCGACGCATTGTTTCTCCGGCTGTCCCGGATGGATACGTCCACAGATTGAGCATGGGCTCAACGCCCAGGGCACCCTGATTCACATCAAAAGACAGGCTCGCTTCGCAGACTTCAGCACGGCGGACGAGCTGCTTCACACAGCGCCTGAGTTCCTGTTTATCGCTGATGATCATGTCCGTCCCCCTTTTCTGCCATCCGCGAAAGGAAGGCAGCCTTATACGCAAAGGCTTCCCGCTTCCGCTCGACCATCTCGTCGACTCGCTGGATATATTGCTCGATATTGGTGATATTCGGCGCACGGAGGATTTTCTCCTCCTGACGCATCACGCATTTGGAAATCCCTCCTGCGCCCAGCGCGAGAACGCTGGTGGTCTCCTCCATGTTGTCAATATTATACCGGCAGATGCTCGTCGGTTTTGCGTATCCGACGTTTTCAAGATTCTCTGCCATATATTTTTGTCGATACAAATAATATGCGCGCATCCCCATTTTATGCGCGGTTTCGCGCCCGAGAGCGACCATGCGGGCGACGTCCTCTTCCTGCTGCCGGTATTTCTGCTCATGGAGCCTAGAGGACCGCTTGATCGCCAGCGTATGCACCGTCAGGCTATCCGGCGCCAGCTCGGCAATGCGCTCAAGCGTATAGGCGAACATCGTATAATCTTCCCCGGGGAGAGCGGCAATGACGTCCATATTGATGTCGTCAAATCCAAGACGCCTGGCGAGTTCATAGCATTCAACAGTCTGCGCTGCGGTGTGCGCGCGCCCGATTGTCTGGAGCGTACGGTCGTTCATGGTTTGCGGATTGATGCTGATGCGTGTAACCGGATGGCTGCGGAGCATGGAGAGCTTTTCCTCATCCAGTGTATCCGGGCGTCCAGCTTCGACAGTCAGTTCCTCCAGCGGACCAAAGCGCTGATGCATATGAACAAGCAGGCGATCAAGCTGAGCCGTTGAAAGACTGCTTGGCGTACCGCCGCCGATATAGCCAACTCGGATATCAAGACCCATGTCCTTGGCCATTTCGCTGCACAAATCAATTTCGCGGAAAAGGGCGTCCAGATAAGGCTCGACAAGCCTGCCGTTTCCGATTTCGCCGGAGGAAAACGAGCAATAGGCGCATCGCGTCGTGCAGAACGGAATGCCGACATAAAGATCACATGCATGGGGCGGGCGCTTGATCAGCCCCTCCTGCGCAGTGATGATTTCATCGAGCAGACCGATTTTTTCTTCAGAAAGATCAAAAAGAGAACAGAGCGCCTCTCTCGCCTCCGCGCGCGTCTTCCCCTGCTCCATTTGCTGATAATACAGCCGTGTCGGACGAATTCCCGTCAGCGATCCCCAGGCTGGACGTCTGCCGGTGACCTCCTTTAGAAGGAGATAAGCGCAGCGTTTGATCAGCCGCTTGAGCTGACGCTTCTCCTCGAGTCCGCCGTCCGAAACAGCCTCGCCCGACAGAGAAAGCGCCGGATGCGACAGCATGCCGGAAAGAGAAAAGCTCTCTTTCCACTTCGTTCCTTCCAGCGCATGAATATGCGTCAGGACAGCGTCGTGCGGCTCTTCCTTTGCAACAGCAGCGCCCTCGCCATAAAACAGGCGAACGACGTCGGCAATGTCGTTTTGAAACTGCTCAAACGGCGTTTCAATGGCAATTTTCAACGATAAGCACCCCGCTCCCAGGCAATCTTTGTTTTCATGCCATGTCCGGGAAGCACGACCGTCTCGCCATCGAGCTGCATCAGCCGCATCAGCGAAGCATATAGTTCTCTTCCGTCCCCGCCCGGCAGATCGATTCTGCCATAGCTGCGATAAAACAGCGTGTCGCCGGAAAAAAGCGTATGATCATGCTGAAAGCAAACGCCGCCAGGCGTATGACCGGGCGTATGAAGAACGGTCAGTTCCATATCGGCTTCCCTGATGACGTCGCCGTCATGCAACAGAACATCTGCCTGAGGCAGCAGCAGGGTTTGATTGACAACGGACGCCAGATTCAGAGACGGACTGCGCAGGGCAGGCGCGTCAAGCTCATGAACATAGAGCTTCGCGCCCTGATCCAGCCAATGCTGCGCATACAGCATGTGGTCAAAATGACCATGCGTCAGAAGCAGCGCGCGAACGCTGCGGCCCGCAACAGCCTCCTGTACCTTCTGAACCTCGGCGCCAGGATCAATAATCAGGCATTCCGGGCCGTCAGATGCACCGACGACATAGGTATTGACCTCCAGCGGACCGCCGGTTACGGTACGAATATCGAGTGTCATCAGAAAATCCTCCTGGAATCCAGAAGCAGCGTAACCGGTCCGTCGTTGATCAGAGACACCTTCATATCGGCCTGAAAGATGCCGGTTTCGACATGAATGCCCAGATCGCGCAGCCCCCGACAATAGGCTTCGTACATCGGCACAGCCAGATCGGGACGGGCAGCGGTACTGAAGCTGGGACGGCGGCCATGTCTGGCGTCGCCATGGAGCGTAAACTGCGAAACGGCGAGAATCTCTCCCCCGACGTCCAGAATGGAGCGGTTCATTTTTCCGGCGTCGTCCTCAAAAATGCGCAGATTCGCAGTCTTGTCGATGCAGTATTTCAGATCGGCCTGCGTATCGCCTTCCTCGACGCCGCACAGAACCATAAATCCTTTTCCGATGCTGCCAACCACCTTGCCGTCAACCGCAACGCTCGATTCAAGTACCCTTTGAATAACCAGTCTCATATCTGTATCCTCTTGTTTATACTCGGAAAATCTCAATGGTATCCTGACGCTTGGCAATCTGCTTGATCACCCAATCCAGTTCCTGCTTGCTGGCAACCTGCAGCGTCAATTCGATGGTACAGGTCTGGTTGCTGTTCACGCGGGCATTCAGCGCACACACCGTAACCTTCTGCGCAGACAGATAGCTCATCAGATCCGCCAGGAGGTTGCTGCGGTCCGCACAGAGAATCTGAATTGATCCGTTGTAGGAAGAATTAGTCGTCTCGGACCATTCCGCCTGAATCCATCTGGCCGGATCGTGGGAATCGTTTACATTGACGCACTCGCGGGAATGGATGGTGACGCCTCTTCCGCGCGTAATGTAGCCGATAATCTCATCGCCAGGAAGCGGCGTGCAGCATTTGGCGAAATGGACTTGACAGCCAGGGAGACCGGCGACCCGGATGCCCATATCGTCTTTGGAACTGGATCCGCCTCTGGAAGATGTATGCTCCGGCGCAATGCGGGGCAGCACGGGAACGAGCGGCTTTTCGTGGTTTTTCTGCTCTTCTTTCAGGCGCGTGACCACCTGAGCAGCCGTAATGCCGCCGCAGCCGACAGCCGCATAGAGATCGTCGATATCCGCAAAGGAGAATTTCCGGAGAATCGGCTCGCAGTATTCAGGCTTCATCAATGCGGGCAGGTTGGACGACTGACGCTTTGCTTCGTATTCGAGCATCTGGCGTCCGTTTGCGATGTTCTCTTCCTTGAGTTCCTTTTTGTAGAAATTGCGGATTTTTGCCTTTGCCTGAGAGGTTTTCACGATCTTCAGCCAGTCCCGGCTGGGGCCTTTGCTGTTTTGCTGCGTGATAATCTCGACAAAATCGCCGGTATCCAACTGCGCATCGAGCGTCACGATACGGCCGTTAACCTTGGCGCCGACACATTTGTTGCCGACAGCGCTGTGAATGCGATAGGCAAAATCAATCGGCGTTGCGCCGCGCGGAAGATCGACGATTTCGCCCTTCGGCGTGAAGACGAAGATTTCATCGCTGAACAGATCGACCTTGAGCGATTTGATAAATTCTTCAGAATCGCGCATGTCATTCTGCCAGTCCAGAATCTGGCGCAGCCAGTACAGCTTGTTATCCAGACCGTCAGCTGCATGCTTGCCTTCTTTGTAGCGCCAATGCGCAGCAATACCGTATTCAGCGATCCGGTGCATCTCATGCGTACGGATCTGGACCTCAAAAGGCATGCCGTTTTCGCCGACGACAGTCGTATGAAGCGACTGATACATGTTCGGCTTGGGCATGGAAATATAGTCCTTAAAGCGATTAGGAACCTGCTTCCAGAGGGTATGCACGACGCCCAGAACCGCATAGCAGTCCTGCACGGAATCGACCAGAACGCGAAGCGCGATCAGATCGAAAATCTGCTCGAAGGGCTTATTCTGCAGCACCATTTTGCGGTAAATGCTGTAGAAATGCTTTGGACGTCCATCAATCTCAAAGCGGATATTCATCTCGCTGATCTTCTCGCTCAGCGTCTTCATGACAGCGCGGATGTTTTCCTCGCGCTCGGCGCGCTTCATGCCGACCTTTACGCTGAGATTCTGATATCCTTCCGGATCAAGATAGCGAAGACAGAGATCTTCAAGCTCCTGCTTGATCTTATAGACGCCAAGGCGATGCGCAAGCGGCGCATAGATATCAAGGGTCTCCTGCGCAATGCGCTTCTGGCTTTCGGGAGACTGAGCCTTGAGCGTACGCATGTTGTGCATGCGGTCAGCCAGCTTGATGAGCACCACGCGGATATCCTTGCTCATGGCCAGGATCATTTTGCGGATCGATTCAGCCTGCTGCTCGACGCGCGAGGTGAAGTTCAGTCGCTTGAGCTTGGTCACGCCGTCGACCAGAAGCGCAACCTCCTGACCGAATTCCTTTTCGATCACTTCCAGCGTGACCTCATCGCAGTCCTCGACGGTATCATGCAGAAGACCGGCGGCAATGGTCGGCGCATCGAGCATGAGACCAGCAAGAATACCGGAAACGATCAGCGGATGAACAAAATAGGGCTCGCCGGACTTGCGTTTCTGTCCCTCATGCGCTTTTTCGGCGAAGTGATATGCCTTTTCGACGAGCGCAACATTGTTAGTGTCCGGATGGTATTTGACCATCGTCGCAATGAGCTCTTCCAAGGATCTGCAGACTTCCTGTGTCAAACCGGTATACCTCCTTCGCAGTTTATCTCTTCATGCTGAGCATGCGGGCGCGGAGCGCGCTGCTTTCAAGGGAGACGCGTCCAGACTTGAGCAGTCGATAGCGCAAGGGTTTCCTCTCCAGCTCAAGCAAATCCAGTTCGCTGAAAATCTCCAGTCCGCAAAGCACAGCGCCTTCGCTGAGCCCTGTTTCCGCAGCAAGCATGTTCAGGGTATATTCCATTTTTTCTCTCTGGCGCAGCACGCGGTACAGTCCGCGCAGCTGATCATCGTCCGGCAAGAGCCTGCTGGCAGAAGATGCATGATGCGCGCTCATATCTGTGACCTCGATGATGCGCGCATGTGGGAACCGGCGGGCAGCCAGTTCCATTTCGCTTCTGCTCAGGAACCCGTCGAGCATGATGATCGTTCGGGGATGACAGGAAAGACGCTCCCAATCAGGCGACATCATCAGCGTGTTGAAGCTGCGGATATCTTCAGTCTTCATAAACGCGTAATCCAGCTGTGCATGCAGAATAGCCAGGTGAATATTGAGCATCTTCAGCGCAGAAAGCGTATGCACGCAAAGAAGCGTCCCCTGATAAACATGAAGCAATTCATCGGACAACAGCCTTTTTGCCTCTTCAAGCGTCATGCGTTCGATTCGGGTATCGCGGTTCTGCGCCTCGTTTCTGGCTATGGTCCGGATAAACGAGGCATCGAGCTCGCTTTCGCAGCGAACACATTCGCACAGGAACGCCTTCGCAGGCATATAAGCCTGGAATTGCTTCAATTCACATTGAACGCTCTTGCGATCCTGCCATTCATTGATGGAGAGTCCGACCACAGCCTCGATAATTTCAGGCATGCCTGCCGCCCTGTCGCCCATGCGGAATCCAATCGCATTGCGCATTTCGTGGCCGGATGACAGCCGCATCCGAAGATGCGCGCCATCCTTGCCGATTGTCCGGATATCCGTTGTATGCACACCGCGAACGCAGAAAACAGGAGCAGGATTGCCAAAGCCTGTCGGCTGCATCGAAGAAAACGCCTGAACAAGCTCTTCCGTCATCTCCGAAAGCTCCAATTCAAGGTCATACTCTTCTGTGGGAATAAATGCTTCCGGCTCAGACTGACTGACAATGGCGCTGGTCAACCTTTTTTTGAATTCCGGAAGATTCTTTTTCTCAATCGTCAGTCCTGCCGCCTGAGCGTGACCGCCGAAGCGGACAAACAGATCGCGGCAGGTGGCCATGGCTGCATGAATATCCACGCCGGGAATTGAACGCGCAGAACCCACGCAGACTTCTCCATCCTGAGATAGGAGAATGGTCGGCCATTTATACTTTTCGACAAGGCGGGACGCCGCCAAACCGATAACGCCGGGATTCCATCCCTCACCGCAGACGACAATGGCGCGCTCCGTCAGAAAATCCGTTTCCGTTCTCGCCAATTCGTCTGCCTTGGCAAAGATATCCAGCTCCAGCTCTCTGCGCTTGGTGTTATCCTGATCGAGCTCCGCAGAAATCTCACGGGCTGTATCGAGCCTTCGGGTTGTCAAAAGCTCGACGCCGCGGGACGCGAGCGCCAGGCGGCCGCCGGCATTGATGCGCGGAGCCATCCGGAACGCCACGTCGGATGCGGAAACGTTCTTCGGATCGACGCCGGAGGATTCCATCAGCGCAATCAGACCCGGCCGCTGCGTCTGAGCCATCGCGCGAAGGCCAAAGGTAACAATCACGCGATTTTCATCCAGGAGCGGAACGATATCCGCAATCGTGGCAAGCGCGGCCAGTTCCCAGAGCGATTCAATGGCTTCCATGCCGCCAAGCGCCTGAACCAGCTTGAACGCGACGCCTGCGCCGCAGAGTTTACGGAACGGATACCTGCCAAGGAGCGGATTGAGAACGGCCTCGCAGCGCGGCAATTCCGGGCCAAGCTGATGATGGTCCGTCACAATGACGCGCATCCCCAGTTCCTTGGCCCTTGCAACCTCGGCTGGACAGGTGATGCCGCAGTCGACGGTGATCAGGAGTTTCGCATGAGAAGCAATCTGCTCGACAGCAGAGATATTAAGGCCATAGCCCTCGCCGTGACGATCAGGAATGTAATACCCGGCCTTTGCGCCCTGCTTGCGAAGATACGTCAGGAGGATCGCCGTGGCAGTTACGCCATCCACATCATAATCGCCGAAAACGATGATCTCTTCGCCCTTTTGAATCGCATCGCGGATAACCGAAACGGCTTTGTCCATATCCTGCATCAGCATAGGATCATACAAATCGTCCTTTGCCGGATGCAGATAGCGGTCGATCTTCTGCGGCGTATCGATTCCGCGATCAATCAGAAGACGGAGCAGCTGATCCGGTACGCCGAGCGCTTCCAGTTCCTGCGGAACAGGCAGCGCAGTTTTGTGCTTGGGAACAAAGCGAAGCATATGCGGCCTCCTTTCGCGAGTATTGAGCGCCTTTGCTTGGCGAGGAATATGCCGTCATATCCATCGCCAAACAAAGAAAAACCGTGTCCGTATACCAAACAGCTTCCTCAGCTGCCTCGATTGAATAAACACCGTAAGGGCGGGTGCTCATGCCCGCCCTTACGATACATGAAAAGCTTACTTGTTCTTCCTGCTCTTGGAACGAAGATCCATCAGCAGAGACCAGACATAGCCGTTGATCATGTTGGCAGAATAGGTGCCGGAGATGATGCCGATGATCAGCGGGAGCGCGAACTGCTTGATGGAATCCACACCCAGCACGTACAGCGTGACGATCGTCAGCAGGGTCGTGATGGTGGTGTTGAGCGTACGCGGCAGAGACTCCTTGATGGAGATGTTCACGATCTCGTCGCGCGGGAGCTGGCGGACGCCGACCTTGTGGGAATTCTCGCGAATACGGTCAAAGATGATGATCGTATTGTTAATCGAATAGCCGACGATGGTCAGAAGCGCAGCGATGAACGTCGTCTCAACACGGATAAAGCCGCGCAGAATCACGACGAAGGACATCATAATGGCGATGTCGTGGACCAGGCCGATAACCGCAGCCAGACCGGAATACAGATCGAAGCGAACGGCGATATACAGCAGCATCAGCACGGCAGCCAGAGTCAGGCTCTTAATCGCGTTGTTGATCAGCTCGCCGCCGACGACAGCGCCGACGCGCGTGATATCGACATACTCGATATTCGCATAGGTTTCCGCAAGCTTGGCTTCAAGCTGGGTGCGCAGCTCGTCGGTATTCTCGACGTCGCTGATGCGGATCTGCACCTGAGTGTTGTCTTCGCCGGTCTTGGCGATCTGGGCGTCCGCAATGCCGCAGGCGCTGAGCGCATCGGTAACGACAGCGGTGTCAAACGCTTCGCCCATGTTATAGGTCATCAGGGTGCCGCCGGTGAAATCGATACCCAGATTCATGCCCATGCCCATCATGGACATGACGAGCGCGACCACCATGATCGCGACGGAAACCGCAGCGCACGGCTTGAGGCGGTTCTTCATTTCGAATTTCATTGTC
Source organism: Clostridia bacterium (assembly GCA_017436605.1). Lineage (GTDB taxonomy): Bacteria > Bacillota > Clostridia > Christensenellales > Aristaeellaceae > Ventricola. The sequence continues at coordinate 35,952 of JAFSCW010000062.1, read as the reverse complement.
TTTCCCTCCCCGCCTTAGCGCACGTAGAGCTTCTGGTTCTTGATGCCGAGGTCGGCAAAGATGTCCAGGAGCTTATGGGTAACGAAGATAGCGGTGAACATCGAGGTAACAACGCTGATGCCGAGGGTCAGCGCAAAGCCGCGGATGGTGCCAGTGCCAAAGGCATACAGCACGACGGCGGCGATGACCGTCGTCACGTTCGCGTCAATGATCGCAGAAAGCGCATTGGAGAAGCCCTTCTTGATGGAAGACGGCAGCGGACGACCAACCTTCAGCTCCTCGCGGATACGCTCGAAGATAACGACATTGGCGTCAACAGCCATGCCGATACCCAGAATGATACCGGCAACGCCCGGCAGGGTCAGCTGAGCGCCGGTCAGCGCCAGCAGCAGAACGACGATCATGATGTAGATGGTCAGCGCGATGTCGGCAACCAGGCCGCAGACGCGATAGACCAGCAGCATGAAGATCATAACCAGGGAAACGCCGATCACGCCGGCAAGAACCGCCTTATCCAGCGCCTCAACACCCAGCGTAGCGGAGATCGCGCTGACTTCCAGCTGAGACAGATTCAGCGGGAGCGCGCCGGAGAGAATCAGAGTCGCCAGATTCTTGGCGTCATCCGCGGTGAACTGGCCGGTGATCTGACCCTGGCCGCCCGCGATCACGGAGTTGACGGTCGGCGCGGAGATGACCTCGCCGTCCAGCGTGATGGAGATCGTCTTGCCCAGATTGGCAGCAGTCGCCTCGGCAAAGAGCTTCGCGCCCTCATCGTTCAGTTCGAACGCGACGCACGGCTGGCCGTTTTCGTCCTGAGAGGCCTGAGCATTCTTGATCATCGCGCCCTCGAGGAGGTTATTGCCGGCTTCGTCGACGAAATACAGCTGCGCCGGAGTGCCGATGATGCGAAGGATTTCATTCGGATCAGAAACGTTCGGGATTTCGACGCGAATGCGGTTCTCGCCCTGACGGGTGACCGTCGCCTCAGTGAATCCCTGACGGGTCAGACGGCTGGTCAAGATACCGACTGTAGAGCTCATCTTGGATTCAAAATCCAGAGAGCCGTCGTTTTCGGCCTCGTAGACGGTATAGACGCCGCCGCGCAGGTCAAGACCCAGGCTGATCGCTTCGCCCCAGGGCTTGAGGTAATTGATCATCGTACCCTTGCCGATACCAAAGAGCGCCACATAGCCGCACACGGCGACGAGCACGAGGATGACCGCCAGCTGAACAATCGCACGCGTACGCGGATTCTTCGGCTTAACATTCTTGCTTGCCATAGTAGATGTTCCTCTCTGTTCTTTATTTGATAGGATTTGTCAATATGAATCGGATCCTATACAAATCCATCTCCCAGTGCAAATGCCTGATATACCGCATGCAGATAGGTACCGGCAGAAAGAACATTGCCGTTCGCATCGCTGCATACGAGCGTATCGGGACGGGAGCCTCCGTCTGCGTATGCTGTCAGCTTTGCTGCCTGATCGGGATGACTCCGTTCAGAAACGCCGCTTTCGGCATATGAGACGGGCGCACTGCTGATCGCGGCGCGCACGACATGCACCGCGCGCGCTTCCTCCGCTTCCCCGTTATGACCAATCAGGCGCGATCCGCCGGAAATCAGAAGGCAGGAAAACACGATCCATGCAAACAGAAGGCCAAAGCTTCGTTCGCATTTTTTTCGCATGTTTACTCCTCCTCCCGCTTATGGTTAAGATCGCCCATAATTTATCATACATACACACAATTATATGCGTAAATGCGCATCACGTCAAGATTACATCCCTCAAATCACGGCGAAAATGCATGAATGACGGCCGGAAATAACAAATGCCGCCTTCATAAACGAAAGCGGCACAGGATTATGGATGTTTCAGGTTCTTTTCATTCCGAAGCGAGACCACAGCATCCAGGATGCAGCCGGCCACGTCGTCCTTGCTCATCAAAGGCAGCGTTCTCATGGCATCCCTTGTCATCAGGGTAACGATGTTGGTGTTGACATCAAATCCGGCGCCGGGCGCCGTGACGTCGTTGGCAACAATCATATCCAGATTCTTTTTCATCAGCTTGCCCTGCGCATGCGCTGTTACGTCGTTGGTCTCCGCAGCGAAGCCAACAAATACCTGATCCTCACGCTTCTTTTTTCCGATGGTTGCAGCGACATCAGGATTCTCCACGAGGCGAAGAACCATGTCTTCCCCATCTTTCTTCTTGATTTTCTGCCCGGCGATCTCCTTCGCGCGGTAGTCAGCCGGCGCGGCAGCCTGGATGATGATATCCTGAGCATCGGCATACTCAAGCGCCGCGTCCAGCAGGTCCTGCGTCGTGGTGAAAGGAACCACGCGGACGCCCTGCGGCGCGGAAAGGGATACCGGACCGGTCAGAAGCGTAACGTCTGCGCCGCGCATTTGCGCCGCGCGCGCGATGGCATAGCCCATTTTTCCGGAGGATCGATTGGAGATATAGCGGACAGGGTCGATCGCTTCCCGCGTCGGCCCGGCTGTGACCATGACGCGAACGCCTTCCAGATCTCGCTTGGCAAACAGAACCTCCATGGCGCGCTGCGCAATGACGGCAACATCTTCCAGTTTTCCTGCTCCTGTATCGCCGCAGGCAAGATAGCCGTTTGCCGGCGAAACGATATGAACGCCGCGCGAGGCCAGCGTCTGAAGATTCTGCTGCGTGGCAGGATTGTCCCACATGCCGGTGTTCATCGCCGGCGCAAGCATGATCGGCGCTCTGGTCGCCATGACGGTCGTGGAGAGCATATCGTCCGCGATCCCGCAAGCCATTTTGCCGATGATATTCGCCGTAGCGGGCGCAATCAGGAACAAGTCTGCACGTTTGGCCAGCGCGATGTGCTCAACCTCCCAGGTTGCAGGACGCTCGAAGGTGTCCACAGCAACAGGATGCCCGGAAAGCGTTTCGAAGGTCAGCGGAGAGACAAATTTACATGCGTTCTTCGTCATCACCACATACACATCAATGCCCTGCTTTTGCAGAAGGCGAAGAATCTCACATGCCTTATATACAGCGATGCCCCCGGTAACACCGAGGACAACGCACATTTTTGTTGTATTACTTGACATCAATTTCAGCGGCACGATCATAAGCAATCAGTCCGCGATGCACTTCGTCGATCGCGATGGAGACGGGCATATTCTCCTTATCCTTGGCGTCGATGAGCGGCGGGATGCCGTCAACCAGCTGGCGGGCGCGCTTGGACACCTCGACAACCAGCGTATAGCGGCAGTCAGCCTTCTCAAGAAGCTGAAGAATGTTGGGATTGGTCATGGACATAATCTGTTCCTCCTCTTTATTCCCTCGCCGATAAGCGAAACAATTCGATTACAGCTGCTGTGTTTCCTTGAGGTAAACACTGCGCAGCTCCTGATAAGCAGCATCAAGATCGCCGCCGTTTACGATCTGATAGGCGTACTGCGGCGCATAGGCAAGTTCACGGCGCGCGGTTTCCAGACGGGCGAGAACCTTTTCCTCGGTTTCCGTTCCGCGGCCGCGGAGACGCCGTTCGAGCTCCTCGAAGCTGGGAGGCAGAATGAAAACGCTGACACATTCCGGCATGCTGGCCTTTACCTGCATCGCGCCCTGAACCTCGATTTCAAGCAGGACATTCTTGCCCTGCTCAAGCAGCGTCGTCACATAGGACTTCGGCGTCCCGTAACAGTTTCCTGCGAATTCTGCATGCTCCAAAAAATCATTATTCGCGATTCTGTTTTCGAATTCCTGCCTGCTGATGAAAAAGTAATGCTTCCCGTCGATTTCGCCCTCGCGCGGCGCGCGGGTTGTCGCAGAAACGGAGAACGCGATCTGCTCGCCGAATTCCTCAAAGAGCTTTGCATTGAGCGTTCCCTTTCCAACGCCGGACGGGCCGGAGAAAACAAAGAGTCTGCCCTTCTTCTGTGCCTGCATTACGCCTCTTCCTCCTCCACGATCGTGGTATTATCCTTGATGTCGAAGCGATGCGCGATCGTCTCCGGCTGAAGCGCGGAGAGGATAACGTGGTCACTGTCGGAAATGATGACCGCACGCGTTCTGCGGCCGTATGTCGCATCGATCAGACGGCGCTCCTCCTTGGCTTCCTGAATGATGCGCTTGACCGGCGCAGATTCCGGTCCGATAATCGCGATAATTCTGCTGGAGGAGATAAAATTGCCATAGCCGACGTTGATAAGCTTGATATCCACGTGTCCCTCCGGTTATTCGATGTTCTGCACCTGCTCGCGCAGCTTCTCAATTTCTCCTTTTGCGGCAACGACGGCCTGCGCGATCATCGTATCGGACGCCTTCGAACCGATGGTGTTGACCTCGCGGTTGAGCTCCTGAACAAGGAAATCGAGTTTTCTTCCGACAGGCTCTGTCATTTCAACGGTGGAACGGATCGCCGTCGTATGGCTCAGCAGACGTACGAGTTCCTCGTCGATTGCCGCACGGTCGGCAAAAATGGCGACCTCCGTGATGAGGCGGGCCTCGTCGATTTCTCCCTCCGTCAGCGACGCGATACGCTGATGCAGCTTATCACGATATTCCGTAACCACCAGCGGCGCGCGTTCAGCGATGCGCTCGCGGAGCGACTCGATGTTGCCGATCTTTTCAAGAATATCACAGCGCATGCGCTCGCCTTCCTGCTCGCGCATCTGAACCAGATCATCCAGCGCGCCCGTAAGCGCACGGAGGAACAATTCACGGACAGTCTGCTGGTCCTCTTCCTTTTCCTGCACGGTCAAAACGTCAGGCAGGCGGGTGAAATCGCTCAAAGGAAGCGTATTTTCGCGTCCGAGCGCTGCGGAGAGTTCTGATACCGCTTTCTGATAAGCGAGCGCAAGGCCTGTATCCACTCGGACTTCCCGGGCATCCTGCCTGTGATTGGCATAGCTGACAAAGACGTCGACATGTCCGCGGGAAAGACGCGCGCCGACGCCCTTGCGCACGGCGTCATCCAGGAAAGACAGCGTACGCGAGAGTCTGTAGGAGATATCCAGGAAACGATGATTGACGCTTTTTACCTCAACGGTAATTTCGCGTCCGTCTTCTTCGATATGGCAACGGCCATAACCGGTCATGCTTTTCACAGCTGCCACGCTCCCGTATTTCAAGTAATCATCGTATAATTATAGCACCAAGCGAACAAGTTGGAAAGAGGATCGTCAGGAATTCTGGAAATTTCCTTCCGCAACCAGCCCCAGGAATTCATTCTCATCCATGATCCGCACGCCAAGCTTCTGCGCTTTTTCAAGCTTGCTTCCCGCGCTCTCTCCTGCGAGAACAACGCTCGTCTTCTTTGATACGCTTCCGGCGGCCTTGCCTCCGTTTTTGCGGATGATTTCCTCCGCCTGCGCGCGCGTAAGCGTAGGCAGCGTGCCGGTGAGAACAAAGGTCATGCCCTCAAACAGCGTGCCTGCGCTTTCCTCCTCGCGCATCCGTGGATTCACGCCAGCCTCGAGAAGACGCCTGACAAAGGCGTGGTTTTCGTCCTGAGCAAAGTATTCCGTGATCGAGGAAGCGACAATGGCGCCGACATCCTCAATAGAAACCAGTTCTTCCTCGCCTGCGCTCATCAGCGCTTCCAGAGAACCAAAATGCTCCATCAGATCGCGCGCCGTCTTCTTGCCGATGTTCGGAATGCCGATCGCAAAGAGAAAGGCATCCAGTTCACATTCCTTGCTCTTTTCCAGTTCGGCCAGCAGTTTATCCGCCTTTTTGGCGCCGAAGCCTTTGAGCGCGGTCATGCTAGCTTTATCCAGCGAATACAGATCGGCTGCAGAGCGGATGCCCAGATGATCATAAAACAGCTCAGCCGTCTTTTCGCTGAAGGACTCGATGTCCATACCCTGACGCGAGGCAAAATGCGCCATTCGGGCCACAGCCTGCGGCCTGCACGTCCTGCGATTCAGGCAGAAAATATGCGCGCCGCGCTGCGTCAGAGCGCCTGCGCAGGCCGGACATGTTGCCGGCGGAAGGATATCGGTTTCGGGCGCTTCACCTTCTCCGTTCCAGACAACGCCCATGATCTCGGGAATCACATCGTTGGATCGCCGGATCCACACGTCGCTGCCGATGCGGACGCGCTTGCGGCAGATATCGCCGTAATTGTTGAGCGTCGCGCGCTTGACGGTAACGCCGCAGATATCAACCGGCTCAAGATGCGCCAGCGGCGTGAGTTTGCCGGTTCTGCCGAGTTCCCAGGAAACGTCGAGCAGCCTGGTAACGGTCTCCTGAGCGGCAAACTTGAACGCGATTGACCAGCGCGGGAACTTATCCGTTGTTCCCAGCACCTCGCGCGTGCGCATATCGGTGAGCTTGATCGTGGCGCCGTCGATCAGGAAGTCCAGATCGTTGCGTCGCTGCTCAATCCCGCGGACCAGCTGCAGCGCGTCGTCAATGGTTTGCGCATAGCCCGTATACGGACTGACCGAAAAGCCGTTTTCCGCAAGAAAATCCATCATTTCCTGCTGGGAAGCAAAGCTTCTGCCCTCGATATAGCCGACCTGATAAAAGAATGCGTCCAGGTTTCTGCTCGCAGTAACCTTCGGATCGAGGTTGCGAAGCGCGCCAGCCGCGGCGTTTCGCGCGTTTTTCAGCGGCTCATCGGCCGTTTCGTTGTATTTTTCCAGCGTCGACAGGCGCATGATGCATTCGCCCTGCACTTCCATTCGTCCCTGAAAGGGGATCTGCAGCGGAATACTGCGGATCGTCTGCGCCTGAGCAAGTATTCCTTCGCCGATCTCGCCGTTGCCGCGCGTGGCAGCCTGCACAAGACTGCCTCCCTCATACGTCAGGTTGAGCGTCAGGCCATCGAGCTTATACTCGACAGAATACGTGTTTTCGGGCAGCGTACCGCCTTCCGAGGTGAGTCTTTCGCATCGCTGCGCCCAGGCGAGGATTTCCTCTTCAGACTGCGCTTTATCCATGCTCCACAGACGCGCAATATGTCTGTGCGGTTCAAACCCGGCCATCACCTCGCCGCCGACGCGTCTTGTCGGAGAAGCCGCAAGGCGGATCCCGGTGCTTTCCTCCAGCGCGCGAAGCTCGGCATAGAGCCTGTCCCATTCGTCATCAGACATGGTGGCATTGTTCTGATCATAATACGCTTTGGATGCCGCATTCAGCTTGGCGATCAACGCCTCCATGCGCTTTTCCCCGTCCATGTTCATCCCTCCGTCTTGATGATCGGCGCAATCGAAAGGGCAAATTCCTTGACGCCCACGCGCGTATCGTCAAATCTGATCATAATCCGGCTGTCCGATCCGCTTCCGGTAACGCGGATTACCGCGCCCTTTCCGAATTTTCTATGCAGCACGCGATCGCCGGCCGCAAAAAGCGACGGCTTTGCTGCATCGTGCGCAGAGGAACGCACGACTTTGGTTTCCGGCTTATCCATCCCTCTTTGTACGCCGGAAACACTGGTATTTCCGACACGTTCAGTATGACCGATTCCGGCGCCGGAGCCTTTGCTCCATGCGAGATAGCTTTGCTTCTGCCCGGAAGGAACGTGATAAGCCGTTTTGGGCTGCCAGCTTGAACCGGCGGAAGGCTGCGCCGCGCCGGAAAAACTGCTGCCCTTGCTCCATGCCGGCTGACGCCACTGCCCGCTCTGCCATCCTCCCCTGCGTTCGCCGACGGGCGCGCCAAAGGGTTCGCGCCTTTCGGAGACCTCTTCCATAACGCGCGGAGGGATATCGTCGATAAAACGGGAACGATCGTTGAACTGCATCTGATTGTAGAGCATGCGCCTGGACGCATGAGACAGATACAGCCGCTCTCTCGCGCGCGTAATGCCGACATAGCAAAGCCGGCGCTCTTCCTCCATGCGCTGCTGATCATCCCTGCTGCGCGCAGACGGAAACAGATTCTCCTCCATGCCGATCATGAAGACATACGGAAACTCCAGACCCTTTGCGCTGTGCAGCGTCATCATCGTCACCGCTCCGCCGTCTTCGCTCATCGCATCCAGATCGGAGACCAGGGCAACGTTTTCCAGATAATCCTGCAGCGTCGGATTTTCCGCTTTCTCTTCAAATTCCTGCACGGCGCCGACAAATTCACGGATATTTTCAATCCTCGATCTGTTTTCGTCGTTGTCTTCTTTTGTGTATTGGCTCTCGAGTCCGGTCGTGTCGATCACGTACTGCACGAGTTCGGTGAGCTTCATGCTCTCTGACATCATGCTCAGAGACATGATCAGCTCGCTGAATTTCTCGATGCTTTTTCTTCCGCGGCTGCCGATGGTATCCGGAATGTCCATACACGCTGTCAGCAGCGGCATTTCCTGTTCGGCAGCATAGCGCGCAAGCTCCGTCACCGTCGTATCGCCGATTGAGCGCTTGGGAACGTTGATGATGCGCCGGACAGATATATCGTCGGACGGATTGATCATCACGCGCAGATATGCGAGGATATCCTTGACTTCTTTCCGGTCATAGAACCGGAGACCGCCATACATGCGATACTTGATGCCGCTCTGGACAAACGCTTCTTCAACCACACGGGACTGCGCATTTGTGCGATACAGCACAGCGCTGCGCGAATAATCCTCGCCCTGCATGGTGAGCGATCGGATTTGCTGACAGACCCATGCAGCCTCTTCGCGTTCGTCGCCTGCGCGATACAGCCGGATCATTTCGCCCGGCCCCTCTTCGGTCCAGAGCGCTTTATCCTTGCGGTTTTCGTTGAGGGCGATCACCTGATTCGCCGCGTCGAGAATGTTGGCGCTGGAACGATAGTTCTGTTCTAGCTTGATCACTTTCGCGTCGGGAAAGTCCTTTTCAAAATCGAGAATGTTGCGGATATCCGCACCGCGCCATCCGTAAATCGACTGATCATCATCGCCTACCACGCATAGATTGCGGCTATGCTGGGCAAGCAGGCTGACGAGCATATACTGCGCATAGTTCGTATCCTGATATTCATCGACATGAATATAGCGAAATTTACGCTGATAAGCGTCCAGCACCGGCGGATGAGAAGCAAACAGCTCCAGCGTTTTGACAATCAGGTCGTCGAAATCGAGGGCATTGGAGCTCTTCAGCTTTTCCTCATATGCGGCATATACGTCCTGTACCAGCTGACAGCGATAATCCCGATCCGACTGGGAAAACCATTCCTGAGGACCGAGCAGCTTGTTCTTGGCGTCGGAGATCTTGCTCTTGATCTCGCGCGGCGGAAGGTATTTTTCGTCAATGTTCAGGCGCTTGAGAATCTCCTTGAGCGCGCTCATCTGATCATCATCGTCATAGATTGTGAACGAGCGTGTATAACCCAGCTTCTCAATATCCCGGCGCAGTATCTTTGCGCATCCAGCATGGAAGGTGGATACCCACACATCGGCGGCGGCCGGGCCAACGAGCTTTTCGATACGCTCGCGCATCTCCGCTGCTGCCTTGTTCGTAAAGGTGATCGCCATAATCGACCAAGGCGGCACACCGTGGTCGATCAGATTGGCTACGCGATAGGTCAGCGCGCGCGTCTTTCCGGATCCTGCTCCGGCAAGCACCAAAAGCGGCCCCTCAAGCGTTTCCGCCGCGAGCCGCTGTTCTCTGTTCAGATCATTGAGGTTCATGCGTCCGTCCCCTTGTCCGATGCACCGTCATATTCCGGCATCCGGCCAAGCACAAGCTGATAGCCGCCTGCGCCGTAAGTCAGGCTGCGGTTGACGCGGCTGATCGTCGCCGTGCTTGCGCCGGTCTGCTCGGCAATATCCTGATAGGTGACCTTCTTCTTGAGCATACGCGCGACAGCCAGGCGCTGCGCGACCGCCTGAAGCTCCTTAATCGTAAAGATATCCTCGAAAAAGCTCTGCGCCTCTTCCGGGGTCTTGAGCAGCAGCATGGCTTCCACAAGGTCGTGGATCTGCTCATTCATGATGCGTTCATCCAGCATATCTATGTACCTCCAAGCGCTGACGCGCTGTTCTTTAATCCTTTACCATAGTATTATACCATAAAGCAAAATGAAAAAAAAGACGGTTCGCGAAAGCGTCCCGTCTTTTTTTCAAAAAGCAAACGATATTCGGCGTATTATTGCTGAAAAACGGTTCCATTTCGAAATCCGCCTGCAGGTTCCTGCATAACCGGCTCGGAGACTGCTTCCTCGCTGATCAGTTCAAGATGACCGACGGACACCTCATAGGCCGTCTTTTCCATCACCGTTCCGTCCGGCATCTGCTTTTGATAAGCGCGGGACTGAAGCCTTCCCGTCAGCGTGATCTTATCGCCGACCGAAAGCTTGGCGGCAAAGCGCGCGCTTCTGCCCCATGTAATGCACGGAATATAATCGCTTTTGCCGTATGCACGGTTAACCGCGAGCATCATGTCTGCAATTTCACGCCCGAACGGCGTCGTTCTGTATGCCGGCGCTTTGCAGAGCGTACCGGTCAGGACAATCTGGTTCGGATTCTCCCGTTCGTCAGGTTCGACGATTTTCTGTGCAAAAGCGGTAATCAGCAGCCTTCCAGCGCCTTCGACGATCTTATTATAGGATCTGACCTGCCCTTCGATGGCAAGGCTGTCTCCGTCCGAAAGCATCGCGCCGTCCAGAAGACGCTCGGAAAGCGTCACCGGCAGCTGATCCTGTGCGCCCGAAAGGCGCGGCACGCCGAGCGTCAGATAATAGAATTTTTCGCCGAAGGCCTCATGCCCGATCACGGGCGTGCCGACGACCTTTCCGCTCAGATGCAGTGTGTTAATGACGTTTTCCATTGTACGTCCTCCTATCCTTGTTGTCGCTGCGTTTCTGTTGTCGGCGCAGCAGGGTCATTGCTCTGCTGCGCAGGCGCAGGTGTGCTCTGATGCTGCTTTCCGGTGTGATCAATCCATGTATCGCCGCGAAGAAGCAGCTCGGACACTGGGATTATCTTGTATCCAGCCTGCGTGTAATATTCAAGAATCCGCGGAAGAGCCTCCAGAATGTACTTTGAATCGTTGTGAAAGAGCACGATGTCGCCTGGATTCACGTTCTTTGTGCACTGGCGCACCATGTTTTCCGTTCCCAGATTCTTCCAATCCAGGGAATCGACATTCCATTGCACACATTCGTACCCCTCTTCGCGGCTGATCCGGACGACGTTGTCGTTATATTCGCCGTATGGAGGACGAAAGAGTGTCGTCGGCGATCCCGTAATGGACATCACCAATTCGCTGCATCTTCTGAGTTCTTCGCGTATCTGTCCGTCTGAAAGACTTGCCATGTGCGGATGGGTCGCGGAATGATTGCCGATCTCATGCCCTCTGCGGACAAGCTCGGCAACCAGATCAGGGTGTTTTTCCGCCCAGAAGCCGACGAGGAAAAACGTCGTCTTCACGTCAAACCGATCCAGAATATTCATGATTTCTTCCGTATTTGCACGCCCCCATGCAGCATCAAAGCTGATGGACAGCACCTTTTCCTGCGTATCAACGTTATAAACAGGCAGTTCGCGCGTCGCCACCGCAGTCATCAGCGCAGGCGCTTCCTGAATCCGGATGGAAGCCGCCAGCATGACCGCCAGCGCAAGCACGGGCAGCATGCTTCTGATTGCGGACCAATCGAGGCGCTTTTTGTTCATCAAAGCATCGCCTCCATGTTTTCCTTCGCAAGGTTTATATGTGTCGGCGGCGTCTTTTAGAACTTCATTCATTAGACGTTGGTTTTCCCCGTTTTCTTCCATCAAAAAAGCAGGTTTCACATTGCTGCCATATTTGTCCAAGTCAGTTCACTTTTGAGGGCTGTTTCGTCCGGGAGGCTTATCGCCCAAATTAATAAAGCAAAAAGCCGGCGATACCAGACCGCCGGCTTTTTGCCATGGATAATGAAGATTTTGAAATGGAATTTTATTCTCTTGGGCTGATCACGGCATCCGTAACCACGTCGTCCAAAAGGACGCTGACAAGCAGCTGGCCTCTTCCTGTCCGCCGATCGACCGGGATTTCATGAATGCCAAGGCTGGTCACATGGCCATGCTTTTGCACAAACGCGACTTCCTTGGCCTGCGTGACGTCGAGCACGGCGGCAAGCTGCGTGCCGATCTCGCCCGACTTTGTCATCGGAAGCAGCTTCTGTCCTTTTCCGGCGCGCTTCTGCCGGTCAAGATCATCCGCCATCATCCGCTTGCCGAAGCCTCTGTCGCTGACAATCAGAAGCATGTCTCCAGCTTTGGGGGTCAGATACCAGCACAGCTCATCGCCGTCAGACAATTCAATGCCCCGCACGCCCGCCGTCGCACGGCCGGTCGAGGATACCTCGCTGAGCTTAAAACGCACGCCCATGCCAGAACGTGTAGCAAGGAGAAGATCTCCCTTGTCGTCCTGTGCAATCGGCTTCATTCCGACGAGCTCGTCATCGCCCTTAAGGGTAATCGCGGTAAAGCGGGAGCGTCTGATGCCGTATTCCGCCGCAGCGGTGCGCTTAACCTGACCATTCTTCGTGATAAAGAGCAGATCGCCGAATTGCTGCATCTCGTCGCTTCGGCTGCAGAGCACGGAAACCATCTGTTCCCCATCGCCAAGGCCCGCGACAAGACCGGTCAGCAGACTGCCGCGTTCCTTAAGGCGCATGGTTTCCGGAATCTTCGAAATATCGAGCATGAAGCAATTGCCCATATTCGTAAAGAAATACAGCGATGCGTCCGTCAATGTTTTGATGATTTCGACCGTTTCCTCGCGCACGCCAGGCTGCTGAAGGAATTTGTCGATCATGCGGGGACTCATGCGGCGGATCTGACCATCCCGCATACGCACGATCGCCGTATCTTCCGCAACGGGCTTGTTTTCGACAACAGGCATTTGGGCCGTATCATCCTCGATCAGTTCCGTCCTGCGGTCGTCGCCATACTTTTCCCGGATTTCGCTCATCTCACTGCGGATGACGCCGATGAGTTTCTTTTCGCTCTTCAAAATGCCATTCAGCTTATCAATCAGTTTAAGAATCGAAGCGTATTCCCTGCGCAGCGTCTCGATTTCAAGGCCAGTCAGGCGCTGAAGCCGCATATCAAGAATCGCCTGCGCCTGGATATCGGTCAGGCCAAAGCGGCTCATCAGCTTTTCCTTGGCTTCCTTGGGATTCTTGCTCTGTCTGATCAGCGCGATTACCTCATCGAGGTGATCCACCGCAATCATCAGGCCGGCGAGAATATGTTCCCTCGCTTTCGCCTGAGCCAGTTCATACCGGGTCCTGCGGGTGATGACGCGCTTCTGATGATCTATATAATAGGAAAGCATTGCCTTGACGCCCATCTGGACGGGGCGGCCTTCCGCGATGGCAACCATATTCACGCCGAAGGTTACCTGAAGATCGGAATACTTATAAAGCACCGCGAGAACCTGCATCGGATCGACGTCGCGCCTGAGTTCGATGACAGCGCGCAGGCCTGTACGGTCGGACTCGTCACGGATATCGTAAATACCGCCGAGCTGCACCTTCTTCTCTTCGCTGAGCTTCAGGATTTTTTCCAGCATGGCTGCCTTCGGCACCTGATACGGCACCTCGGTAATGACGATCAGCTTCCTTCCGGCGCTTCCGTCTTCAATATGCACTTTGGCCCGGACCGTCAGCTTGGCGCGACCGGTTTCGTATGCATGACGGATTTCGTCATTTTTTACCAACCGACCGCCGGTTGGAAAATCCGGCGCAGGCATAACCTGCATAATTTCGTCAAGACTCGCATCCGGCTTATCCATCAAAAGAATAGCGGCGTCGATCGCCTCGCGAAGGTTATGCGGCGGAATGTTGGTTGCAAGGCCGACTGCAATGCCCGATGCGCCGTTAACCAGCAGATTCGGATAACGCGCAGGGAGCATGTCCGGTTCCTTGAGGGAGTCATCGAAATTGAAGCTGAACGGCACCGTATCCTTGTCGATGTCCCGAAGCATTTCAAGCGCAAGCGGCGCCATTCTCGCCTCGGTATATCGCATGGCGGCGGCGCTGTCGCCGTCGATGGAACCGAAATTTCCGTGACCATCGACCAGAATACCGCGAAGGCTGTACGGCTGTGCCATGCGGACCATGGCATCATACACGGAGCTGTCACCATGCGGATGGTATTTACCCAGACAATCGCCGACAATACGGGCGCACTTCTTATGCGGCTTGTCCGGGGTGATGCCCAGTTCATTCAGCGTGAACAGGATTCTGCGCTGCACAGGTTTGAGGCCATCTTCCACACGCGGAAGCGCGCGTTCAAGAATGACATGCTCCGCATAGGGAATCATCGAGATGTGCATGACCTCTTCCATCGGCCGCTGAATGATCTCATGCTGCGGCTTCTGTTCAACCTTGTCAGGCGTTTTTCTTCGTGCCATTACTTAGCCTTCCCTTCCTGTGCGAGGAACGTGTCCACCTTGTTAAAATCTGCGTAGGTCGTGATATAGTCGCGGCGCGGTTCAACCTTATCGCCCATCAGCACCGTCACAAGCCGCTCCGCCTCGGCGACGTCCTCCAGCGTAACCTGCATCAGCTGTCGGTTTTCAGGATTCATGGTCGTCTCCCAGAGCTGCGGCGGATCCATTTCGCCCAGTCCTTTATAGCGCTGGATCGTATAGCCGCGGCCGACGGAAGCCGTAACCTTTGCCAGCTCCTTATCGTCGTAGGCATAAACGATCTTATCTCCCTTGGCCACGCGATACAGCGGCGGCATGCCGATATATACATGTCCCTCCGTGATGAGCGGACGCATGTAGCGATAAAAGAACGTCAGCAGGATCGCGCGGATATGCGCGCCGTCTTGATCGGCATCGGACAGGATGATCACCTTGTGGTATTTCAGCGACTTGATATCAAAGTCTTCGCCGATGCTGGTGCCCAGCGCTGTAATGATCGAACGGAATTCTTCGTTGGCCAGCACCTGATCAATGCGCTTTTTTTCAACATTCAGCGGCTTGCCGCGGATCGGCAGAATCGCCTGGAATCGTCGGTCTCTGCCCTGCTTGGCGCTGCCGCCTGCGGAGTCGCCCTCGACGATGAACATCTCATTGAGCTCCGGCTTCTTTCCGGTGCAGCTGGAGAGTTTGCCGACCAGCGGCGCGGCGTCGAGCTGGTTCTTCGCGCGGGCAACCTCCTTCGCCTTTCGGGCCGCTTCGCGAACCCTGCTGGCTTTGACGGCCTTGTCGACGATGCCCTGCGCAATCTCCTGATTCTTGAGATTTTCCAGATACTCCGTCATTCTGGCATACACAAAGGCCTCAACGGCAGGGCGCACCTCGGTATTGCCCAGCTTGCCCTTGGTCTGTCCCTCAAACTGAGGATTTCGGACGAAGGTCAGCAATACAGCGGTGATGCCTTCGCGGTAATCCTCGCCCATCAGGTTATTGTCTTTTTCCTTGAGCGCTCCGATGCGGCGGGCATAATCGTTGAGCGCGCGCGTAAAACCGGCCTTGAAGCCCATTTCATGCATGCCGCCCTCTGCCGTCGGGATGTTATTGACGTAGGAAAAGATGTTCTCCGCATAATCGTCGGTATGCTGCACAGAAAGGCAGATCCTGACGTCGTCCTGCATGCCCTCGATCATAATGACATTTGCATACAGCGGCGTTTTGTCGCGGTTGAGGTATTTCACATAATCGGCAATGCCGCCCTCAAAGCAGAATACCTGCTGCCTTTTCTGCTCGTCTTTCTCGCGTTCGTCGATGAAGACGATCTCCAGACCTCTGTTGAGATAGGCCAGCTCGCGCAGACGCCTGCGCACGGTCTCGGAATTGAACTTTGTTTCCTCAAATACGGTGTCATCCGGCATAAACGTAACGCGCGTTCCATGTCTGCGTGTTGCGCCGATCCGCTCAAGCGCCGTAACAGCCCGGCCGGAGGCAATCTTTTTTTCGATCGGATCGTAGTTGCTCTCAAAGCGCATGCGATACTTACCGCCTCCTGTGCTGACGTCGACCGTCAGCCAGCGGGAAAGCGCATTGACGACCGAAGCGCCGACGCCGTGCAGACCACCGGAATAGCTGTAGTTTTCGTGATCAAATTTTCCGCCCGCATGGAGACGGGTGAAAATCATCTCGACGCCGGTAATGCCCAGCTCGGGATGGATATCAACCGGCATGCCCCGTCCGTCGTCCTCGACGGTCGCGCTGCCGTCCTTATGCAACTCCACACGGACGCTCCTGGCATAGCCGTTGGCCACCTCGTCGATCGCGTTATCCACGATCTCCCAAAGCAGGTGGTGCAGGCCTCGGGAACCCGTTGAACCGATATACATACCCGGACGCATCCGGACCGCATCCAGCCCCTCGAGCACCTTGAGCATGCTGGCAGAATACGTTTTTGCCATGAAAAGACCCCTCCTTGTGGTAATACAGCTTTATATTATATCGGATTTTTCCGGAATTTGCAATCCTTCCCATATCGCTGAATCTTTTATGCATTTCATGGAACAGAAGGATAATTCCGCTGAGATGGGATACGCTATACAGGCAATAACATCAGCGAAGGAAAGAGAGGTATTTTCATGTCTATCGGGATGATTCTTCTTATTGTACTCGCACTGCTGATTCTTTTCGGCGTTTTGCAGCGCGTACTGGATCGCATGGCGCTGACAGACAGACAAGCGCTTGCCTGCGTCGCAGCCATTTTTATAGGCGGATGGCTTCCTGATATTTCTTTCGGACTTGTTCAGGTCAATATCGGCGGCGCGATTGTTCCGATCATTGTCTGCGTCTATCTGCTTCTTCATGCAGGAACGACGAAAGAGAAAATGCGCGCGTGGGTCAGCGGCGCGCTGACTGCCGCCGCGATCTATGCGCTAACGCTGATCATCCCGGCTGATCCGGTTCAAATGCCCTTTCTGGATCCTATGATTCTCTATGGCGTTGCAGCCGGTCTGATCGCATGGATGCTCGGCCGTTCCCGCAGAAGCGCTTTTATCGCCGGCGTATCCGGCGTCATCCTCGCTGATCTCATCAGTGCTATAACGCTTTGGGCACGCGGCATCAATCAGACGCTCTATCTCGGCGGCGCCGGAGCGCTGGACGCCGTCGTGCTCTCTGGCGTCATTGCCGTGCTGATGTGCGAGCTCACAGGAGAATTGGCCGAGCGGCTGACGACAGGGAAGACGCGCGCTCTGCACGAGGACGGCGCCATCCACGGAGGAAGCCAGGCATGAAGAAACGATTGGCCTTCGTCACCCTGACGCTTTCCCTATGCGCTTCCGCAGCAGCTGCGCAGACCCAAATGCCTGACGGCACGGTATACGCGGTATCGGACGAAAACGGCGGCAGGCTGTTCAGCATCTGCACACAGGTCAGCGCCGGAGATGAATACATCAGCGCAGAGAACAAACTGTACAGAATTGAATCGGTTTCCGGCCAGACGGCGAAAGCGCAGCTGATCGGCGAAGAAAGCATGCCGGATGTTTCGTTTCTTGATGCAGGGGTGGCCAAGGCGGTCTTTGCGCAGCAGGCAGCTTCGGCGTCCGCACAGGAAGATCGCGGCAGAAAGCTCATCGCCATGTACGTGACACACAGCGACGAAAGCTATGTCCCGTCCGATGGTACGGAAAGCATCGAAGGACAGGGCGGCATCTACGACGTCGCCAGAGAATTCAGAGATTCACTGCAGGCACTCGGAATTGATGTAATTCTGGATGAATCGACCCACCTTCCGCATGATTCCGGCGCATACAGACGCAGCCGACGCACCGCTGAGCGCCTTTTGCAGAGGCGCCCGGACGCCATTATCGACATTCATCGAGACGGCATACCCGACAGCAGCGAATACGCCTTCACGATCGAAGGCGAAAATGCATCGCAGATCCGTTTGCTTGTCGGCAGAAGTAACCAGAACAGCGCAGCCAACCGGGAATTTGCCAAGCAGATCAAAGCCGTAGCGGACAAGCAATACCCCGGTTTGATCAAGGACATCTTCATCGGCAAGGGCAATTACAATCAGGATCTTTCCCCCAACGCCATCCTGCTTGAATTCGGCACGCACACCATCAGCAAGGAGCGCGTACTCAATTCCACCGATCTGATTGCCGATGTTGTCAGCACAACGCTTTACGGCGAGCAAACCGGAAGCGCCAAAGCAGAAGCATCGCAGGAGAATACGCCCTCAGGCGCAGAAAGCAAGGATGGATCGTTTCAAGGCATTGCGTTCCTTCTTGCCGCAGTCGTCCTCGGCGTCGTCATCTTTGCGTTTATCCAGACCGGCGGCGGCAAAGCAATGGGCGCCAAGATCGGAAGAAACCTGAAGGAGATGACCGGCGGAATCATTGGAAAGAAAAACAATGGAGACGACCGGAAACAAAGCTGAAATGATTTCGAAACAAATCAAACATAAAACGGAGCTGCACAGGCAAAAACCGGCTGTGCAGCCCCGTTTTTCGTTTGCAGAGCCGGCAAAAGACTTGACTTTATCCCGTGATTTGTAGATAATAGATTGGGTTAATTTGAAAAAGAGGTGCATTGCTTCCATGTCCCAGCGCATTGTCAGCGTTTTTCCCGGATCCCTTGCCGCCAGGCATGGCATCTCTGCCGGAGAAACGCTCATTTCCATCAACCGGACGCCAGTGCTTGACTTTGTGGATTATCAGTATCTGACCGCCAGACCGTCTCTTGATCTTCTTCTCGAAGATGAAAACGGCGTGCAGCGTACCGTGCATATCCACAAGCACACAGAAGATCCGCTGGGGATGACGCTCGAATCCTCGCTGATGAGCTGCCCGAAGACATGCGCCAACCACTGCGTTTTCTGTTTTATTGAGCAGATGCCGCCGGGGATGCGTCCAAGCCTGTATGTTCGCGATGACGACTGGCGTCTGTCGCTGATGGCTGGCAATTTCGTAACGCTGACCAACCTGCCCAAGCAGGAGATGGATCGCATGATCGAGCGCAAAGCCAGCCCGATTTATGTCTCCGTGCATACGACCAACGGTCAGCTGCGCAACAAGATGCTTCATCATGTCCATGCGGACAGGATTATGGAGCACCTCCGGCGCTTTGCTGAAAACAACATGAGCTTTCACTGTCAGGTTGTGCTCTGTCCGCAGATCAACGATGGCAGCGAACTTGACAGAACGCTTTCCGACCTCGCTTCCCTCGCGCCCCATGCGCTGACGGTTGCGCTCGTTCCTGTCGGATTGACAAAATTCCGCGAGCACCTTTATCCGCTCCGCCCCTACACGCAGGAAGAAGCGCTCATGGTTGTTCAGCAGGCGGAAGCTTTTCAGAAAGAAATGCTCAGCAAGCACGGAACCCGTTTCGTTTTTCCGTCGGATGAGTTTTATCAGATCGCAGGTCTGCCGATTCCCGATGCGGACACCTACGAAGATTTCCCGCAGTTTGAAAACGGCGTCGGTCTGCTTGCTCGCCTGCGCGATGAGTTTCAGACGGCCTGCAGGCTTGATCCCGACAACAGCGAGGCCAAGCCCCGCCGCGTGATCATGGCGACCGGCACATCCGTCGCGCCTTTCATGCGCGAACTTGTCTCCGCCTTCCCCATTCCCGGCGTTGAAATCGCCGTCAAGCCCATTGTCAACCATTTCTTCGGCGAAACTGTCACCGTTTCCGGGCTGATTACCGGACAGGATCTGGTCAATCAGCTCCAGGGTGAACAGGCCGATGAAATTCTCATTACAGCGTGCATGCTCCGCGAAGGCGAGGATATCTTCCTCGACGACATGACGCTGAACAAAGCGCAGGAGCTCCTCGGCATCCGCATCACGCCCGTCCCGGATGACGGTGCGGATCTGCTCTATGCTCTGCGCGGAACGGAGGTATAACCATGGCTAAGCCGCTTGTTGCCGTCGTCGGCCGCCCGAATGTCGGCAAATCCACTTTTTTCAACAAGATTGCCAAGAAGCGCATTTCCATCGTCGAGGATACTCCTGGCGTGACCCGCGACCGTATTTACGCGGACTGCGAATGGCTGAACTACAAGTTCACGCTCATCGACACCGGCGGCATTGAGCCGCGCACGGATGACATCATGCTCAAGCAGATGCGCCGTCAGGCGGAGATTGCGATCGAGACATGCGACGTCATCCTCTTCTTTACCGACGGCCGCACCGGCATGACGGCGGATGATGAGGACGTGGCTGTGATGCTGCGCAAGAGCGGCAAGCCCGTAATCCTGGTCGTGAACAAGGTCGATAACGTCAGCATGAACGACACGATCTATGAGTTCTACAACCTCGGTCTGGGCGATCCGTTCCCGATTTCTTCCGTCAATCTGCTCGGTCTTGGCGATCTGCTCGACGAAATGGTCAAGTATTTCCCGGAGGGCAGCGAGAGCGAGGAGGAAGACGAGCACACGATTCAGATCGCCGTCGTCGGCCGTCCGAATGTCGGCAAATCCAGTCTGGTCAACAAAATCCTCGGCCAGGATCGTTCCATGGTCTCCAACATCGCCGGCACTACGCGCGACGCCATCGACACCGCGTTTACCCGGGAAGGCCAGCGATACAACATCATCGATACTGCGGGCATCCGCCGCAAGCGCGCTATCGAGGAGGAATCCATCGAGCGCTACAGCATCGTCCGCGCACTGACCGCCGTCCGCCGCTGTGATGTGGCGCTGATCGTCATCAATGCCGAAGACGGCGTAACCGAACAGGATACGAAGGTCGCAGGCTATGTTCACGACGAGGGCAAGGCTGCCATCATTGTCGTCAACAAGTGGGACGCCGTCGAGAAGGATACCAACACGATGGAGGCCTACCGCAAGCAGGTGATCGAGGATCTCAAGTTCATGGACTACGCCCCGGTCGTCTTCATCTCTGCGCTGACCGGTCAGCGCGTGCCGAAGGTGCTTGAATCCGTCAAAGCAGCCTACGAGCAGACTTCCCGACGGATTACCACGGGACTTCTCAACGATGTGCTCGCGGACGCCACGGCAGCGCTTCAGCCGCCGTTCACCGCCGGACGGCATCTGAAGATCTATTACGCAACCCAGCAAAGCGTCTGTCCTCCGACTTTCGTCCTGTTTGTCAACGACGAAAAGCTCATGCATTTTGCCTATCAGCGTTATCTGGAGAACCAGTTCCGCAAGGCATTCGGATTTGAGGGCACGCCTTTGAAATTCATCCTGAGGCAGAAGAATCAAAAGGAGAACTAACACATGCTCAACATTATCCTCACTGTGCTGATTGGTTATCTGCTGGGCAGCATTTCCACGGGCGTCCTTCTTTCCAAAGCTTTCGCCAAGACAGATATCCGCAGTCAGGGCAGCGGCAATGCCGGCACCACGAACATGCTGCGCATCCTCGGCCGCAAGATGGCGCTGCTCACCTTCGCGGGCGACATGCTCAAGGGCATCATCGCCGTATTCGTCGGCAAGATGCTCGTCGGCGGCGATCTGGGCGGTATTCTGGGCGTGCTCGGCGCGGTACTCGGTCATTTTTATCCGCTGTATTTCGGCTTCAAGGGCGGCAAGGGCATTGCGACGAGCTTTGGCGCGCTGCTGTTTGTTTTCCCGGTTCAGACCCTCCTTGCTTTTGCGGTGTTTCTGATTCTCGTTTCCGCAACGCATTATGTATCGCTTGGCTCCGTGGCAGCAGCGGTCGTCCTTCCCCTGCTGGTCATCCTGACCACTCCCTATCACCCTGCGATTTACATCATCACCGCCTGCATCGGCGGCGGCGTCATCTGGCGCCACAGGGCCAACATCAAGCGCCTGATCAACCATACGGAAAACAAGCTCGACTTCAATACGCTGAAGAAGAAAAAATCCTGATCAACAAAAACGGACGACGCTGTTTGGCGCCGTCCGTTTTTTGCAGTTCTATGTTGTTCCGCTATGGAATCAGCCCTCATCCTCCATGTCTGATAGCTGTGCGCGGCGCCTGGTCGGCAGGCAGATTACCTGACCGGCAACAAAGTCGCTGGGCAGCAGATTCGGATTCAGCCTCAGCATCTGCTCCAGCGTCGTTCCATTCAGCGCGGCAATTTCCTCCAGCGTATCGCCTTCCTGGATGCGATAGACAGGACCGCCGTTTTCACAGAGTCCGCGATCTCCTCCGGGCGGTACGCAGAGCACATCGCCGGGGCGCAGCGCCGTCAGCCGGATATCCTCGTTGTATTCCCGAAGCGCACGCAGGGAAACGTTGGATGCCAGCATGACGTCCACGACGCTCTGTCCCGGCTGCACGGTATACGCCGATGAGCCGACGGGACAGGACCTGCCCTCTCCCATGGGGATGCAGAGAATATCGCCGACAAGAAGGCGTCCCGCCGCGATTGTCGGATTGGCATTCATCAGCGAGCGGACGCTCACGCCGAAACGCCTGGCGATCAGATAAAAACTGTCGCCCCTTTGCACCCTGTAGCTCTGGCTGCCCGCCGGACAGCTGCTGTCGACAGCGTCAAGCGCTGATTGGTTGATCAGATCCTGCGCATCGGCCGCCGCGTGATTGATTGGATTGGTGATTTCCATAATAAAACAGCCCCTTTCGACGTTTCCTCTGCATCCTATGCGTCGAAGGGGCTGTTTGTGCTTAAAATCAGAATCCGGATCGCTTATTCAAGCGGATTGCCTTCGCTGTCGAAGAGCGGGAGCTTCTCAAGATAAATCAGATCGGCGCGCTCCTGAGCGTCGCCTTCCGCGAGAATCGCCATACGGCCGCAGATCTCGCCGCCGGCCTTGGCGACAAGCTCTTCCAGCGCGCGGAGAGATTCGCCGGTAGAGATGACGTCGTCCACGATGAGGATCTTCTTGCCCTTCATGAGTTCGGCGTCCGCACCGTCGAGATACAGCTTCTGGACATGGTCGGTGGTGATGGAGCGAACCTCCACGCTGAACAGATCGCGCATGTAGAGCTTAGCACCCTTGCGGGCAAGCAGCCACTTCTTCGCGCCGATCTGACGGGCCATTTCGTAAGCGAGCGGAATACCCTTGCTCTCAGCCGTGATGATGTAATCAAATTCCGGCGCCTTCTTGAGCAGCTCCGAAGCGCAGGCAACCGTCAGTTCGCAATCGCCAAAGATCACAAAGCCCGCAATGCAGAGCTTTTCGTTCAGCGGGCAGATCGGCAGATCGCGTTCGCAGCCCGCAATTGTCATATGATAATAAGACTTCATGGATATTCCCTCTTTCGTCTTTATCCGCCAAGCGCGGACGTATGTATTCATGCTAAGGATATTATGGCATCGTTTTTGCGGCTTGTCAATGAAAAACCGATTTATGAAGCTTTCTTCATATTTGGTGCCTGCACTTGACGCGCTGCGCATGTTCATGATAAGATTGAACCCGTAGCACATCTAAATATTGTATCTGACAGCTATTTCACAAACAACATATTGTGGTCATGACCCATTTTCATGCGCAATACATGCAATCCGAAAGAAAGAGGGGAACCGATGTACATCATCAAAAAAGACGGAACCAGAGATCCGTTTAACGTCAATAAAGTTGTTGCCGCAGTCAACAAGAGCGCCGAACGCGTACTCTATACCTTCTCTCAGGAGGAACTTGATTTCATCTGCCGCTTCGTAACCGAGAAATGCGAGCAGCTTGGAACCGAAGGCGTGCGCATTGCGCAGATGCATCACATTGTCGAGGGCGCGCTGGATCAGATCAATCCCGCTGTCGCCAAATCCTATCGCGATTACCGAAACTATAAAACCGACTTCGTCCAGATGCTCGATTCGGTCTATAAGAAGTCCCAGTCGATCATGTACATCGGCGACAAGGAGAATTCCAACGCGGACAGCGCGCTTGTCTCCACACGCCGCAGCCTGATCTTCAATCAGCTCAACAAGCAGCTTTACCAGAAGTTTTTCCTGAATGTCGAGGAGCTTCAGGCCACGCGCGACGGATACATCTACATCCACGACATGTCTGCGCGCCGCGATACCATGAACTGCTGCCTGTTCAACGTCGGCGAGGTTCTTCGCGGCGGCTTTGAAATGGGCAACCTCTGGTATAACGAACCCAAAACGCTGAACGTCGCCTTTGACGTCATCGGCGATATTGTCCTTTCCGCTGCCAGCCAGCAATACGGCGGCTTTACCGTCTCTATGGTGGATCAGCTGCTGGATCCCTACGCAGAACGCAGCTATGTGCTCTTCCTGGAGCGCTATCGCTCCATCGGCCTTTCGGACGAGCGCGCGCACGAGGAAGCCATGAAGGACATCATCAACGACTTTGAGCAGGGCTTCCAGGGCTGGGAATACAAATTCAACACCGTCGCTTCCAGCCGCGGCGATTATCCGTTTATCACCATGACGCTCGGCCTTGGCCAGACGCGCATGGCTAAGCTTGCCAGCAAGCTCTTTTTGAAGGTTCATGCCGGCGGCCAGGGCAAGAAGAACAACAAAAAGCCGGTGCTCTTCCCGAAGATTGTCTTCCTGTATGACGAGAATCTTCACGGCCCCGGAAAACCGCTTGAGGACGTCTTTGAAGCAGGCATCGAGTGTTCTTCCAAGACCATGTATCCCGACTGGCTGAGCCTGACCGGCGAAGGCTATGTCGCAGAAATGTACAAGAAGTACGGTCAGGTCATCAGTCCGATGGGCTGCCGCGCGTTCCTTTCCCCCTGGTTTGAGCGCGGCGGCATGGAGCCCGCGGACGAAAACGACAAGCCCGTCTTTGTTGGCCGCTTTAATATCGGCGCCGTCTCTTTGCATCTTCCGCTGATTCTTGCCAAAGCGCGCAAGGAAAACCGCGATTTCTATGAGGTGCTGGATTATTACCTCGAGCTGATCCGCAAGCTGCACATCCGCACCTATGCCTATCTCGGCGAGATGCGGGCAAGCACGAATCCGCTTGCCTACTGCGAGGGCGGTTTTTACGGCGGTCATCTCGGGCTATATGACAAGATCAAGCCGCTGCTCAAAACCGCAACCGCTTCCTTCGGCTATACGGCGCTCAACGAGCTGCAGGAGCTTTACAACGGCAAGAGCATCTACGAGGATGGACAATTCGCGCTTGAAGTCATGCAGCATATCAACAAGCGAATTGCTCAGTTCAAAAAAGAAGACGGCAACCTTTATGCAATCTACGGCACGCCGGCCGAAAGCCTGTGCGGCCTGCAGATCGAGCAGTTCCGCAAGCTGTACGGCATCGTGGAAAACGTTTCGGACAGACCGTACGTATCCAATTCCTTCCATTGCCATGTGACCGAGGACATTACGCCAATTGAAAAGCAGAACAGCGAAAAGCGCTTCTGGGATCTGTCCAACGGCGGCAAAATCCAATACGTCCGCTATCCGATCGGCTACAACAAGGAAGCAATCCGTACGCTCGTTCGCCGTGCCATGAAGCTGGGCTTCTATGAGGGCGTGAACCTCTCGCTGTCCTATTGCGATGACTGCGGACATCAGGAGCTGGAAATGGACGTCTGCCCCAAGTGCGGCAGCAGCAACCTGACCAAGATCGACCGCATGAACGGCTATCTCTCCTATTCCCGCGTGCATGGTCAGAGCCGTCTCAACGATGCAAAGATGGCGGAAATCGCCGAGCGCAAGAGCATGTAAAACCAGCGCTTCAGAAAACATACAAGGCAGGGTTTTCTCATGAATTACCATAACATTACCGTCGATGATATGCTCAACGGCGACGGCCTTCGGACAGTCCTCTGGGTTTCGGGCTGCGATCATCGATGCCGCGGATGCCAGAATCCACAGACCTGGCCGGAAGAAAGCGGCATCCCTTTTGACGATGCAGCCAGGGAGGAGCTGTTTGAAGCGCTCTCCAGGGACTATATGAACGGCATTACCTTTTCCGGCGGCGATCCGCTCTTCTGCCCGAACCGCAGGACCGTCGGTGAACTGATCATGGAAATCCGCGAAAGGCTTCCGGAAAAGACCATCTGGCTCTATACGGGCAGTCTTTTTGAAGAAATCAAGTCCATACCGTTTATCCGTCTGGTGGATGTTGTCGTCGACGGCCCCTACATTGAGAGCCTGCGCGATACCCAGCTGCACTGGAAGGGCAGCAAGAATCAGCGTGTCATTGACGTAAAGCGCACCTTCGAAGAGGGGCGCGTCGTCCTTTGGGCATAAGGAGGACATATGCTTCGCATTGCAAGGTTTGAAAAGGTCTCGCTCAAGCGGTTTGTAAACGATTGGATCAGCACATTCCCGCAGCAATCCATTGAACAGGCAGTGATGGCCTACGAAAGCATCCAGCTGCCCAAACGCGCGACAAGCGGCTCCGCAGGCTATGACATCTTCGCTCCCGTCGGATTCGAGCTTCCCGCAGGAAGCAAGATCACCATCCCGACCGGCATCAGAGCGATTATCGAGGATGGCTGGGTGCTGACGCTCTATCCGCGCAGCGGCCTCGGATTCAAATTCCGTTTTCAGCTCGATAATTCTGTCGGCATCATCGACAGCGACTATGCACATTCGGATAACGAAGGCCACATCTTTCTTCGCATGACGAATGATAACCGAGAAGGCAAGGGACTCCGTGTCCCCGCAGGCACAGCATTTGCTCAGGGCATTTTCCTTCCCTTTGGCATCACAATCGACGACGATGCGCACGGCAGCCGCAACGGCGGCTTTGGCTCCACAAGCAAAGCATAACTGAGCAGCGAAGCATGAAAACACAAGGCGGGCTTCTGCCCGCCTTTTTCAGGAGGATCAACCATGTCTTTTGCTTCCGTTTCCTATCCTTCCGATCCTGCAAAGCGCTATGCGCTTCTGCTTGAACAGGCGTCGGCGCTGATGGCGGGAATTGACCATCCCATTTCCAACATGGCCAATGTCGCAGCGCTTCTTTATCAGGCCCTTGATGATATCAACTGGTGCGGCTTCTATCTGATGGATCGCGGCGCGCTGATGCTCGGTCCCTTCTGCGGCCTTCCGGCATGCATCCGCATCCCGCTCGAACGCGGCGTTTGCGGCGCAGCGGCCCGGCTGGATGCTGTTCAGCGCGTATTCGACGTTCATGCCTTCCCCGGGCACATTGCCTGCGACAGCGCGTCGAACTCTGAAATCGTCATTCCGATTCATCACGGTGAAAAAGTGATCGGCGTCCTGGATATCGACAGTCCAACTATCGGTCGTTTTTCCGAAACAGACCAGAAGTCTCTCGAAAGTCTTGTAAGACTGATCGAAAGCAGCTGCGATTTCAGAAAAACTGGCTATACCCTTGCCTGAATTCCTCAGCATAAAAAAAGAGCGCGTAAGCGCTCTTTTGATTTATGCCCAATTCTGCTGCACGGACGACGCAGACTTCCCCCATGCGCTGCCATTCACTTGGTCTCCTCTATTTCAGCAGCCGGAATATCGGGTTTCTGCGGACAGCGATATCCGTCTTGGGACAAAGCTCCTGACAGCAATAGCAGCGGATGCAGGCTTTGATATCCACAACCGGTCTGTTATTCTCGTTCATATGGATTGCTTTTGCGGGACAGGAACGCCTGCAGACGCCGCAGCCATCGCAGCGATGATGCGTAAAAACGGGGCGCGGTCTGAATGCCTGCGGAAGGTGATTCATCATCCTGACCCAGCTTCCGCGACGCAAGCCCATCGGAATATCAAAATCCCGGATGATCAGCTCCTCAATCGGATCGCCAGCGAGGTCAAAGGAAGGCAGCGCGTTCCGTCTCAGCGCCGCTTCCAGCGTTGTCACCTGTCTGGCCTCGAGTCCGATCAGCCGCGCGCCGGCGGCGTCAACGGCATGCGGATTATGCCCGCCGATGATCGCGCCGATCTTTCTTGCTCTGCCACCGGAAGGGCCCTCTCCCTCCATGCCGACAACAGCATCGAGTATCGAAAAGCAGGGACGAACGCACGCGCAGATATCCAGCAGCATATCCGAAAAGAGTCCGACATCCTGATATCTAGCATGGTATTCAACCTTCGTCGTTCCCGGAATGGCGCCATACAGGTTCTTGACGCAGCCTGTCATCGTCGTCAGTCCATGCGTTTTCAGCTTGCCGACGCTGATCACAGCATCGACCTTATCGAGAATTCCGATGACGTCCAGCTGTCTCGCTGCGACGCCGGAAGACAGATATCGCGTCGACGTGCTGAAATCATCGTTCAGCAGGCAGCCCGTTTCCCGCGAAACCTCCTTTATGCCGCAGGTTTCGTATATACCATCGAGCATACCTTTTGTATACGGCCCTCCCGGGCTATCGGCAAGGATCGGAACTGCGCCAATGCGCTGCAAAGCGCAAACGATGGCTCTGGCGATTTCCGGATGCGTCGTGGTTGCCTGTTCCGGTTTTCTCTTCATCAGAAGATTTAGCTTGACAAGCACGCGCTGGCCAGGTTTCACAAACGATTCTATCCCGCCGCACAGAGCAAATCCGGCGTCAACAGCCTCCTGCACGGCGGCACGGTCATAGCTGCTGCAGCGCTTGACGGAGACGATTTCATGACGCATCGTGATTCCTCCGCGACGCAAGATGCGCCTCGATCACCTTCTCGATCATCAGCGCAACGCCGCACTCATCGTTGGTCGCGGTCCTGTATCGGCATGCCGCGAGCACTTCCTCAGACGCATTCCCCATCGCCACGCTGTGATAGGCGTACTGCAGCATATTCAGGTCGTTTCCTGCATCGCCCATAGCCATGACATTCTCTCTGGTCCAGCCGTAGTGCTCCGCCACATGCGCGAGCGCAGTACCCTTGCCCGCCTGCGGAGATGTGATTTCGATATTCGCAGGCGCAGAACTGGTAATTTGCAGATGCGGCAATGCCTTGAGGATTTCACGGCGAACCGGTTCAACGCGCGGATCATACACATCCCCGGCAAACCCGCCATCGCCAACGGCAAACAGCTTCATGATTCCCCGATCAGCAGCCTTGCGAATGGATTCCTCTCCGTATTGCGCCTTGATCAGTCCACGGTATACCAGATGATACTTGCGTCCATCCTCTCCGCCGACCGTATGCACAATTCCATCTTCAAAGCCGTTGATCATAAGGCCCGAGGGAATCAGGATATCCAGCGCTCGATGCGCATCCTCCGGCGCCAGATGACAGCGATAGAGCATCCTGCCGCCAGGCATGGGCGCATCGCAGGCGCGCGCGCCATTTGCCGCGACGATCATGCACGGAAGATCGTATCTGCGAATAAAGTCGCTGGCGTCCTCCACCATGCGTCCCGTGCTGATTGCAACGCGAATGCCGAGCGCATCCGCGCGGCGAATTGCGTCAATGTTACGCTGAGGAACCGTATGATGATCGCTGAGCAAAAGCGTGCCGTCCATATCCAACGCAATAAGGCGTACCCTATCCATCTTCTTTCCTCCTCCGCTCAGAATGGACATTGGACGCTGAATTCCCGTCCATTCAGATAGGCAAGCGCACCTTCGGCGCTGACAATCAGACGCGTGGCCCAAAGCTGCTGGCGCTTGATCCCAAGCATCCTGTTCAGCGCTCTGTCTCCATATTTGTCATCTCCGAGAATCGGATGGCCAATATGCGCCAGATGCGCCCGGATCTGATGCGTTCTGCCCGTAATCAGCTCAACTTCAAGCCGGGCATATTCCCCCGCTTCAGCGACCCTGTAAGCCGTAACGATTTCGACCGACCCGCGCGCCGGATAATCCGTAACGGAGACACGCGAAATCTGCGCGTCTTTTCGCAAATGCGCATGCATCACAGCTTCGTGCTGCGCGGGACAGCCTTTAACCCGGCATGTATAGAACTTTTGAAACGTACGCAGCGAAAAAGCCTGCATTGCGGATTCAAAAGCCGCATCATCTTTGGCAAACAGCAGCAGACCGCCAGTCTGAACATCCAGACGATGGCACAAATGCAGATGTTCCGCATCTCCGCCAGTCTGTTTGATATATCGCAGCACCCTTGTCAGGGCGGTATCGCCTTCAAGGGGATGGTCCTCGTTCTGGCTGGCAATGCCCTGAGGCTTATTGATCAGAAGAATGTGCTCATCTTCAAAGACGATCTCCGGCGGATGCAGCTCCTTCTTTTGCATGGAAACCGCATTCTTCGGCCAGAACGCACGGATTTCCTGTCCGGCATAAACACGCACATCACTTCCCGTCCGAACGCCGTCGATACGGACATCCCGTTTTTTGATTGCTTCCTTAATTGCCCACAGCGGAATATCTGCCGCAGTCTGCGACAGAAGCTGAACCAGCATCATTCCATCCTTGTCTTCGGGCACAATCATCTGCATGGGTATTCCTCGCTTCCTGTATAGCTGCCAAACATCCTGTATCGAGATCTTTCCGAGGCTACTGGAGCATGAACGAATCTGCGCTCTCAATCCACTTGGGCGACAGATCGTGCATCCGCTGCAGAGCAGTGCGCATGGCCGGCGAAATATGCACGATCAGAGACGCTTGCAGTCGCTCCTCCAGCGCCGAAAGCGGCGCTCCCTGCTTACAGAGAAACCGTATCGAACGCGCCGTATCCGATTCGGCATGCCCGCTGCGCATTGCGCCCGCAATCGCGAGTTCCAGTTCTCTCTGAAGCGGGATTTCCTCCGGAAGGATGTCCGTGTACATGCATGGGACGTCACGGGAATCGGGCGCCCAGCGTTTTCTTCCCCGCCCGGCAAATACGCCGCCCGGTTCCGCCAGCGCCGGATGCACCAGCAGGACGCCGCCGGCATAATCGACGCAATCATAACTGGCCCAGAGATATCGCCTGGATAGCGGAATCAGGCTTTCGATGTCGCCCAGACCGCACAGCACATCCTCAAGCAGCATTTTCTGTGGCACGCGGTCATCCAGCGCGCCATGGAGATAGAGCATTCCCGAAAGCTGCATGCGGAAGTGCTCCAGCCTTGCGCGAACACGGTCATGCTGATCCCGCGCAAAGGCTTTCGCAGCGGGTTCGATGATGGGCCGTTCAAGCTCCATGCAGGGTTTGCCTGAAACCAATCCGACATGCGCCCAAAGCCGCAGCGAAAGCGCACGCGCAGCCTCCAGCTCTGCCGCATCCTCGATCTGCGCATATCCACCCAGGATCAAAGCGCGCTCCACAAGCTCATGCTCTTCACGCGAGAGGCAATCTGCCTCGATATCCAGACAGCCCAGCACCTGTTTCCAGATCAGCGCAAGCTGCTGGACGCGCATGGGCTTTCGCTCGATATCCTGCCAGCAACGCTCAAGCCGCGCCGCCAAGGCCGACGGAGAGAGCGATTCCAGCGCATCTGCGCCAAGCGGCGGGAGCTGGGACACGAGCTGATCAAAGCGCCTTTTCTGCATGGCTTCTACGGTTTTATCCGACCAGCCGCCGAATATGATTTCTTCCTGCCTGAACATATGATCCTCCAAAGATTTGAATTGCAGTCCTTTTGATTTTTTTCTTTCTGCAAAGCAACGGCACCCGGTGCGAAGCCTTGGGTGCCGTTATCATGCGTTTATCTTTGGGAGATCTGAATAAATTGTCCTGAATAATGGGAATCAGTCGATCCGCAGAACCCAGCCGAACGGATCGTCGATCACGCCAAACTGGATACCCGTCAGGGTATCGTAGAATTCCTGCGTCAGCGCGCCGATTTCGCCGCCGGAAATGGTAATCTCACGATCATTCCACGCAAGGCGGCCGACCGGAGATACGACAGCAGCGGTGCCGGAACCAAAGGCCTCTTCAAGTTCGCCCTTTTCGGACGCCTCGAAAACCTCTTCGACGGTCAGACGACGCTCTTCAACGTTCACGCCCATATGCACGGCCAGCTTCATGATCGAGTCGCGGGTAATACCGCCGAGAATCGAGCCCAGGAGCGGCGGCGTCACAAGCGCATCCTTAAACTTAAAGAACATGTTCATCGAACCGACTTCTTCGATGTACTTGTTCTCCTTGCCATCCAGCCAGAGCACCTGATCGTATCCCTTCTTTTCGGCAATATCGCCAGCAAGAATGGACGCCGCATAGTTGCCGCCGGTCTTCGTGAAGCCAACGCCGCCCTTGACGGCACGAACAAGCTCAGGCTCGACATAAATGCCGACCGGAGCAAGTCCCTTCGGATAATAGGCGCCGGAAGGCGAGCAGATGATATAGAATCGATAGGTCAGCGCAGCATGAACGCCCAGTTTGACGTCCGTCGCAATCATCGTCGGGCGGATATACAGGGACGTTCCCGGCGCAGACGGAACCCAATCCGCATCCGCCTTGATCAGTTCAATCAAGCCAGCGAGCGCCTGCTCAACGTCGATCGCGGGCATACCCATTCGAGCAGCGGAACGGTTCATACGTTCAAAATTATCGCGCGGACGGAAAAGCTGCAGACCGCCATCCTGACGGCGATAGCACTTCATACCCTCGAAAATTTCCTGCGCATAATGGAGCACCGTGCAGGCAGGATCCATCACAAACGGACCATACGGGACGACACGGGCGTCGTACCAGCCGCGTCCGGCTTCATAGTCCATGATAAACATATGATCGGTAAAGATTTTGCCAAAGCCAAGCTTGGACTCATCCTCCGGCTTTTTCTTGGGGCTCTGCGTGAGCGTTACAGGGATATTGTACATCGATGTTTCCTCCATCAAAGTTCGATATTTCGACGAACTTCGGGGCATATCGCCTCAAATCGTAACAGTATCATTTTATCCTTAACGCTACACGCTGTCAAGTGCTCACTTCGTCTGTAATGATGAAAAATTGAATAATCTGCAAGTTTGCATATATTAATTTTCACCTTCGCTGAGATTTACAGGCACACAAAACAGAATCCGGCATAACACGCGCCTGTATTCGCCATATCAATTGCCCGGCTTCCATGGACGAAGCCGGGCAATTGATGATTATTCGTTATCCATTATCCGTCTCGAGCCACTTTTTGCTGCGCTCGACCGCCTTGTGCCATCCACTAAGCACTCGATTGCGTTCTTCTTCGCTCATCGACGGTTCAAGGCTCAGATCAAGATTCCAGATGCTGCGAATCTCATCAATATCCTTCCATACGCCAACAGCAAGGCCGGCCAGCAGCGCCGCGCCAAGCGCCGTGGTTTCGATAACAGATGGACGGATAACCCGGCAGTTGAGAATATCGGACTGGAACTGAATCAGGAACTGATTGGCGCTGGCGCCGCCGTCCACGCGCAGTTCGACGGGATTCTGCCCGCAATCAGAAGCCATCGCGAAGACGAGATCGGCAGACTGATATGCGATCGCCTCAAGCGCAGCGCGGACAATATGCGCCCGACCCGTTCCGCGGGTCAGACCGATGATCATACCGCGGCTGTACATATCCCAATACGGGGCGCCGAGTCCAGTGAAAGTCGGAACCATATACACGCCGCCATTGTCCTTCAGGGAGCGGGCAATGGTTTCCGTTTCAGAGGCGCGCTCAATCACCTTCAGTTCATCGCGGAGCCACTGAATGACAGCGCCGCCAATGAATACGCTGCCCTCAAGCGCATAGGTACACTTGCCGTTGAGTCTCCAACCGATCGTCGTCACCAGACCATTTTCGCTCTTGGCCGGCTGATCGCCCGTATTCATCAGCAGGAAACAGCCCGTTCCATAGGTATTCTTCATCATGCCAGGCTCATAGCAGCCCTGACCAAAGAGCGCCGCATGCTGATCGCCCGCAAGCGCCGCAACCGGGATCTCACGACCGAGAATCTCAGCATCGAGCACGCCGACCACACCGGAGGTATCCACGACCTTCGGCAGGATCGCCCGCGGAATATTCAGCGCCTTGAGTAGTGTTTCATCCCATTCGTTCTTATGGATGTCAAAGAGCATCGTGCGGCTTGCGTTCGTTGCGTCGGTGACATGCGGACGTCCTTCGCAAAGATTCCACGCAAGGAAGGTATCCACCGTGCCGAAGCAGAGCTCACCCGCCTCAGCGCGCTCATAGAGGTCGAACTGATCGAGAATCCATTTGAGCTTCGTACCGGAGAAATACGCATCCGGAACGAGACCGGTCACATTGCGGATATGCTCCTCAAGGCCTTCGTCGCAAAGGCGCTTGACAATCGGAGCCGTTCTGCGGCACTGCCAGACAATGGCATTATAAACCGGCTTGCCGGTTTTCTTGTCCCAAACGAGCGTCGTTTCGCGCTGGTTGGTAATGCCGATCGCTGCGATATTCTCAACCGGAACGCCGCTGATCCGAACCACTTCGCGAAGCGCATCCGTCTGAGAATTGAGAATCGCCATCGGGTCATGCTCCACCCAGCCGGGCTGCGGATAAATCTGTTCAAATTCATAGCTCTTCATCGCGACGATCCGGGCCTGCTCGTCAAAAATTACCGCGCGCGAACTGGTCGTTCCCTGATCCAGGGCAATGACATAGGTGTGCGTGTTCATGGTTTACCTCCTCATCGTACAATATGCAAAGATACCGCTGCGGATATCCGCAGCGGTATCCGCTGTCCCAAATATGATTATTGGAGATCGACAAAATACAGCATACCAGCAGTGGTACCAACGACAATTCTGTTGCCATACGCAGCCGGGGAAGCCTTGATCGTGCCGCCAAGGTTGACCGTGCTGATCGTCGTGCCGGAATATCCATCCATCAGGCGAAGCGTACCGTTTTCATCGCCCAGAACGATATAGCTCTTGCCCTCCGGCGTGTACATGGCAATCGGAGAGGAGACGGACGAAACGTCCAGCGGCTGGCTCCAGACCTCTTCGCCTGTGATCTTATCCAGCGCGTACACGACCGCGTAATTGTTCTTACCATCAATAACATTGTTGACGTTGAAGATGACAAGATCGCTGATTTCGCCCTCGCCGACAAGCGGAGAAGCCATCAGGCCGGCATAAATGCCTTCCTTTGCGGGTGCGCTGGCGTACTTGCCCTTGATCTCGTTCTGGCATTCCCAGACGATTTCACCCGTCAGCGCATTGAGCTTCAGAAGACGGATGGGGCTGCTGCGTTCGCGCTTGTTGACAATGTTGCCGGCATACAGGTAGACGCCGTCTTCCTCGACCTCAAGCGCAACCGAGGAAATCACGCTGTCGAGCATATCCACCGCCCAGACGCACTGCAGCGTGTTCATATCCACACACTGAATGGTTCCGGCCATATCGCCGAAGTAGACATAATCGCCATAGGCGGCAACGCTGGAAGGAATACCCTGAGAAGAATTCCTCAGATTCGTCTTGTACGCATACGCGACGGACTGCGGATCGACAGAAATGGTTCCGTTTTCAAGATCGAAATCGGTATTCATATCGATCGTGTAGAGCATGCCGTTGTCTCCGCCGAAGATGAGGGTATCGGAATCAGCTTCGACAAGCGCAGAAGAGGAAATCGAACCGACGGTATCGGAATACGCACCGGCGTTTTTACCCGGCATGAATGCAGCCATGGTCTGATCGATCAGATTATACACGCGCAGACCGAGAATACCCTTATATTCCGTCAGCGTATCCTCCGTCTGACCGACGTAAAGGAGCGGATAGCCATACGGGTTGATGCTCGCGGTAGACTGCATCGGATAGCCGACGCTGATCGGCTCACGAGTATAGAT
Organism: Clostridia bacterium; assembly: GCA_017436605.1. GTDB lineage: Bacteria > Bacillota > Clostridia > Christensenellales > Aristaeellaceae > Ventricola. The sequence continues at coordinate 668 of JAFSCW010000062.1, read as the reverse complement.
CTGCTTATCCAGATCCAGGAAGTAGATTCGTCCATCATTCGAAGGATAGATCACTTCCTTCATGGCCGTGGTTCCGCGGGAAGCTTCGTCAATGTTCATCATCTCGCGGATGTTCTTATACCACTTCACCAGAAGCGGCTGGCTTCCATAGCCGAAGCCCATATACTCGTTATCCAGCGTCACCGTACGGACGCCGCGGATAACAGCAAGCTGCTCCTTTTCGACCTGAGCCGTGCCATACGCGCCATTCTGCCTCAGCGGGCCGCCGCGGAAGGTCAGCACGCCGCCCTGCGCAGTATACTTGTCGGGATCACCCATGGATACGGACTCGCTGCGGGTAAAGCCCTGCACTTCATCCATATCGACGATCACCTTGCTCTCCTTGATGACATGCGCCGGCAGCGCAGCCTCAGCTGCGGATGCGGACTCAGCCATGTACGGCGTCGGGCTGGGCGTCGGAGTCGGGGTCGGCGTCGGACTCGGCGTCGGGCTGGGCGTCGGGGTCGGCGTGGGCGTCGGGGTCGGGGTCGGGGTCGGGCTCGGCGTGGGCGTCGGAGTCGGCGTCGGCGTCGGCGTCGGGGTCGGCGTGGCCGTCGGAGTCGGCGTCGGAGTCGGCGTCGGGGTCGGCGTGGCCGTCGGCGTCGGCGTCGGCGTCGGGGTCGGCGTAG
>JAFSCW010000061.1 GCA_017436605.1 Clostridia bacterium | reverse complement strand
ATCGCCTATCCTTTCTTACTTTAGTGGCTGGACACCTCTATTGTAACGGATAGGCGATTTTATTTGTATAACTTCTTGTCTCCACCCGCATAGCGGGTGGGTTTCTGTTTCGCTTCGCTCAACTGCCTGAAGGCGTACTGAAAAAAGGACGAAGCCCGGGGGCTTCGTCCTCTCAATATGCGCTTACAGAATCAGATCATGCAGGCCCAGCGCCGGCACGTTGTTTGCCCTGTCGCCGAGCTTGACGCACTTCATCAGCAGCTTCGCGGTATCAATGCTGGTGATGCAGGCGATGCCGTATTCGACCGCCATACGGCGCAGGCGGAAGCCCGCGCGCAGCGGATCGCGGCCATGGGTCGGCGTGGTGATGATCAGGCGGATCTTGCCGGAATCAAACAGCTTGGCCAGCGCATCGGTATCCTCGCCGGGACGCGGCACAGGCTGCGCGCCGACATAGCTGTGGTTGAACATATGCGCCGTACCGGAGGTGGCATAGATCTCAAAGCCAAGCGCGGCAAAGGTCTCCGCCAGCGCCAGCGCCTCGCGCTTGTCGTGGTTGGCAATCGCGAAGAGCACGCCGCCCTCTTCCGGCTTCGGAATGGCCATCTTCGTGGAGGCAAAGCCCTTGAGATACGCCTCCTCGGCGGTCTCCGCAAGGCCGAGCGCCTCGCCGGTGGACTTCATCTCCGGTCCGAGCGCGACCTCGACCTCGTTCAGCTTCTCGAAGGAGAAGACCGGCATCTTGACCGCCACGGTCGGAGCCGGCGGATACAGACCGGTGCCAAAGCCCATCGCCGGAACCTTTTCACCCAGGGACGCGCGAACGCCCAGCTCGACGATCGGGATGCCGGTGACCTTCGAAATATACGGAACCGTACGGGAGGAACGCGGGTTGACCTCGATGATGTACAGGTCGCCGGCGTATTCGATGAACTGGATATTGACCAGACCCTTGACATGCAGGCTGCGCGCAATGTTGATCGTGTACTCGGTCACCATGCGCTGGATGCGCGGCGCGATATGCTGAGGCGGATAGACGGAGATGGAGTCGCCGGAGTGAATGCCCGCGCGCTCGATGTGCTCCATGATACCCGGAATGAGCACGTTCTCGCCATCGCAGATCGCATCGACCTCGATCTCACGGCCAAGCAGATACTTGTCCACGAGGATCGGATGCTCCTGCACGTTCAGGTTGATGATCTCCATGTATTCACGGATATGCTTTTCGTCATACGCAATCTCCATGCCCTGACCGCCCAGCACATAGCTCGGACGGACGAGCACCGGATAGCCCAGCTCCTTCGCAGCGGCGACGGCTTCTTCCGTGGTAAAGACGGTCGTGCCCTTGGGCTGGGGAATACCGAGGGAGTTGAGCAGCTGGTTGAACAGCTCGCGGTCCTCCGCGGCGTCGATATCGCCAAGATCGGTACCCAGAATGCTGTAGCCCGCAGAGCGAACGGACTTGGCGAGCTTGATCGCCGTCTGTCCGCCGAACTGGCAGACCACGCCGATGGGCTGCTCGATCTCCAGCACGTTCCAGACGTCTTCCGGCGTCAGCGGCTCGAAGTACAGGCGATCCGCCGTATCAAAGTCGGTGGAAACCGTCTCCGGGTTGTTGTTGATGATGACCGTATCGAAGCCGGCCTTCTTCAGCGCCCATACGCAATGGACGGAGCAGTAGTCGAATTCGATACCCTGTCCGATGCGGATCGGGCCGGAGCCGAGAACCACGACGGTCTTCCTTCCGGAATTGAACGCCTCGGTCGCCGTGCCGTATACGCTGTAGAAATACGGGCTGACCGCCTCAAACTCGCCGCCGCAGGTATCGACCTTGCGGAAGGACGGGAGGATCTTCATCTCCTTGCGGAGCTGGCGGATGGTCAGCTCGTCGCTCCCGACAAAGCGCGCAATCGCCTTGTCGCACACGCCCATCTTCTTGGCCGCCATGAGCAGGTCATGCGTGAGCGCCTCCGCGCCGCAGAGCGCACGCAGAGTCTGCTCCATATCGACGACGTTCTTGACCTTCTTGAGGAACCAGCGGTCGATCTTCGTCACGTCATAGATATGCTCGATGGATACGCCGCGGCGCAGGCACTCGGCGACGACAAACGCACGCTCGGTGTTGATCTCGTGCAGCTGAACCTCAAGCTCCTCATCGGAAAGCGCCTCCAGCGCCGGAACGACGAGGCTGTCCATGCCGGTCTCCAGAGAGCGGACAGCCTTGAGCAGCGCGCTTTCGAAATTCGTGGAGATGGACATGATTTCGCCCGTCGCCTTCATCTTCGTGCCGATGTGCTTATCCGCATAGACGAACTTATCAAACGGCCAGCGCGGGAACTTGAGCACGATATAGTCGACCGTCGGCTCCGCGCAGGCATAGGTGCAGCCGGTCACGCCGTTGGCAATCTCGTCGAGGGTATAGCCCAGCGCGATGCGCGTGGTCACCTTCGCAATCGGATAGCCGGTCGCCTTCGAGGCCAGCGCGGAAGAACGGGATACGCGCGGATTGACCTCGATGACGTAATACTTCATGGAATTCGGATCAAGCGCAAACTGCACGTTGCAGCCGCCCTCGATGCCCAGTTCGGAAATGATGTTCAGCGCGGCATGGCGCAGCATGTACGCCTCCTCGTCGCGCAGGGTCTGCGTCGGCGCGACGACGATGGAGTCGCCCGTATGCACGCCGACCGGGTCAAAGTTCTCCATGTTGCAGACGGTGATGCAGTTGCCCGCGCCGTCTCGGATGACCTCATACTCGATTTCCTTCCAGCCGGCCACGCTCTTCTCGATGAGATTTTCATGCACACGGGAGGAGCGCAGACCGTCTGCGCAGATCTCGCGCAGCTGCTTTTCGTTGGCCGCAAAGCCGCCGCCCGTGCCGCCGAGCGTATACGCCGGGCGGACGATCACCGGATAGCCGTATGCATTGGCAAAATCCACAGAGGACTGCACATCGCGGACGATGACGGAGTCGATGCACGGCTCGCCGATGTCCAGCATCATGTTCTTGAAATCCTCGCGGTCCTCGGCGCGGCGGATGGCGTCGATCTTCGTGCCCAGCAGCTGTACGCCGTACTTGGCCAGAATTCCCTTCTCGTCCAGCTCCATGGCCATATTCAGGCCGGTCTGTCCGCCGAGGGAAGCCAGCAGGCTGTCCGGGCGCTCGCGCGCGATGACGCGCTCGATGGATTCGACCGTCAGCGGCTCGAGGTAGACCTTGTCCGCGATATCGGTATCGGTCATGATGGTCGCCGGGTTGGAGTTCACCAGCACAACCTCCAGGCCCTCCTCCTTGAGGACGCGGCAGGCCTGCGTGCCGGCATAGTCAAATTCGGCCGCCTGACCGATGACGATCGGGCCGGAGCCGATCACCAGTACCTTTTTAATCCATTCCTTCTTCGGCATACTCGGGCCCCCTTACTTCGCCTGGTTCCTGCGAACCATGTCAAGGAATTCATCAAAGATGTACGTCGTATCGAACGGGCCGCCCAGACCGGCAGGGATAAACTGCACGGAGAACGCGTCCCGGCCCGCATAGCGCAGGCCCTCGATGCTCTTATCATTCCAGTTGATGTGGCTGACGCTCACGCCCTCGGGGATCTGTCCGCCGGAGACGACGTAGCCATGGCTCTGTCCGGTCACGGCGCAGGTTCCGCGGGCCAGATCCTTCACCGGCTGATTCGAACCGTGATGACCGAAGCTCATCTTCTCCGTTTCGCAGCCGGCGGCCAGCGCCATCATCAGATGGCCGAGGCCCGCGCCCATCGTCGGGCAGCTGTCCATCAGCTTTCGGACGTTCTCCACAATCTGCGGATAATCCTTCGGATTGCCCGGGCCGGCGGAAATCACCGCGCCCTGACAGCCGCTTGCAAGGATGGTTTCCGCCGCGGTATCCGCCGGGAAGACCATGATCTTCTTGCAGCGCTTCTGCATCCACGCCGTGAAGCTCCTCTTCATGCCCAGATCAAGCACGGCGACCGTCAGCTCTCCCTCGCCTTCGATCTCGTACGGCTTTTCGCAGGTCACGTTCATCACGCGGCCGTGAATCTCATGCGCCTTCGCAATCGCGATATCCTCATCCGTCGCTTCGCCGGCGACAATACGTCCCTTCATCGCGCCATGGCTGCGGATATGGCGCGTCAGCGCACGGGTATCCACGCCGCAGATGCCGGTCACGCCCTGCTCGTCCAGATACTGGTCGAGCGTCTTTTTGAGCTGCCAGTTGCTGGGCAGCTCACACAGTTCGGACACGACCATGCCCGCGATATGCGCCCCGGCGCTTTCAAAATCCAGGTCATTGATGCCGATGTTGCCGATCAGCGGATACGTCATGCATACGATCTGCCCCGCATAGGACGGATCGGTGATCGTCTCCTGATAGCCGCTCATGCCGGTGGTAAAGACCACCTCGCCGGTCGCAGCCTGCTTATGTCCAAACAGCGTTCCCTCAAACCGGGAACCATCTTCCAAGATCAAAGTTGCCATCGGATCTCTCCTTCTGATCAAAGCGAGTGAATAAGACATGTATAATTATACACCAGGTCGGTGTATGTCAGCGAAAATTATAGCGCAAAGCGCATATATCGTCAAGTAAAAAGAAAACCGCCAAAAGGCGGTTATCATGCACAAATCATACAGAAACAGGAACACACGGACAAAAGGCACATCTTCTTTTCGCTCCTGATGCACATCATGCCGTATCCTCCGCTTCATTTTTCAGCCCCGTCGAGGCCCGATATATGATGTTACACGAATCCCGTCGCTTTGTCAAGTCCGTCGCGTCCGGAATTTATGCGGATTCCGCCTTCGGTATATCCGCAAAGACGTATTCGATCAGCGCATGCAGCTCCTTCCAGGCGTCGCTCTCGCCGAATTCGCCCTCAAGCAGCGCCGCACAGCTGCGGTAATACCACGCATGGCGGCATTTTTTATGCTGATGAAACCGGAAGAACAGCGCCTCGCCGTATGCGTCATAATCTCGCCGGATTGCCCGCATGTTGCTGAGCTTGTCGCCGAGCGCCACGATCTTCTGCGCGCGGTCCGCAACGGCCAGCCGATCCACCGCCTCCTGCTTGCGCGCATCCCAGCTTTCAAAGGGATCTGCGTGCTTCGTCTGGCTTTCCGCACGGACAATCGCCGCCACGCGCTCGGAAAACCGCGCGGCAAGCTCCGCCTCCGTGACGCCGCAGTCCTCGATAACGTCATGCAGAACCGCCGCCGCAAGAATCTCCTCGTCGTCGGTCAGCGTCGAAGCAATCGTTGCCGCCTCGAGCGGATGGACAATATACGGAATATTCGTCCCCTTGCGCACAGCGCCTTCGTGCGCTTTGGAGGCAAAGGCAATCGCGTCAGCATACAGCGTCATGGGCGTTCCTCGCTTTCCGGTCACTTCTGTACGGCGTATTCTCCGTCGAAAACATGTGTGGCCGGGCCGGTCATAAACAGATGACCCGTCGCCTCGTCCCATTCGTCAAACAGCTCTCCGCCATCCAGCACGATGGTCGCGCGCCTGTCCGCAAGGCCGCACAGATTCGCCGCCACAAGCACCGCGCACGAGCCCGTGCCGCAGGCCATCGTCACGCCGCTGCCGCGCTCCCATACGCGCATGCGCAGCCTGTTTCTTGAAAGAACGTTGACAAATTCGATATTCGCTTTTTTCGGGAAGGCCGGATGCGCCTCAAGCACAGGGCCATAACGATCAATATCAAAATCCTCCACCGGTTCATCCAGAAAGATGACGCCGTGCGGATTGCCCGTGTTCACCGGCGTGATTTCAAACGTACGGTCCAGCGCCTGAATATGCGCGCGCCTGACGACGCCCGAGCCAAGCAGACAGGGAACCTGTTCGCAGTCCGTCTCCGGCCTGCCCATATCGACACGGACAGAGGAAACCTTTCCATCCTTTACGCTCATCGAAAGGGTTTTGACGCCGGAAAGCGTTTCCAGCGTCACGACGGTTTTATCCGTCATTCCGCGGTCATACACATATTTAGCTACACATCGGCTGGCATTACCGCACATCTCGCCCTGCGAACCGTCCGAATTGTACATCAGCATCTGAAAATCCGCGACACGGCTGGGCGCGATCAGCACAAGACCATCCCCGCCGATGCCCGTATGCCGGTGTGCAATCTCTCTGGCCAGCTCGTGCGGGTTGTCCACCCTTTCTTCAAAAGCATTGACATAGACATAGTCGTTGCCAAGGCCATGCATTTTGGCAAATCGCATCGGTTTCAACCATCCTTCTGCGCAAACTCAACCGGATATGTAATTCGCCCTGCCCGCGCCGCTCTCCTGCGAAACCTTTCCTTTTGCGCCAAAAAAGTCAGTCACGCATCCGGACCGCCGCAAATCCCCGCCGTCATGCCTGTCCATATCCATTAAACCACGCGCGTTCAGAAAAAGGAAGCTTTTCCGGTCCCTTCCTGCTTTCCGCCGGCCTGCCGACAGGCAGCATGCAGACCAGTTCCATATCCTGCGGAACGCCCAGCACATCCGCCATTTTTCTTCCAATCCGATCCGTATCGGTAAGATGTCCCTCATACCAGCAGCTGGCATAGCCCAGCGCTTCTATCGCAAGCAGCATATTCTCAATCGCAGCGGCATAATCCTGCGTGGCATAGCAGCGATTCCGATAAGCGATCATCCTTTTGGTCAGCACGCAGATCATCGCGGGCGCAGTCTCCGCCTTTGGCGGATCGATCACCGCTTTGACCCTGGCCAGAATCCGAGGATCATCCACGGCAATCAGGCTCGTCGTCTGCTTGTTGCAGCCGGAGGGCGCAGCAAGCCCCGCTTCCATAATCGCAACCAGATCCTCACGCGGAACAGGATCTTTCAGGTATGTGCCTCTGTAGCTTTTTCTCGAAAGAATCGCCTGCATCGTATCCATGCGCATACTCCTTTACAACTCGTCATCCATTCCATCTATTTCCTGAAGATGAACAATCCATTTGTCATTTCGCATCGCGTTCCAAGATATCGGGCAATCGCCTGATCCCAGAAAAGCCGGGCAGATTCGCTTCCCAGCGCAGGAGCGACTTCCCACACTCCACGATGCAGGGAAAAACAGGCATGCGCCGCCGCCGTCCCGATCCCCTTCCTGCGGCAGCCGGGCAGTATCATAAATTCCATAATGCTGTGTCCGATCCTTCCGCTGCGAAGCTGCGTATTGATCATCGCAAAACCGCATACCTTTTTCTGCTCATCCTCGCAGATCAAATACGCCTCATACCCGGATTCCGTAAAATATGCGTCAAACTGCGGATAAGCAAACCATCCTTGCTCGTCCATCTCATTGCCGTCAGTCAGGCTCTCTTCGAAAAGAGAATACTGCAGCAGCCGAAAAAGCAGATCGCGCTGCTTGTCCTCCACCCGCTTCAATATGATCGCCATAGCGTCTCCCTCCGCATATTTCGGTTATAGTATATCATATACCCTGTGAATTATCCATGCGCGATCTTTCAAACTGTACACGGTCTTGCTTCGCTGTATCCTGCCGGGAGAGCAGACAGCGCCGGGGCAAATAAAAAAGACACCCACTTGAAGGTTCTGCAGTATCCGCTCCCGGGCGTTGCCCGTGGGCTTCTCTGCGTCCACTGGACGCCGCCGTGCACGGAGAACTCGCATAGTCGCGTCATCCTGCCGCTCCTTGCGATTCCCGACGCTCCGCCTCGCTGTTTCGCCCACAGGGCGCGCCCGGCTTCGGTCCTAGCCAAGTACTATGCTGCACGTCAGCTTAGATGGCTGAATAATACGGTGTTCACAGTTCCAAAAAGAAACAGATCCAACGTCTGAGTCCGCAATATCCGCTCCCGGGCGTTGCCCGTGGGCTTCTCTGCGTCCACCGGACGCCGCCCACGGGCAACCTAGCCAAGTACAATGCTGTACGTCGGCTGAGATGTCCGGATAGTAAAACATTATCGATCGGATATGAAAAAGCCCCAGACTTCCGTCTGAGGCTTTTTCATATGGAATCCGGCAGTGTCCTACTCTCCCGGGCCGTCGCCAGCCAAGTACCATCGGCGCTGAAAGGCTTAACTTCTGTGTTCGGTATGGGAACAGGTGGGACCCTATCGCCATAGTCACCGGAATGTTT
>JAFSCW010000060.1 GCA_017436605.1 Clostridia bacterium | reverse complement strand
TGGCGGAGAGTTAGGGATTTGAACCCTAGGTGGGGTATCAGCCCACACACGATTTCCAGTCGTGCGCCTTAGACCACTCAGCCAACTCTCCATCTGCTTGGCTGTTGCTCAATCAGCGAGACTTATTATACATCCGTCCCCACCATTTGTCAAGAAGAAAATCGAATTTTTCCGAAAAAATATTCCTGCCTGCAAAAAATGCAGACAGGAACTGTATTTATGCGCGATACATTTCGCGAAGCGCACGCTTTCTTTCGTCCGCCTCTTCGAGCATCGTCACGGCATGGCGGATGCTGCTCTCGCTCTCGCAGGCGGCGCCGCCGACCATGCGCGCGATTTCCTGAGCGCGCTGCGCGCTGTCAAGACGAATGACCTCCGTGCGCGTCACGCCGCCCTCGTCCCCCTTGCGGACGAGGAACTGCTCGTCCGCCATTGCCGCAATCTGCGGCAGATGCGTCACACAGATCACCTGATGATGATCGCCGATCTGCGACATCTTTTCCGAGACCACCTGCGCCATGCGTCCGCTGATGCCGGTGTCGATTTCATCGAACACCATGCTGCGCGGAATGCCCGGCTTCTGCGCGGAAAGGTTCTTGAGCGCGAGCATGATGCGCGAAAGCTCGCCGCCGGAGGCCACGCGCGCCAGCGGCTTCATCGTCTGGCCCAGATTGGCGCAGAACATCATTTCGATCCTGTCCACACCCTGTGCGCTGAAGCGATCCGTCAGCTTTTCTCCGGCCTCCATCGGCGCAAAGTGCATCGCAAGCCTCGCATTTTTCATGCCCAGATCGTGCAGCTGCGCTTCAATGCTCTTTTCGAAGCGGCGCGCCGCCTCTTCCCTCGCCCTTGTGAGGCCGGCAGAAATCTCCTTGAGCGCCTTTGTGCTCTGGCGGTATTCCTTTTCAAGGCGTTCCATCGCCTCATCGGAATCCTCCAGCTCGCCAAGCTCCGCCGCGACCTTATCCCGATAGCGGATCATTTCCCGCGTCGTCGCGCCGTATTTGCGGTTCAGCCTGCGCAGAAGATCCAGACGGCTCTCGACGCGCTCGGCCTCCTGCTCGTCGTAATCCATCTCCTCGCGAAGATCCGTCAGCTCCGCGACGGCGTCCTCAACCTCGTAGCAAAGCCCATCCAGACGGGCATAAACCGCCTCATAGCGGCTGTCCAGCGCGGCAACCGGAGTCAGCGCGCGGACGCCTTCACGCAGCAGCTCCACCGCGGAAGAGCCGCCCCTGCCCGCGCCGGAATCGAGCAGATCACAGGCTTCATCAAAGGCAGACATGATCTTCCCCGCATTGCGGTAAAAGACCTTCTGGCGCTCAAGCTCATCCTCTTCGTCCTCGATCAGGCGGGCGGCTTTAAGCTCCTCGAGCTGAAAGCGCAGCATGTCAATCCGCTGCTCCCGCTCGGCGACGCTCCTGCGAAGGCGGGAAAGCTTCTGCGCGCAGCCGCGCCAGGAAGCATAGGCCTTCGCGGTCTGCTCCAGCAGCGTACGTACATCATCGCCGGCATATTCATCCAGATAGGCGACATGATTTCTGCTGTCCAGCAGAAGCTGATGCTCATGCTGGCCATGGATATCCAGCAATTGAGACGACACCTGGCGCAGGGTCTGCAGCGGAACGACCGTGCCGTTGATCCGGCAGATGTTTTTTCCCGCAGTGGTAAGCTCCCGCGAAATGGACGCCGTATCCTCGCCGCTTTCAAGCTCCATATCGGCCAGAATTCCCCTGACCTTCTGATTATCCGCAATATCGAAAACGGCCTCCACGCGCGCCTTGCTTTGCCCGTTGGCGATCAGATCGCGATCTGCGCGCTCTCCGAGCACCAGATTCACAGCGTCGACGACAATTGATTTGCCCGCGCCGGTTTCGCCGGTCATCACGTTCATGCCCGGTGCAAAATCGATGGTCATCTCATCGATCAGCGCCAGATTTCTGATACTGAGCTGAAGCAGCATACGTTCCTCCTGCTGTAAAGCACATCAAGCATTGTATTCATCCGAAAAAGGCCCGCATACTGCGGGCCTGACGTTTTAGGCTTATCCCTTCACGATGCCGCGGAAGCGCCTGACGACCTCTTCCACCTCTTCGTTGGATCGGACAATCACCAGAATCGTATTGTCGCCCGCGATGGTGCCGATGACCTCGGGCCATTTCAGGCTGTCCACAGCTTCGCCTGCCACATGCGCGCTGCCCGGCAGCGTATGGATCACGATCAGGTTGTTGGCGCTGTTCATATCCACGACGGAATCCGCCAGCATGCGGATCAGTCTGTCGTTCATGCCCGTGTCGCCCTTTTCCATCGTCGCATAGCGATAGCTTCCGTCCTCGGCAAGCACCTTAAGCAGATGCATTTCCTTGATATCGCGGGACACCGTGGCCTGCGTCACAAGCATGCCGTGCACGCGCAGCGCATCCGCCAGTTCTTCCTGTGTCTGGATGCTCTGGCTTTCCACGATCTCACGGATCAGCGCCTGACGTTTCGCTTTCATGGCAACCTCCTTTATCCGGGCTTTTCTCCGGTCGTCATAAACTCCACTGCGAAAGCTTTTCCTTCAGCAGCGAATAGTAATTCCTCTCCTTGCCAAACCGAACCAGGAGCGCATCATGCGCCGAGCGCGAAATGCAGATTTCCTCCCGGTTGCGCATACCGCTGATCGCCTGCCCGTCCACGGAGAGCTGGATGCCTTCGCGCATCTCTTTCATGTTGATGCGAAGGCGGACCTGCTCGTCCGGCGAGAGCACAATCGGCCTCGACTGAAGCGAATGCGGGCAGATCGGGTTGAGCACAAAGCACTGCACATCCGGCGCGACAATCGGCCCGCCGGCAGAGAGCGAATAGGCAGTGGATCCCGTCGGGCTGGCCAGAACCAGACCGTCGGCAATGTAGTGATCCACCAGCTTATCGCCCGCGAAAGCGTCCAGCGCGATCATCCTCTGCGACAAGCCGCGCGAAACGGACACTTCATTGGTCGCGTAGGCCTCAATCCGCCTGCCGCCGCACATGCCCTGGACATGCAGCATCATTCTGCGCTCGACGTCATATTCGCCCCGCGCAATTCCGGCAATTGCCACATCCAGTTCGGAAGGCTCCGTTTCCAGCAGAAAACCCATACGCCCGAGATTCACACCCAGCATGGGGATATCCCGATCGACGTAGGAATCCAGCGCACGCAGCATCGTGCCGTCCCCGCCAAAGACAAAGATCATGTCGATCTTTCCCGTCTCCGGTGCATCCAGCACCATGCTGCCCTCGAGAATATGTGGAAAACGCGCGCACAGTTCGCCCACATCCTCCGAAAAGAAGCACGGCTGCAGCCCATATCCGAAGCACAGCGCTGCGCAGCATTCCGCCGTCTTATACACGCCGGGCTTGCTTTTATTCAGATAAAACATCACCCTGCGGATCATTGTCGGCTTCCTGCCTTTCCGATATGATAAATCCTCGCTTTACAGCGTTTTCTTTCGCCATCAGGCTTCCTTCAGGCTCTCATGCGCCTGCTCCACCACGGCGTCCACTTCCTCCGGCGTAACCCTGTGCGTCGCCTTTGCGGCAGGCAGGATATGCACGAGGAACTCGATATTGCCCTCCGGGCCCTTGATCGGCGAGAAGGACAGCGCCTGCGCCGCCCAGCCCATCTCCTGCTCGATAAACGCAAGAATTTCACGGACGACGTCCCTGTGCACCTGCTTATCGCGCACGACGCCCTTCTTGCCCACGCGGTCGCGTCCCGCCTCAAACTGCGGCTTGATCAGCGAGATGAACGCGCCGTCCTCGCCCATGATATCCGCAGCGGCCGGCAGGATCTTCGTGATCGAAATAAACGAAACGTCCATCACGCCCAGCGTCGGCCGCATCGAAAGATCCTCCCGCTTCAGGTAGCGGGCATTGGTGCGCTCCATGACCGTCACGCGGGGATCATTGCGCAAGGACCAGTCCAGCTGACCATAGCCCACGTCAATCGAATAGACATGCGCCGCGCCGTTTTTGAGCAGCACATCGGTGAATCCGCCGGTCGACGCGCCCAGATCCATCGCCACCACGCCGGCAGGATCCACGCCGAATACCTTCAGGCCCTTTTCCAGCTTCAGCGCGCCGCGGCTGACATAGCCCGTTCCGCTCTGGCGGACAATCAGTTCGTCCTCATCGGTCACGCTCACCGACGCCTTCGTTACCTTGTTTTCGCCAATATAGACCACGCCGGACATGACCAGCGCCTGCGCCTTTTCGCGGCTGGGCGCCAGACCGCGCTCCACCAGCGCAACGTCCACTCTCTTTTTATCCGCCATGATTATTTCTCCGAAAGGGTCTGTTTTATCCTCGCCGCAAGCTGTTCACTCGACAGGCCGCATTCCTCAAGCAGCTGATCCACCGAACCATGTGCAATAAAGCGATTGGGCAGACCCAGAATGGCCAGCGGCATCCCCGCACCATGCTCTACGCAGAGTCTGGCGATCTCGGAACCGAAGCCGCCGATCCTTTCGCCTTCCTCAATGGTGATGATCCGCGCCTTGTTTTCAAACAGCGCCTGCAGGCAGTTCATATCCATCGGGCGCAGCGACCAGCAGTCGACAACGCCAATCTGCAGACCGTCGCTCTCCTCGAGCAGCTTTGCGGCCTCCATCGCATGCTTGACCATTCTGCCATAGGCAAGGATCGTACAATCCCCGCCCTCGCGCAGCGTCTGCCAGCGTCCGATAGAAAGCGCCTCTCCCCGCATATCCTGCGCATACGGCGCGATGCCGTCCTTGGGATACTGGACGACGCACGGGCCTTCCAGCGCAAGCGTCGCATGCAGACCGTCTTCGAGGGTCTGCGTATCGCGAGGCGCGAGCAGCGTCAGGTTCGGGATGCTGAGCAGCATCGGCACGCTGAGCACGCCGTGGTGCGTCTTTCCATCGTCGCCAACGAGCGCCACATGATCCGACATGATCGTCACCGGCAGATTCTGCAGGCACACGTCGTGTATGATCTGATCGTATGCACGCTGCAGGAAAGTCGAATACACCGCAAAATACGGCTTCATGCCGTCGCGTGCAAGGCCCGCCGCCATGCTGACCGCATGCTGCTCGGCGATACCCACGTCAAAAAAGCGTTCAGGATATTGCTTTTCAAAGCCGGAAAGGCCCGTTCCGCCCGCCATTGCCGCCGTGATCGCGACCACGCGGGGATCCTTTGCGCCCATGTCTGTCAGCGCTTTTCCTGCGATCTGCGCCGCGCTCGGCCCGGACGCCTGCCTGCGCTTCATGCCGTTCTCCACGCGGAAGGGCGCCACGCCATGGAACTTTTCGGGCTGTCGCTCCGCAAGCTCGTAGCCGTTGCCCTTTCTGGTGATGACGTGAATCAGCAGCGGCGTGTCGCTCAGCTGCTTGGCCTCCTCAAAGACACGTGTCATTTCGTCGATATTGTGTCCGTCGAACGGGCCCAGATAGCGGAAGCCCAGCGCTTCGAACAGCTCGCCCTCCGTAACGACGGACTTGACCATGTTCTTCGCTTTTTCGACCAGACCGGCAAGCGGTTTGCCCACCACGGGAATGCTCTGCAGCCGATGCTTGATGCGCTTTTTGCCGCCGTACCAGGATGCGCTCGCGCGCAGATGCTTGAAATACTCCGGCAGCGCACCCACATTTCTGGAAATCGACATTTCATTGTCGTTCAGGATGACGATCAGCCTGCTTTTTCCGCTTCCGGCGTCGTTCATCGCCTCGTAGCACATGCCTCCAGTCAGGGCGCCGTCGCCGACGATGGCGACAACATGATGATCCTCGCCCTTCAGATCCCGCGCGCGCGCCAGACCCAGCGCCATGGAAATGGCGGTCGAGGAATGTCCCGTATCAAAAAGATCATGCTCGCTCTCCGCGCGGCACGGGAAGCCGCTCATGCCCTGATAGGACCGAAGCGTCGCAAAGCGTTCCTGTCGGCCGGTCAGCAGCTTATGCGCATAAATCTGATGACCGACGTCGAAAACCAGCTTGTCTTTCGGGCTGCTGAACGCGCGGTGAAGCGCGATCGTCAGTTCCACATCGCCCAGATTCGAAGCAAGATGCCCGCCCTGTCTGGACACAGTATCAATAATCGTCTGCCTGAGCTCGGTCGCCAGTTCTCCGCACTCCTGCAAGGACAGCCGCTTAACGTCGTCAGGCCCATGAATTGTGGGCAATATTGCCATTCACAGCGCCTCCTTATGCTTCATCAGGATTCCACAATTCTATATTCTTCGGGTAAATTCTCTGATTTCATACCTCCGCACGAAAACCTTTCCTGCCGCTCAGGCATTCTTTTTTCCCTTCGTGCGCTTCTTTTTTCCTTTTCCTTTTTTCAGGCAGTCAAAAAATGCCATGAACTTGCCGACCGTCAGCACGATACGCGGGCTGTTGGCGATGGCCATGCCTTTTCCATATGCCTTGCCGCCGATCATAAAGGCCGACGTGAACGCTGTGATCAGCATCGAGGCGATCGCGCTTTTCAGGCCCAGAGAGACCAGATACACAGCAATCACAGAGCCGGCAGAACCGGAAATGATGCCCACAATGTCGCCGACCACGTCGTTGAGAATGCTCGATACGCGCTCCGCGCGGCGCACAAGCTGCAGCGCCTGTTTCGCGCCGGGAATGCGCTTGGACGCCATGGCGATAAACGGCTGTTCATCCGCCGAGGTCACCGCCGTACCGATGATATCCGTGATGATGCCAAGAAGCACCAGAACAATCAGCGAAAGCAGCGCAACCAGAAGGCCGGCGGATTCGACAAACATGCTGGTCACAAAAGACATGACGACAGAAAGACCGAACGAAAGGCATACAACCGTCAGAACCCATTTTTGCTGACTGGCCTTTGCCTTTTCTTTTTTACTCATCTTACTCCTGCTCCACAAATACCCTGCGTTCAAAAAAGCCCACGAATATCCGTGGGCGGTTCATCAAAAAGATAGGTGGTGATACAACAAATAAACCTTGCGGCATAGGTTCGGTAGGATTTCCCCGTTCGTTACTTCCTGTCGCCATAGAAGCGGTTTCCCTTGAAAACGAACGTTGCGCCGTTTCCGCGCGCACGACCGAATTACCACTGAGTCCACACTGTAATCTCTGTCATATCCTCATCGACAGTCTAGGAGCTTTCCTCGGCAGCGTCGGAACCTTCCTAGCCTCTTTTGCAGCTATGGTTTCACACAGCGATCGCAGCGGTTTCCGTGAGCCTTTGGTCACCGCGCGTTGTTCCATGATCCGCCACACCCACTCAAGGCAGGCTACACTGCAGGCAGCTTTGGTACCACCATGCAGGTTTTCATAATGCAAACGCATCATGCCTCCACGAAAAATGGGTCGAACTCCATCATGCCATTGACGGCCGCCCATAATTCTTACTTCCAGCACCGACCCCCGACTGGGCGTCAGCAGCCAGTACCAGAAACTTCATCGATATGCCCTTCAACGGATTTTTAGCCCCGTCTTCAGAAGGAACTCTGCTGACTAGAATACTGCACCACCTGGTCTGCATTATACCATATCTGTCAAGTCTCCGCAAGATGTACAAATTCAAACGGCGTTCAGATCATCGCCCTCAGGCCATCAGCGTACCCACCAGAATCCCCAGAAGCGCGCCGGCAGATACCTGAATCGGCGTATGACCGACCAGCTCTTTGAGGCGCTCTTCATTAAAAACCATACCGTTTCCCGCAAGGCTGTCCAGCAGGTGATTGAGTACCGCCGCATTTTTTCCCGCCGAGCGGCGAACGCCAGCGGCGTCATACATCACCACGCACGCAAAACAGAACGCCAGCGCAAACACGGCCGACGAAAAGCCCTCCCGAAATCCGATAACCATGACCATCGCACAGACCATCGCCGAATGAGAGCTCGGCATACCTCCGGAACCGAATACACGGCCGCTGTCAAATCTGCCGCTGATGATCAGCGTCAGAATCACCTTGAGTCCCTGCGCAATCACCCAGGCCAGCGCCGCAGCCTGAATGACACGGTTACTGAGAATCCCAAGCAGAACGCTCACCGATCCATCCTCCTGTTATCTACGGTTTCTCCCCTGTTCATGCGCGCTCAGCTCTTTCGTGCACGCAGCTGGCGCGCAAATTCCCGCATGAACCACGCGCGCTCGCCGAAGGCAGAAATCGATTCCTCCGCCTCATCCCAAAGGCGCGCCGAGCGCTCCTTCGCCGCCTCGATGCCGAAGAGCGCCGGCCAGGTCATCTTGCCGCGCTGCGCGTCCATGCCGGTCTGCTTGCCCAGCAGCGCAGCGTCCCCTTCGACGTCCAGCAGATCGTCGTCAATCTGGAAAGCGATGCCCACGCACCAGCCAAAGCGCTTCAGGCGCTCAATGGCCTCCTCATCCGCGCCGGCAAGATACGCCGCCGCCAGCAGCGGCGCGGTCAGCAGATCCGCCGTCTTGTGCGTATGAATATATGCCAGGCGATCCGCGTCGGGCTCCATGTGTTCGCTGAGCAGATCCAGGCTCTGGCCTGCGATCATGCCCGTCACGCCGGCGCGATTGGCAATCGCCTTCGCCGCCAGAACATGTCCCTGCAGGTTGTCCGGATACGCGGCCGCATTGCCAAGCAGGCTTTCATAGGCAAAGTTCAGAAGTCCGTCGCCGGCAAGAATCGCATGGCCCACGCCGTAGACCTTATGATTGGTCGGCCTGCCGCGGCGGTAATCGTCGTCGTCCATACCCGGCAGATCATCGTGAATCAGCGAATAGGTATGGATCATCTCCAGCGCAGCAGCCGGCACCTTCGCCTGCTCCAGCTCGCCGCCGAGCATCTCGCAGGCCGCCAGCAGCAGAACAGGCCTTACGCGCTTTCCGCCCGCAAGCAGGCTGTAGCGCATCGTCTCGCAAAGATACTGCGGAATCACGCCGCCGTCCTTCGGGCAGACCGCCTCCGTCTGCGGAAGGATCTTCTCCATCGTCTCTTCGACCATGCCGACATAGCGGCTGTACTGCTCCTGATATACCATGCTTCAGCACCCCATTCGTCTCATTTCAATCGCATCATGACGCTTCAAACGGTTCCACTTCGCCCGTTTCGGGATCAATCTGCTCAATCCTGCGCCGCTTCTGCGCGAGTTCCTGTTCCAGCTGCGCGCAAAGCGCGACGCCCTGCTCATACAGCGCGATCGACTCCTCCAGCGGCAGTTCCGCTTCGCCGAGTCTTCCGATCATCGCTTCGAGCGCATCCATGCCTTCCTCAAATGAAAGCGTCTTTTTCTTCTTCGCCGCCATGTCCTTCCTCCGGTGCTGTCTGTACTGTGCGGATCGACGTGATCACGGCCTCTGCCATGCCGTCTGCAAAGCGGATCACCGCCGGATCTCCCGGCCGGATCCCCGCCGCGGAAGCGACCGCATGACCGCCGCTCGTGACAATCGCATATCCTCTTTTCAGCACGCGATATGGGCTGAGCATATCCAGCTCACGTCTGCGCTGCGCCAGCTGATCCGCGCGGTTCTGGATTGTCCTGTCCATCTGCGCCCTGAGCTGCAGCCTGAGCGCAGCGATGCGCTTTTCCGCCTCTGCGAGCCTGGCCTGCGGGCTGTATCCCGAAAGGCGCGCGCGCATCAGGCCGACCGCAGCTTCCTTTCTTCCGATCTGCTGGAGCGCAGAACGCACGAGCGCTTCGCGCAGGGCGGACAGCCGCTGTTCTGTCTCCGCGCGAACAGGAACTGCGCACTCCGCTGCGGCAGACGGCGTCGGCGCGCGAAAATCCGCCGCCAGATCGCAGAGCGTAACATCGGTTTCATGGCCC
Organism: Clostridia bacterium; assembly: GCA_017436605.1. Taxonomy (GTDB): domain Bacteria; phylum Bacillota; class Clostridia; order Christensenellales; family Aristaeellaceae; genus Ventricola. The sequence goes on along the minus strand of JAFSCW010000060.1, from coordinate 39,917 downwards.
ACCGCCGAAATCACAGGCTTTGAACAGCCTGCAACCGCACGCACGACCCGCTCTTCATTGAAGGTCCAAAGGTCTTCCATCGATCCGCCGCCGCGCGCGACCACAATCACGCTCACGCTGTCGATTCTCTCCAGCAGCGCAATCGCGTCTGCAACTTCCTGCGCCGCGCCGATTCCCTGCACCCGCGCAGGACACAGCAGAATTCTGACGTCAGGATCGCGCCGCGTCGACACATGAATAATATCGTGAATCACTGCGCCCGTCGGCGAGGACACCACGCCGATCGTATCCGGATAAACCGGGAGCGGGCGCTTTCTTTCCCTGTCAAACAGCCCTTCCCGGGCCAGCTTTTCCCTGAGCGCAAGCAGACGTTCATACAGAACGCCCACGCCCTCGGCCCGAAGCCCTCTGACGTAAAACTGCATCTGGCCGCCTTTGGCATAGAGGCCCACGCCGCCGCTGACCACCACGCGCATGCCTTCGAACGGCACGCTGGTCAAGGCCGCCGCGTCCGAGGCATACATCACGCAGCTGATTGCCGCCTGCTCATCCTTGAGCGTAAAGAACAGCGTTCCGGTCTGATGAAGCTTGACGTTGCTGATTTCGCCCCGCAGCTCGACATGCGAAAGCATCGGATCGAGCTGAAACATCCTGCGGATGTATTCATTCAGCTGCGAAACGGTCAGCGTCAGCTTACCTGCCACAGCGCTCGGCAGCGTCCAGCGTATTGGCCAGCAGCATCGCAATGGTCATCTGGCCCACGCCGCCCGGAACAGGCGTAAGATACCCGGCCACCTCGCTGACCGCCTCAAAATCGACGTCGCCGACGATCTTCCCATCGACGCGGTTGATGCCCACGTCGATCACCGCTGCGCCCGGCTTGACCATATCCGCCGTGACAAAGCCCGCGCGGCCGACTGCCGCCACGAGAATATCCGCCTGACGCGTGATCTCCGCAAGATTCTGCGTGCGGGAATGGCAGACCGTAACCGTCGCATTGGCATGCAGCAGAAGCATCGCCTGCGGCTTGCCGACGATGTTGCTGCGGCCGATCACGACCGCATGGCGGCCCTCGACCGGGATATCATACGCGCGAAGCAGCTCCATGACGCCCAGCGGCGTGCAGGGAACAAAGCCCTTCTGGCCGTTCATCAGCCTGCCGGAATTCATCGCATGGAAGCCGTCGACGTCCTTATCCGGATCGATCAGCCTGAGCACGCGCGCCTCGTCCAGATGGCGCGGAAGCGGCAGCTGAACGAGAATGCCATGCACGCTCTGATCAGCGTTCAGCTTTTCAACGGTTTCCTCGAGCGCCGCCTGCGTGCAGCTTTCCTCAAGGCGGATGACCGTCGAGCGGATTCCGGCCTTGATGCAGGCGTTTTCCTTATTGCGGACATATACCTGACTTGCAGGATTTTCGCCGACGAGCACAACCGCCAGATGCGGCGTCACGCCGCTTTCAACCAACGCCTGCGCGCGCAGCGCCAGCTTTTCCTTGTATTCCTTTGCAACTGTGCGGCCATCGATCAGCTTCGCAGCCATGGGTATTCCTCCCTCATGATCCGATTCTGTTTGATATTGCTTTTAATCGTCGTTCTTGTTGCTGGCGGAGACCGTCAGCTGCTCCAGGCCCAGCAGCGCAACGCCGACCGCATTATCGCCGGAGAGCTCCGGTCTTGCATAATGCAGGCGGCAGGCAAGCCTGCGCTTTTTCGCACGGACATTCAGCATTTCGCGCAGAAGCGTCGAGGAGGCGACGCCGCCTGCCAGCAGCGCCTGACGGCAGCCGGTCTGCTCGCATGCGTTTTCGATGACGCGCTCAATCGTTCTGCAGAGGAAATCAAACACCTCGACGGCGATTTCCTCCTGCGTCATCCGTCCTTCCTTCAGCCAGCGGACAACCTTGTTCTCTGCGCCGGCCATGTTGCAGTCGACGCCCTTGATGGAGACGCCGATCAATCCCTTCGCTCCTCCTGCGGCATGCCCTGTCATCGCCAGCTTTTCCAGCGAAGGCCCTGCCGGAAACGGCAGATGCATATACACACCCGTCCGGTCGACCAGCTGGCCGGCATGCAGATCCAGGCTTCCGCCCAGAAGTGTGATGCCGCCATGATCGCAAAGAAGAATCTCCGTCGTTCCGCCGGAAAGATGCAGCGCCAGGAACGGCTTTTCGGGGTTGATTCCAGAGTCCACCATGGCCGCTCGGACATGCCCTTCCTGATGGCTGACAGGATAAAAAGGCACGCACAGCAATGCTGCCGCTGCGCGCGCCTGACTTTCTCCCGCCCGGAAAACGGGCATATACGAATCCTCCGCCGGACGCGGCCGCGTGCTGGCGCAAATGGCGGCAAGGCGCACATCCGGCGCCTTTTCCATGACACCCGCGATCATATCCGGCAGATTTTTGACATGCTGAAACAGGCCCTGGGACTGCATCAGACCGCGTCCGCCCTCTTCGACAGTCAGCAGCCGACGGGCAGAGGCGATCAGTTCTCCCGACTCGGACACCAGCGCCGCAGAAGTCGTGTAGCAGCTGGTATCAATGCCCAGTACAGCGTTCATGCCTTTGCCGCCAGCTTTCTGCTGATCGTGCCCAGCACGCCGTTGACGAACGAGCAGGACGTCTCGTTCGAATACTTGCGCGTCAGTTCAACCGCTTCGTTGATCGAAACAGCCGCCGGAAGACCGGCATACTTCATTTCAAACACGGCAAGGCGCAGAATCGCCAGATCCACGCGGGACAGGCGCTGAATCGTCCAGCCGCGCAGGCATACGGCAATCTCTGCATCCAGATCAGCCGCATGCTCTTTCACGCCGGATACCACGGCGTCGATATACTGCCTGTCGCTTTCGCCCGGCGTATAATCAATCAGGTCAACGAGGGCTTCCGTCTCTCCCTCTCCTCCGAAAAGCTGCTCAAAGACAAGCTGCATCGCAGCCTCTCGTGCAATAGGACGTGCCATTCTCTTTAGCTCCGTTCAGTTTAGTATTGATTCAGATACTCCGTCAGATGCTGTCGTCGCGATGGAAGACGCCAAGAACGCGGCGCAGGAAAGCGCCCTTGTCCTTCACGCCGCCAAGGAACGCGCCGACCAGGCAGAAAAGGCCGATCAGCAGCGACTTGCCCACGCCGATGGTCAGGCAGAGCACCGCAAACACGAGACCCACGCATACGCCGAAAATCGTACACGGCGCCGTACCCGGGGTCAGCATCTGGCTGATAAACGTCTTAAAATCCATTATGCCATCCCGCTTTCTTCAGCATTCTTCTGCTCAGGCGCTTCTTCCTCTGCCGGAGCTGCCTCCTCGGCGGCAGCTTCTTCGCTGGGCTGAACCGGCTCGGCGTCGGAGACTTCAAGAACCAGTTCATCCTTCTGCTCCTGGGCAGCGGTCTCAGCCTCTTCCTGAATGTCGCTCAGGCTCTCGGTACATTCGCTGAGCACGGACGCCGGCAGCGCATACGGAGACTGGGAAGTTCCGGCCTTGGGCGCCATCGCGCCGTCGACAAACACGCGAACCTCCTTGACCTCAACGCCCGCGCAGGCTTCCAGATAGCGCTTGATCTGCTTTTGCAGGGAAGAAATCGCCAGCGGCATGCTGATGTCGGACTGAAGCGTGATGTGGACGTCCACGCTCACGGTCTCCTCATCGCTGTACAGGGAAGAGGTGACGACCTTCAGTTCGGCATGCTGGTTGAGACAGCGCTGCACAAGCGCCTCCAGCGCCTTCACGGAGATGCGGACCGTGCCGTTCTCGTTGTGCTGAATCGCAAAATTGCTGGAGCGCTTATTCTTTTTCTTGCCCGGGACGAGCGCGCCAAGGAGCAGCAGCGCATACAGCGCCAGCACAACGGCCGCAACGCCCAGTACGATCTGCTTCTTGATCGTCATGTTGGTGCTGATGTTTTCCAGCACAGCAATCACCGGTTCAAGCGTCAGCTGACCCAGCACAAGCGCAACGACGCCGGCAGCAGCAGCCAGCATGGCCAGCGCGCACAGCAAAATCAAAAACCTGTCTCTCACGGGATGCTTCATGACGTACTTCCTCCTTGATCTCATGCCGATCCATCATCGGGCATCGTGCTTATTCTTTGTCCTCGTCGTCCATCTCTTCGTCCGTCTCGTCGTCATCATCATCGACGAACTCGACCGGCGCGTTCTCAATGATTTCCTCTTCCGGCGCGGCGGTCTCCTCGACGGCGGTATGCTCTTCGTCCTCGCTCTCCAGCACTGCATTCTGCTGGCTCAGCTGCATTTCCTGGTTCTCCTTTTCGAAGCTCACGCCGACAACGTGGAGATCGACCTTTTCCACATGCAGGCCTGTCATGGACTCAATGGACTTGCGGACGTTCTCCTGAGCATTGCGGCCGACCTTCTGGATCGGCATGCCGTAATCGACCGTCACGCTGACGTCAACGCTGACCTCTTCGCCCTTCATATCCACGCGCACGCCGCGCGGGGTCTTTACAGACTTGCCCTTACCCAGAATGCCGGAAATGGAGCCGGCGCTTCCGGCGATGCCGGAAATGCCCTCAACCTCCGTCGTCGCGACGCTGACAATCGTAGAGATAACTTCGTTGGCGTATGTGATCTGGCCATTATCCTGGCCCTTTTCCATATCAATGGTCATATTCTCATTCATTTTCAGAACACCTCCCTATGGTTATTCATTAGTATAGCAGATTTTCGCCGCGCGCACAATCACCCATTCATTTTTTTGACAGAATGATTTTAACAGCCTCCGCCGGCAGCCGGGTCTGCGCCGCAGCAGCGTCGATGATCCTGATCCTGTCCTGCTCCTCCTGCGCCGTCCAGACAGGCGCAATCACGCTCACGCTCTGCGCGCCGCAGACCACCGCGACCTGCGTATAGCCCATATATTCAAGCGCCGCCTGCGTTCTTGCCTCGCTGTCCATCCGCTCTGTCAGCTGCAGCATCTGCTGTCTGGCCTGCTCCGCTGTTTGCTCTCCGGCTGCCGGATCATCAATCACGCGCTGCAGAAGCTGCACTTCTCTTTCCCTTTCTTCCCGAAGGCGCAGTCGGGTTTCCTCCATGCTCCTCAGTGATATCTCCTGCGCCGTCATCGTTTCATAAACAACGGGCACGCTGACCCTGCGCGTCTCCTCCCTGGATGCGCCCGCATAGCCGCATACGGCCAGAAGAAGCAGCAAAGCTGCGCAGCTTGCCATCCTGACCGCCGCAGCGATTTGTCTGTTTTTTTCCAAGCTATTCCCCTCCTGCGATCACACTTACCGCCGACGGCGGCAGACCCAGCAGCGCGCTGAGCGCGCGCTCGATTTCCAGCCGGACAAGCGGATCGTCCGCCCCGGCCGCGACGGCGACGGCGCCGGCCGGCCTCCCCGCTTCCCCGGCGTCCGCCGAAAGCGCATGCGGCGCTTCCTGCTCCTCCAGCACACGGATCGTCACGCGGACATCGCCCACGCCCTTCATCGCCGAAAGCGTCTGCTCAATCCTGCGCTCCAGCGGCAAAGCGCCGTCCTGTGGCAGGAGAAAAGCGGCGCCCAACGCCAGCAGCGCCAGCAGCGCCGCCGCCTGCGGCGTCAGGGCCGCCCTCAGACGCATCAGCATGTCCCGCATCCGCTCACCTTCCAACCTCTTCTATTGCACAAAAACGCCAAATATGCCGGCCAGATCCCGCTGCGCCATCATGCTTTCGCACAGCGCAGCCGCGCCGGAAACCACCAGATGCAGCATCAGAAGGCCGCCGATCAGCTTCAGGCTGTCCCGTCCTTCGCGCGGAACGAGCATCTGCATCACCGCGCTCATCGCACACAGCGCGCACAGACGCGCCATCAGCGTCATCATGCTTCCCATCCCCCTATCTGAGCAGCACCGTCAGATTGCCGACGAGCAAAACCTGCACGATCAAAAGGAAATACATCGTGCCCACGCAGAGCATCGTAATCAGGAACAGGACGATCGTGCGCGAAAAATCTCCAATGGCCACAACCAGCTGCGGATCGGCAATGGGCTCAAGCAGCGCTGCGCTCAGCTTCATCACGAACACGACGGCCAGCGTACGCAGAAGCGGCATGAGAATGGCCGAAAGCAGCGCGATCGCAGCCGTCACACCCAGCGCATTTTTGACAATCAGGGTGCATCCCACCAGCGTATCCATCGTATCGGAAAACATGCCGCCCACGACGGGCACAAAGTTATCCACAGCGTATTTCGCCGCCCGGATTGCCACGCCGTCAATCGACGCGCTGCATACGCCCTGCATCGACATCGCGCCGAGGAATACCGTAAAACTCACGCCCAGCAGCCAGCAGACGGCGCTGCGCAGAAGCTGCGCCATGCGCGTCAGATGCGTGCGCCCCGCAAGATAATTGACCGCCGTCACGGCGCAGGTGCACATCACCAGCCGCAGAATCACCTCGCGCGCAAGAAAAACCATGCTGCCCGAGGCAGCGACGATCATCGGATGAAAAAACGCCGAAGACGCATTTCCGCCCAGCGCAGTAAGCAGGGTCAGCAGCAGCGGAAGAAGCTGCTCCATGCGCCCGGTCATGTCCGTGATCGTTTCGCGCGCATGCTCCAGCTCGGACACCACCAGCAGGATCACAGGCACCAGAATCAGCACAAAGCACACGCTCCGCGCCAGATCAGAAGCGTCCTGTCTCCCCGCTGCAACCGTGCCGAGCATCAGGCTGGAGAGGATGACCGGCAGCATCAGCGAAACCATCAGCGTGCCCAGACGCCGAACCTCCCCGGCAAAGCCGGTCAGGATCCGGGAAAGCATATCCTCGCCGGAAAGCACCTCGCCGGAGGCCAGCGCATACGCGGTTTCTCTGATTCCGGGCTGCCCGGGGAGCAGCGTCAGCCGCATGTCCTCAACGCCCGAAAAATCCAGATCCTCCATCACGCCTGCAATCTGCTCGTCCATCGTTTCCTGCGCGCGGGCGGGAAGCGCCGCCAGCAGAAGCGCCATGAGCAGCATTACCGCAGCGCACCCACGGCAAGCTCCGTCAATTCCATAAAAACCGGCACGGCAACGCCCAGCAGCGCCGCGCGTCCGCACAGTTCCGCGCGCCGGGCGACCATCGGCGCATCCAGATCGATGCAGACCTGCACCGCCATCTGCGTGACCAGCACGACGCCCATCGCCTTGAGCATGATCGCATAATACCGGCCTTCCAGCTCGAGCGAGACGAGGAACGCCTGTATCGCATCGATGTACTGCTTGATCTGCGGCAGCACCAGCGACAGCACGAGCACGCCGAACGCAGCGGACAACAGCCCGGCCATGGCGGAATTGACCTGCCGCAGGAGCATCACCATGACCGCCGCCAGCAGGCAAAAGCCGATCAGCCTGATCCATTCCATTCCGCTTCCTCCCGACCGGCATCAATACAGACCAAAGATACTCTTGACGTTGTTGAGCAGCTGCGCAATCAGATCGACCACCAGGAACAGCACCACCACCAGCCCCGCAACCGAGGAAAGCACCGCAATATCGTCGCGTCCCGCCTTCTGAAGCACCTGATTGACCGCAAAAATCAGAATACCCACGCCTGCAATCTGAAAAAGAAGATCAATATTCATCCCTTATTCCCTCCGCTTGATCCGATCCTAAATCAGCACCAGAAAAGCCGCGGCGCCCGCCGCAAGACCGAGCGTCCGGATCATCTGCGTCCTGCGCGCGCAATCCCGTTTCAGTTCCTCTTCCCGGGCGCGGAGGCGCTCGTCCGCCTGGTCGATCAGGCGAAGCTGTTCCTCCATACGGCTTCGCCCCAGCTCGGCAAGCACCGTTTCAAACGCCAGCCTGTCCTGTGCGTTCAGCACGCCATAGCCCGGCACGCGCATGCTTTCTCCGGCAAAGAGAATCATCAGCTGCGGATTGGCGCACTGCTCCATCCGATGCGCGCAGACATGCAGAAGCCGCGTCAGTTCCCTCTCCTGCGCCGTTCCCTTCAGGTCAATCCGCCGAAGAAGGCCGGGAAGGCCCGGCTGCTCATAGCGGATGATCCCGTTCATCCGAAGAAGACAGCGTCTCATCGCGCTGATCCATGCAACGCGCCCCGCCTCGCCATAGGAAATCAGAAATCCGATCGCGCTGATTCCGATCATCGCCATCACAGCCGTATCCCATCCTGCCATATGCATCCCCCTTCTCTGTGCGCGGCGTTTTGCGCATGCTCCCCGCCGATGACTTCTCCCGTTTCGCGCCATACCCGCAGGGGTCTTCCCCCTGCGCCCAGCAGAATATGCCTTTCGAATACACCCGTCTGCATCAGCCGCCTCAGCGCCGGCCGGCAGCGCCCTTCCCCGTCCGCATGCGCCGTCGCCAATACGGCCGCTCCGCATCGCGCGGCGTCTTCAATCGCCTCTGCATCCCGCTCACTGCCGATCTCGTCCGTCACCATCACCTGCGGCGCCATCGCGCGCAGCAGCAGCGCAAACGCCGACGCCTTGTCCATGCCGCCGAGCACATCCAGCCTTTTTCCACAGCCCGGCGGGATTTGTGGAAAAAGCTCTTCCCGCTCATCCGCAGCGCCGACATGCAGGCCGGCGCAATCCGAGAGGAACAGCGCCGCCTCCCGCAGAAGCGTCGTCTTCCCGCAGCCCGGAGGCCCCAGAAAAAGAAGGCTTCTCGGCCTCGCGCCATCCAGCAGATGTTCCCTGATCGCTGCCTCCACCCCCGGTATGCGCCTGGCAATCCGGATACATACGGAGGTGACCCGAATCATCCGGAAACTGCCATCCTCCTGCCGGGCCATTTTTCCGCAGACGCCGGCCCGATGTCCGCCGCAAAGCGGGATATAGCCCTGAGCCATCTGCCGTTCCACGCTGTAAAGCGCATAACCTGAAAGCGCAGCGACCAGTTCGTCCATCTCCTTCTGGTCGAGCGTCAGCGGCAGGGAAACCGGCTCGCCGCCGATGATCCATTCCGCCTGCCGCCCGCTGTAAAAACGCAATTCGCTGACGCCGGCCGCCTCCTTCCTGGACAGCGCGCGCAGCATGCCGGCGGCGCTGCGCGTCAGCAGCGGACCCAGCTCCTCCCGCCAGGGCAAATCTCCTGCCCCCTTTCCCAAGTCAAACCAGGCAGACACAGCCTATTTTCCGCAGCAAGATCTGCATAACAAACCGGCATGCTGCCGGCGGCATCACCGACAGACTGCTGTAAATCTTGTTGCTCTGTGGCCAAGGCCGAAACCTTGCGGAAAGATTTACATAACAAAACGCAGAGCGTTACACTCTGCGTTCAGCATATGATGCAAATGCTTAATTTAGCCCACAACAATGACTTCCGTACCCTCGACAGCCGCGTCGATCAGCGCCTGAGAATCGAGCTTTTCCTCCGCACGGCGGACGAGCTCCTTGCGCGGGTGCGTCGCCGGATGCTTGGGTGTGAAGACCGTGCAGCAATCCTCATACGGCAGGGCGGAGGTCTCCATCGTGCCGATCTTCTCGGCGCGCTCGATGATCTCGCTCTTGTCCATGCCCACGCACGGACGGAAAACCGGCATGGATACAACTTCGTCCGTGCAGCCGAGCGCCTCCATCGTCTGGCTCGCAACCTGACCGATGGATTCGCCCGTGATCAGCGCCTGCGCGCCGTCCTTGCGGGCGAGGATTTCGGCGATGCGCATCATGTACCTGCGCATGATCAGCGTCGTGAAATTCTCCGGACACTTCTCGTGGATTTCCATCTGGATCTCGGTAAACGGCACGACATATACGCGCATCTTGCCGCAGTATTCGCTCAGGATGCGCGCCAGCTCGAGCACCTTTTCCTTCGCGCGCTCGCTCGTATACGGGAAGGAATGATAATGCACGCAGCACAGCTCCACGCCGCGCTTGGCAATCATGAATCCTGCAACCGGGCTGTCGATGCCGCCGGAAAGCAGGAGGCAGGCCTTGCCATTGGTGCCCATGGGCATGCCGTTCACGCCCATCACGCGGTCGACAGACAGATAGGCCTGAGCGCGGATCTCGATGGTGATTTCGTGATCCGGATGATTTACATCGACGCTGAGATGCGGCACATGCTCCAGAATATACCCGCCGGCCTCGCGCATGATGGCGGGCGAGTCCATCGGATAGCGCTTGTCCGAGCGCTTGGCCAGCACCTTGAACGTACCGGTCTTCACCGACATCATCTTCGCCGCCTGCTCGCAGATCGCCTCGAAATTGTCCTTCTCCATCTCGATCGCCGGGCTCACGGAATGAATACCGAACACGCGGGATACGCGTCGGATCGCCTCTTCCTGATCGGTGTAATCGGATACATAAATGCGTCCGTCGCTCAGCCAGACATGGCCGCCGACCTCGCTGACAGCATGGCGCACATGCTCGACCAGCTTACGCATAAAATACGGGCGGTTCTGGCCCTTGAGAAATACCTCGCCGTAGCGAACCAGCAGAATCTCCCTCACGGTTTATCTCCTCCTGTATCTGGAAAGCAGCGCGAACATCTTCTTCATCTGCGCCGCCGTCTCGTCCATTTCTTCGATCGTATTGAAAAGCCCCAGGCTCACGCGGATCGTGCCGTCCGCCTGTTCGCCCGTCAGGCCCATGGCCCTCAGCGTCGAAGATACCTTTTGCTTATGCGAGGCGCAGGCCGAACCCGTGGATACATAAATCCCCGCTCCCTCCAGCGCGTTGCGCATCACCTCGCCGCGCACGCCGTCAAAGGACAGGCTCAGGATATGCGGCGCGGAATCCTCCTCGTCCGGAAGCGGTCCATTGACGCGCACTTCCTTCAGATCGGCAAGCTGCGCATACAGCCGCTGTTTAAGCGCGCGCATGTGTTCGACTTCCCCGGCTCTGCGGCTCATCTCGCAGACCGCCTGACCAAGGGCCAGAATCCCCGGCGAATTGTACGTTCCGGATCGCAGGTTTTTTTCCTGTCCGCCGCCGGTCGTCTGCGGCACAAGCCGCACGCCCTTGCGCGCGATCAGCGCGCCCACGCCCTTGGGGCCGTGGATTTTATGGCCGCTGAGCGCGTACAGATCCACGCCCATTTTTCCCATGTGCATCGGGGCGCGCATAAAGCCCTGCACGCCGTCAACATGCACGCATGCGTTCGGATTCTTTCGTTTGGCAAGGGCGGAAAGCTGCGCGACAGGCTGAATCGCGCCGGTTTCGTTGCTCACCTGCATGCAGCTGACGAACGCCGTATGCTCGTCGATGATCTCCTCCGCCGCGGCAAGATCGACAATGCCTCTTGCGTCAATTGGCAGTTCGCGCACCTCATGTCCCAGCGCCCTGACCCGCTGAACGGTTTCGCCCACAGCCGGATGTTCCAGACTGCTGACGACAAAATTGGCGCTCTGATGCAGCGTCATCGCATAGCCGAGAATCGCAAGGTTATCGCTCTCCGTTCCGCCGGCGGTGAAGATCACCTCGTCTTCCCTGGCGCCCACCTGCACCGCTATGCATTTTCTGCAGGCGCGGATTTCCCTGTCGACGTCAACGGCGGGCTTATACGCCGCCGAAGCGTTGAAGTATTGCTCGCGCATGCTGCGTACGGCAGCCTCCACCACGCTGTCAAACGGGCGCGTGGTCGCGCTGTTATCCAGATAAATCACAGTATACCCCTTTTACCCAAAAAGCAGCTGACAATGTCACGTCATTCTGCGCGCACAACATGGTTTTCGCGCAGTTTCCCATTACGCAAGAAAGCCTCCAGTACGGCCAGGCCATGCTGGAGACTCGCGCGAAAAAACCAAATCAGCCCTGATACACGCCCGCAGCCAGATAGCGGCGAATCATCGTCTCCATTTCCTCGCTCGGCTCGATGATAATCATGTGCTTCTTGTTTTCCTTCACATAGTAGAAATAGAACAGGTTGCCGTCGCGGTTGAGGAACCAGTTCTTGCGCTCCACATCCTTCATCGCCAGGAACTTGCGGAAGCTGTCATGCGCGACATGACCCGCAGCGGCAACATTGGCGACGTTCATGCTGCCCAGCTCCTTGCGGCGCGCGCCGCGCATCACCTTGGCGAAATCAAGCACGCCGTTGGTGAACGCATATTCAAATTCAACCTTGAAATTGTCCTTCACAAAGAACAGAGAAACCGCCGCAGCGATGCTCAGAAGCGTCACCAGCAGATTCGGGATACTGAACGCAAACATCAGAACCTGCAGCAGCATCAGGCCATAAAAACCGAAAACGACCAGAAACACCCAGCAAAGCACATACAGCACATTGCCCAGCAGATTATTGCGGCGGACGACGACATCCTCCTTGAAATTATCCATAGCAAATAACGCCTCCATAACATATCGTTTTTTTATTATACCACCAAACCAAGCTCCGCGGCAAGCCTATAATATACGAGTTCTGTCTTCTTTTGCGCAGGTCAAAACGATGAAAAAAAGGAATTGCCTCATTCAAGCGCGAATGTTATAATGTTATCCCTTCACGAATTATCATTTTCTTGAATCCGGAGGTTTTTTCGCACAATGAAATGCCCGCACTGCGGCGCATGGAACGCAGCGTATCTGCCCAAATGCACCCGCTGCGCCGCCCCGCTCGAAAACAACACGCAAAAGCAGCTTTCATGGGAAGAATCCATGCATAAAAAGAAGCCCTCGCTTCAGATCGTGCAGTTCGACGAGGACGACCAGTCCCCCGTCGTGCCCCCGTCCGATCCCAACGAGGCCTTCGACCCGGACGCCCTTGCGCCCGACAGCCTGACCGATGAAATGGAAGCGCTCCGCCAGCGCCGTCAGGAGGGAAGCCGGCGCATCGAGCAGATGAAGCATCAGGCAGCCCGCGTCCGTCATTCGATTCAGGAAGCGCAGATCATGCGTCCCGTCCCCGAGGCTGGCGATCCGCCGGGCGCATACGACGGCGACAGCGTCGTCATCCGCCGCAGGCAGACAAGACGCCAGGCGGAATATGCGGCCGATCTTTCGCAGACAGGCGCAAGCCCGGACGAACCGACGCAGGGCTATGACGATTACGGCTATTTCGCCGATCCTTCCGAGCGCCCCTTGACGTACGTGGACGACGAAGAAGACGCGCCCATCTACTACGACGGCTACACGCCCGAAGGCAGCGAGCAGGACGCCGCCACCGACGATGAATACATGCCCCGCCGCATCCAGACGCGCGCCGCCCGCGAGGACGCCCTCGAATCCTTCCACGCCGGACGGCGGAAAAAGAACCGCATTGCCCGCTTTCTGATCACATTTGTCCTCGTGATCGCCTGCTTTGCGCTGGTCGGCGTCGGCGGTATCTTCGCCGCCAGGCAGTTTGTGCTCAATCAGGGCATGCAATTGAGGGAGAATAACGAAACCCGCGTGGAGGTCATTGAGACAACGGTCGACGGTCTGCCCGCGCATACGATGACCATTTACGGACAGGAAAACGCGACGATCTACCTGCGCGAAATGCAGTCCAGCTACGTGATCGCAGACGGCAAGGTCGAGGTGACCGTACCGGACTACATGTGGTACGATACCGAATCCTCCACCTATGCAACGCCCGTTGAAACCGATACGATGGACGTGTCTGTCACGCCGTTTATCCGCTATTCTCAGGAGGGCGATCAGTACCAGCTCGATCCGATCGAATTCACCATCGACGTGCCGCTCTCTCCGATTCATCTTCTGAATCCCACGACTGCGCGCGCAGAGGTCGGCGTGTCGATTTACGAGGTACGCATCAACGTTCCGCTCGGCTCCACGGTCGTCATCGACGGCACAAACGTCTCGACCCTCATCCGCGACACCGGCAACGTCTCCAAGAACGTGCAGGTTCTCCCCGTGGGCGACAACACGATCTCCATCTCCGTCAAGAGCAAATACTGCCGCGAGAACAAAATGGAGGTCACGCTCTATCGCGAGCCGCAGGAAATCCCGCTGGAGCTCGACGCGACGGTTCTGGTCGAATGGAACTATGAGCCCATCACCGAAGAGAAATACGCAAGCGCGACCGACGAAGAACGCGCCCTCATGCAGCGCCCCTCCATCAGCGGCACGACGCTCCCCGGCGCGCAGATTTCCGTCGAATTCCCGCATTACAACCTCGAGCATGATATGACGACGGGACGCTTCAGCTTTATCCCGCTGTTTTCCAGCCTGGGCAACAACGACGTCGTTATCCGCGCCTCCTATGAGGACAAGAAGGACTCCGTCATCACCCATACGGTCTACTACATGCCCAACGCGGATATCTATACGCGCCGCGCGTGGGATCTCGAATCCCAGTATACGGACCTGATCAACTACATCAGCATCCGCAAAGGCACGATCTACACCGGCACCGGCACCATCGAGCGGATCATCTCCACCGCGCCCCAGATGGCGATCATGAACATCGGCGACAGCACGTTTGAAAAGCTCGTGCTGCTGGAAAACAGTTCGAAGACCACCTGGGAGGTCGGCCAGAAGTACCGCATCTACGGCGACGTCTACGGTCTTTACGACGCCATGCCGCGCCTGACCGTGCGCTACACCTACCTGGCGGAATAACGTCACCGCATCAAAAACGCCCATTTTAAACAGCACCCCGCTTGTCAGACAGTATGGTATACTGCATAACAAACGGGGTGCTGTTTGTTTTATGATGGAATCCTGTTTTTCTGTTATTTTCTGATGCGGTCGCGGCACACCGTCCATCCCTCATGGAGCAGAAGACGCCGCTTCATCTCCATGCCTGCGGCGAACCCCGTCAGCGCGCCGGAAGCCGCAACAACGCGATGGCAGGGCACGATGATCAGCACCGGGTTGCGCGAACAGGCGCCGCCGACTGCACGCGAAGCCTTCTCATTGCCGATCCGCTCCGCGATCTGTCCGTAAGACCGGATTTCTCCGAACGGGATCTGCCTGAGCGCCTCCCAGACGCTCCGCTCAAAGTCCGTTCCGCGCAGGGACAGGGGCACGCTGAATTGCCGCAGCTGTCCCGCAAAATAAGCAGAAAGCTCCTCTGCCGCCCAATCGAGCACGGCATCCGCCGCGCCGGTTTCCCTGTCGTCCGCCCGCGCAGCGCGCGCATCGCACAGTCCCACGCCATCTGAAACCAGATAAAGCCTTCCGGCAGGCGTATCAAGCAGCCGGCTGTTCATGCCATTCATCTCAGCGCTCCTCGAACAGGCTGATGATCAGGCTCATTGCAGCCTTCATGCCGGGGCAGATCGACGCAATATCGACCCATTCCTCGCGCGTATGCTCTCCCGCGCCCTCGTATACGCCAAAGCACGCAGACGGAACGCCCATCGACAGCGGAATGTTGCAGTCCGTAGAACCGGAGCAAAGAATCGGAAGCCGGCCGGTATACATCTGCAGCGCATCGAGACAGGCATGGTTCAGCTTTTTCTGCGCATCGGGATCAACGTCCTGCGCGCAGGGACGCGTGCCCAGTAGCTCCAGCTCAACCTCCGCATCCGAAGGCGTATGTTCCATCAGCGCCGCGCAGAGCTGACGCTCCATCACGGCAAGGCACTTCGCATCGTCCGAGCGGTACTCATAAAGCATCTCCG
Organism: Clostridia bacterium; assembly: GCA_017436605.1. GTDB lineage: Bacteria > Bacillota > Clostridia > Christensenellales > Aristaeellaceae > Ventricola. The sequence goes on along the minus strand of JAFSCW010000060.1, from coordinate 24,463 downwards.
CCTGCTGGGCAATGGTGTTGACCGACGTGCCGCCGGAAATCATGCCGACGTTATAGGTCGTCGTGCTGCCCGGCCTCTGCGGAACCTCCTGCGCATAGAGCGCGCTGATCAGCTGCGCAAGCACTGCGATTGCATTGCGGCTGCCGAAGGAGGAAAAGCTGTGTCCGCCCTGCGTTTTGGCCGTGATGCGATAGCGCGAGGAGCCGACCGCCTTCGTGCAGACATGGCTTGTGCCGCCGTCCAGAGAAAGAAATGCCTTGACGCGCGGACCGTACGCATGCATAATAGCCTTACAGCCCTTAAGATTGCCAAGCCCTTCCTCGCAGGAATCGGCTGCAAACAGCACGCCGCAGCGCGGGCGCATGCCGCGGGCATGCAGATACTGCGCCAGCAGCATCATGGCAGCGACATTCGTCGTATCGTCGCCCACGCCCGGGCAATACAGTTTTCCATCCTCCTCGCGAAGCGGCATGGGTTCCATGTCCGGAAAGACCGTGTCCGTGTGCGCCATGATCACGACAATATCCTCGTGCGCGTCAAGGCCCATCGGAATCAGCACATTCTTGGCCTCGTCGATCTGCGCCTGCATGCCGCGCTCAAGGAACCAGTCCCGGATAAAGGCCGCGCGCCGCTCCTCATGATGGCTCGGCGCAGGAATGGCGCAGAGCGTCCTGATGAGCGCCACCACGTCGGGCTGCATGTTTTCGATGTCCCGCAGAAGGGTTTCAGAAAGCCTGACCGCCTGCATCATCATCTCTCCTTTTCATCTTTCCAATCGGATTGATATTTCCCGCTTTTTCCCGGAGGAATGCTTATGCCGCATCTTTCATCGCTTCGCGACAACATGCGATACCTGTGCGACGAATCGCGCATGCTCGCCGGACTGACCATCGCCTACGGCACGCAGGAAAGCTGCGAATTCATGACATACGGCCGTGCGCAGGAGACCGTGCTTGAGCATGGACAATTCCGCCCCTGCATACGCCCGCTCCAGGAGGACAGCCTGTACGATCTCGCGTCGCTGACAAAGCTGTTTACCTCCGTCATGGCGGTGCTTCTCATGGGCAGGGGCATGCTTTCTGCGGATGAGCGCATCGGCAGCATTGATCCCCGGTTTACGCATCTTAATGACGTGACCGTCTTCGACGTCCTCTGCTATCGCGCCTGCCTGCAGACGCCCGGGCGCATCGACGCCGCCCCGACGCGCGAAGAGGGGCTCCGCAGGCTGTTTGGCGTCATGCCCGCGCCGCTGCCCGCCGTGCGCATCTATTCCGACATCAACGCGATGGTGATCAAATACGTCGTCGAGGCGAAAACCGGCATGGCGTTTTACGATGCGCTGAAGGCCTATATCCTCGATCCGGCCGGCATGACCGAAACCTGTTCCGCCGTCCCCGCAGAGCAGCTTTCCCGCTGCGTCTGCTATAACTATGAGCATCGGATCGTCCGCGACAGGCATATCCTGCGCACCGACACGCTTCCCGGTACGCCGCACGACCCGAAGGCTATGCTGCTCAGCGACGGCGGACGCGATCTTTGCGGACACGCCGGCCTCTTCTCCTCCCGGCAGGACATGGTCCGCTTTGCGCAGGCCCTGCTTTCCGGCAGCCTGCTGACCCGGGAACAGCTCATTTCCATCGGCACCGACCGCACCGGACGCGACAACGGCGACGGAACCTACCGGCAGCCGCTGGGCTTCCTCTGCTTCACGAAGCATCCCGTTCAGCGCCTGAGTGAAGTGCCCGCCCACATGGGCGCTCACAGCTTTGGCCTGAGCGGCTTCACAGGCAATCACATCGTCCTGGATCCGCAGACCGGCATCTTTGAAATCTTTCTGGGCAACCGATGCCATGCGCGCATCTCGCACATCACCCCGCCCGAAGGCAGGACGATGGAAAGCTACGGCCTGGACGACAGGGGCGCGGCGCTTATTCCCTGGGAGGACGGCCGGAAAGTTCCAACCTCCGCCCGATACGTTTATCTGAAAGATGCATGCCTGCACGAACCGATCGTGCAGCGCATGCATCAGCTTGGCTGGCTCGCCTGAGGCGGGCCGCTTTTTTTATTCTTTCAGAATGAGAGCCGCACAGGCCGCTTATTCGCCGAAATCCATGCCCGCGAAATCAAACGTCGCGAAATAATCCGCAGGCGTTTCCGCGCGGCGAATCATCTGAACGCTGCCGTCCTCACGCAGCATCAGTTCCGCACTGCGCAGCTTGCCGTTGTAGTTATAGCCCATGGAGAAACCATGCGCGCCGGCGTCATGGATATACAGAATATCGCCCCGGCTGATCTGCGGCAGGCGGCGGTCGATGGCAAACTTGTCGTTGTTTTCGCACAAGCTGCCCACCACGTCATAGACATGATCCGCGGGCGCGTTTTCCTTGCCCAGAACGGTAATATGGTGATACGCGCCGTACATCGCCGGGCGCATCAGGTTGCAGGCGCAGGCGTCCACGCCGATATACTCCTTGTAGGTATGCTTTTCATGGCAGGCTGTCGTGACCAGCGCGCCGTTGGGCGCAAGCATGAAGCGTCCAAGCTCCGTGCAGATCGCCACATCGCCCATTCCGGCGGGCACGAGCACCTCTTCGTAGGCCCTGCGCACGCCCTCGCCGATGGCATAGATGTCGTTTTCCTCATCCTCCGGCCGATACGGCACGCCGACGCCGCCGGAAAGATTGATAAAGGCGATATGCGCGCCGGTCTCCCGGTGCAGTTCAACCGCCACGCTGAAGAGAATCCTCGCCAGCGTGGGATAATAGGCGTTGGTCAGCGTGTTGGAAGCAAGGAACGCATGCAGGCCAAAGTGCCTGGCGCCCTTCTCCATCAGCTTGCGATAAGCCTGCGTCAGCTGGCTGCGGGTCATGCCATATTTGGCGTCCTTCGGCTGATCCATGATGCGGTTGCCAATGGCAAACTCTCCGCCGGGATTAAAGCGGCAGGAAACCGTCTCCGGAATGCCGCAGGCCTCCTCAAGGGTTTCAATCAGCGTATAATCGTCCAGATTGATGATCGCGCCCATATCATGCGCAAGGGAGAATTCCGACCCCTCCGTCTCATTGGAGGAGAACATGATTTCGCTGCCTGAAAAGCCGGACGCACGGCTGAGCATCAGCTCCGTCGGCGAGGAGCAGTCCACGCCGCAGCCCTCCTCGCGCAGCACGCGCAGGATGAACGGATTTGGCGTCGCTTTCACGGCAAAGTATTCCCTGAAGCCCTTGTTCCAGGAAAACGCCTTGTTCAGCGCGCGGGCCGTCCTGCGGATGCCCGCCTCGTCATAAATATGAAATGGCGTTGGATAGGTTCGTTTGATTTCCTTCGCCTGATCCAGCGTGATAAACGGTTTCTTTTCGCTCATATGTGCCCCTTTTCTCCCGAGCCTTCATACAGGGATATGCAAAGTCATACCCCACAATATACATGCACGGTACGCGGCTTGTCAAGACAATTGCGCCGGAAAATAAAGAGAGACGCGTCATCTGCGTCTCTCCTCAAAAAAACGTTCCAGAATCTCCCTGCATGCCGTTTCCATCAGGCCGCCATGGCAGGGAATCCGCTTCCCGAACGCCGGATCCTCCGGCAGGGCATACACGCTTCCGGCGCAGCCCGCCTTTTCATCCGCCGCGCCGTAATACACCGCATCGAGTCCGGCCATCACGATCGCGCCCGCGCACATCGGGCAGGGCTCCAGCGTCACATAGAGCGTGCAGCCCTCAAGCCGCCTGCGGCCAAGCCTGACCGCTGCACGCCGGATGGCGAGCACCTCGGCGTGCGCCGTCGGATCATCGCCTGTTTCGCGCTCGTTATGCGCAAGCGCGATAATCTCGCCGCCGCAGACAACCGCCGCGCCGACAGGCACCTCGCCCTCGTCCAGCGCAAGACGCGCCTCGTCCAGCGCCGCGCGCATATGCGCCCGGTGCATCAGCCCCTGTCCTTTCCGCGGAAGAAGAGCGCCACAACGCCCGGACCCGCATGGCTGCCGATGACAGGGCCGACAAAGCTCAGCTCGATTTTCTCGGGATCACAGCCATACATCTCGACCAGATGCTGCTTGACCGCATTTGCATCCTGCTCGCAGTCGCCATGGCTGATGAAGATCCACTGATCGGCCGCAGCCTCCAGCAGACCGAATTTCTCCGCAAGGCACTTGAGCGCCTGACGGCGGCCGCGAACCTTCTCTCGCGCGATGAGCTTGCCCTCCGCGCTGACATGCAGCACGGGCTTGATGCTCAGCAGAGAACCAAAGAAAGCGGACGACGGCGAGCAGCGGCCGCCGCGCTTGAGGAAGTTCAGATCGTCGACGGTGAACCAATGCACATATTGCTGAATCCGCTCGCGGATCCACTGCGCGTTCTCGCGCACATCCATGCCCTTATCCCGGTTATCCAGCGCATCGACCACCATCAATCCCTGACCTGCGCTCGCAGCGAGGGTATCGACGACCTCGATGACCGCATCCGGGTATTCCTCAAGGAGCATATCCCTGGCCACGCAGGCGGAGTTATACGTTCCCGAGAGCGCAGACGAAAAATGCAGGCAGAGAATCGGCTCGCCCTTTTCAACATGCGCCTTGTATGCGTCATAAAAGGTATTGGGGGCAATCTGGGAGGTCGTGCTCATCTCGCCTCCGCGAAGACGATCATAGTAAGCGCTCACGACCTCTTTGTCGTAGAGCAGCTCCGTATTGGTCACGCCGCCGATCGTATAGCTCAGCGGAAGAATCTCCAGATTTTCATATCGACTGACAATCCTCTGACTCAAATCGCAGCAGGAATCCGTAAACACTGTATACATCTTATTTCCTCCTGTCCCTTCGGACATCCGGGTATCTGATCCATGCTTTTGCGTATACCACGCGGTCAATTTATTCGCGTTCTTTCTCTGATTTCCTGCTGACCGGGAGAATTTTCCCGTACCTTCAACAAGATTTGAATGCTGACGCCGCCCTCCTGCGAATGCACGGAAACACCAACGCTCATGCCCTGCGCACGCATTTTCTCCGCAAGGCGGTTCGCCTCCTCCATCGCATACCGGATCGCACGTCGTTTCCCGTTTTGCTCCCTGCGCGGCGCACAGACGAGCCGTCTTGCCTGCGCCGGCGTCAAACTGCGCTGGGCGATGATCTGCGCCGCTTCCATCTGTCCGGCAGGATCCTGCAGCTCAAGGAGCGGCTCCGCCTGTTCAAGGGTCAGCGCTTCCCGGCGCGCAAGCTCCCGCACCGGCTCCGCAAGCCCGCCAAGCGCGGCAAGCCGCAGCACGCGCTCCCCGCCGAAGGCGCAGGCTCTCGCCGCCGCGTCGGCGCGTCTGCAGACCATGCCCGTCAGCGCCATGGCAGACGGAGGCACGCGGCTCATCTCCTCTTCCAGATAGCACGCGGAAGCAGCCGCGCCCTCCCATGGAACGAGCACCGCGTCAATCTGTTTTATACCGGCCAGCGCACAGGCAGCCAGCCGCCGCGCGCCGCAGACAAGCGCATACTTTCCCGCCGTTCCGCTTTTGCGCACGACAACCGGCGAAAGCAGGCCATGCCGCGCAATCGACGCAGCCAGCTGCAAAATGCCCGCATCGGGCTCCTGCCGTCCGTCGATCATGCCGCCATGCACGTCTTCCGTCCGCACGCGGATGATCCGCGTCTTTTCTCCGCCCTCCCCGCGCGCCTCCTGTCCGTGTTCCTTAATGCTGTTGTGCGTCCGCATGGGCCTTCTTTTCATCCGCAGCGCCTCCCCGGTCAGCAAATACTCGTGACAGTATATGCATATAACCCTCCTCGCGATGATGCCCATCGCCAAGAAAGCGCTCAAGCCTGTATTCCCCGTCCGCCAGCCATATGGTGATGCAGCCGGATTCATCCGTGCGCACGACTTCGCTCCCGCAGGCATGGAGCGCATCCAGTACGCGCCGGGTCGGATGCCCATACCAGTTTTCGCCAACGCTGATGATCGCCATTTCCGGCGAGGCCATCGCAAGAAACGCTTCGCTTGTCGCCCCGGCGCTGCCGTGATGCGCCACCTTGAGGATATCCGCAGACGGTACGGTTTCCGGCTCGCAGATTTCCGGCAGATCGCCTGCGGTCAGAATCGAAACCCCTTCCATCCGGGCATACAGCAGCAGCGAGCGCTCGTTGCTCCCCATCATCCAGTCCGCGGGCGAGAGCACATCGAACGAAACAAAAGGCGTATGGATCGCATCGCCGCGAGAAACGGCATGAACCGGAATGCCCTCCGCTTCAATCCTGTTCATCGCCTCCATCACAGCCGCCGACGTCTGTTCCGAAAACGCGCTGGAGGAAACATACAGGCAGGGGATTTCTATTTCGGAATCGAGCAGCACGCCGAGCGCTCCCGCATGATCCTCATCCGGATGCGACAGGATCACTGCATCCAGAATAAGGCCTTCATGACGCAGATAGTGCAGCGCTGCATAGCTGTCTGCCGGGCCGACGTCCACAAGCACGGCGTGCCGTCCCTTTCTCAGCACAGCTCCATCGCCCTGTCCCACGTCCAGCTGCACATAGCGCGCAGCCGGGCAAAGCCTTGGCAAATAGCTCGCCGCAAGCAAAAACGCAGCGGCGGCAAACACCGCCTTTCGCCGCCGCCCGAACCTGATTCTGCTGCTTACAAGCATCATCAGAAGCAGGAAAAGCAGAACCGTTCCCGCTTCCGGCGCAGGGAGACGGACAATACTGCCCGGCAGATCGGCCGCAAAGATGGTCAGCCTTTCAAACAGCGCTTCCGCCCCGCCAAGCAGTTCTGCGGCAGCCAGGCCCGCCGGCCGCCAGAGGGCGCCCAGCAGCGCACAGCCCCACCCGCCCAGCAGAAACACCGGCATCAGCAATCCCGTCAAAAGATTCATCGGCAGCGACAAAAGCGGCACATATCCATAAAACAGCAGCTGCATCGGAAGCGCGCCGATCTGCGCGCCTATGCTGACGGCAGCCGCAGAGACAACAGCGTGTACGCGATGCGCAAGCGCAATCCGCCGGTCCAGCGCGCGGCGAATCCCCTGCGACAAAAGCTGGATGGACAAGACGACGAAAAACGAGAACTGGAACGATGCGCTCAGCGCCCAGAGCGGACGCACAAGCGTCATCATCAGCGCTGCAGCAGAAAGCGCCGTCAGCGGCTCATAGACCCTGCCGCGGATGCGCGCCAGTTCATTCATGAGCGCCATCACCATCGCGCGTACCGTGCCCGCTGCGCATCCCGTCAATCCAGTGAACGCGCCGAGAAACACCCCGAGCAGCGCAAAACGGCAGGCGCCGCCGAGTTTCATCCGCTTCATCAGCGCGCTGAGAACCTGCGCCATCAGGCTCAGATGCATGCCGGATACGGTCAGGATATGCACAATGCCCGTGCGCTGCATCGACATGGCAAGCTCGTCGTCCATCCCGCTCTTCTCGCCGAGCATGATCCCCTGAAACAGCGCTGCGCGATCGCCAAAGAGCGCCCCGATATGCGCAGAAAGGCGCTCTCTTGCCCGGCGGAACGATTCTTTCAGCGAGAATACGGCGTCTCCCTCCGCGCTCCAGCCGGGCAGGATATAGCCGGAAAGCTCATACCCCTCGCACAGGGCGCGAAGGCGTCTGTCGATTCCGCCTGGATTGCGCTTTTCCTCCTGCGCAAACAGCCTGCCCGTCCCCGAGATACGCTGGCCGACCTTCGGCTCCTGCGGCGGCGATTCCCCGTCTTCGCGCATCAGCGTGACCACAACCTCCCGCGCATAGCAAACGCCGTTCGCCTCGGCATCCGAAAGCCGGACGCGGTATGGTCGCTCAATGGCCGATACCGTTCCGCAGATTTCGGCATAGGGCGCAGACGCTTCCTCCCGAAAGGAGAGCTCCGAACCCGTCCGCACATTGCCGACAAGAAAAAACAGACACGCAAAACAGAAAAGTGCGCTTTTCTTGCGGACAAGCCGCAAAGCGGCCCATCCGGAAAGAAAAACGCACGGAATAAGCGCATCATGCGCGGGCAGGGAAAACACCTGGGCCAGAAAAATACCGGCCAGATGCGCACAGCAGATACACATCAGCTTCCTTCTGACAGGAAGGAAAAGCCGTTCTTCCGTATCATTCCCCGCCATCGCAATCATGCCCCCCGTTTATTCTGCGCAGCGATGCAGCGCTTCAGCCAAGTGCCGCGGCGATAATAGATGATGAACATGAGCGACGTGATCGTCCACGTGATCGGATAGCTCATCAGCAGAACCGGAAGCTGATGATAGGCCGGCACGACCACGCTGACCCAGAACACGCGCATCAGGCAGACGCCGGCCAGCGTCATCAGCGTCGGCATCATGGCATCGCCCGCGCCGCGCATCGCGCCGGAGAGCACCTCAATGCACAGATACGCAATCCACGTCGGGACGATCAGGCGAACGATCGACATGCCGACTTCAAGCACATGGGCGTCGTCGGTGAACATGCCCAGCATGGGACGGCCAAACACAAGAATCAGCACGCTCATCAGCACCGTCGACGCAGCAGCCATGCCCAGGCACACGCGGATGCTTCTGCGCATACGGTCATACAGATGCGCGCCGAAGTTCTGGCCGGCGAAGGTCGTAATCGCCACGCCAAAGGCGCTGATGGTCATCCAGAACAGGCCGTCGATCTTGCCGTATGCCGTCCATGCCGCCATCACGTCCGTGCCAAAGCCGTTGACGCTCGACTGGATGATGATGTTGGAAAGCGAGTACATGACCGACTGCAGGCCGGCAGGCAGGCCGATCTGCACGATCCTTGCAAGCATATCGCCGTGGAAACGCAGCTTTCTGAAGCTGAGACGATATACCGGCTGGGCCTTGCAAAGCGACGTCAGAACCAGCACGGCGCTCACGCACTGGGACGCGACCGTCGCAAACGCTGCGCCTTTGACGCCCATATCCAGACCGAGTACACAGATGATATCCAGAACGATGTTGGTCATCGCCGCGCAGATCAGAAAGAGCATCGGGCGGCGCGAATCGCCTACGGCGCGCAGGATACCGGAACCGATGTTGTAGATCAGCTGCGGAACCATGCCGAAGAAGTAGATCTTCAGATAGGGGACGGCATACGCCATGACCTCTTCCGGCGTGCCCATGAGCTGGAGCACCCATTCGGAAAAGCCAAGGCCCACGCCCGTCAGCAGCACGCCGCTGAGCAGCGCAAGCGTAATGGTCGTATGCACCGCCCGGGATACGTCGTCCGCCCTGCGCGCGCCGTAGAGCTGCGCGATGACGACGGAAGCGCCCGAGGCGACGCCCACAAAGAAGCCGACCAGCAGACTGACCAGCGTGCCCGTCGATCCGCCGACGGCGGCAAGCGCCTCTTTGCCGACAAACTTGCCGACGATAATCGCGTCGGCCGTGTTATACAGCTGCTGGAAAAAGGTACCCAGCACGATCGGGAAAAAGAACAGCAGCAGCTGCTTCCAGATGACGCCCTCGGTGATGCCGTTGACGTCCGGTCGCTGCCGAATCAATCGTCTCATATGAAACCTCTGAATCCTTCAATATGTTTTGAACATCCGCCATCGGAATACTGAATACGCACATAAAAGATATGGGAAAGCGCCGTGCAGCGGATTTAACCCGCTTATTTTCCTCTGCCCAGCAGCACGCGCAGGCGGCGAACCGCGCCGAAGGGCAGATGCGCAATGCGCCTGACAAGCTTTTCCGCCTTCCCCGGCGGGGCCAGCAGCTTCATGGTATATGTGCCGCTGAAGCCGGATTTCTTAAACCGCCTGAAGAACAGCCAGCGCTTCTCATGCGCCTTTGCGGTCTTCTCGCAGCAGCCGTTGGCCTTATACAGCGGCGCGAGCTGCGAAACCGGGAAGCTCGAAATCGCCTCGGCACATGCCTCCATCGCCTTTCTTCCCTTTTCCGTGTTAATGAAAACCAGAGAAAGACCCGTATCGTCATCCTTTTCCGGACAGACGCGCTCCACGCCCCACATGTCCGCGATGGTGATATCCGACGGATGATGGCCCACGCGGTACTCCGTGCATTTCACACAGGACGGGCGCAGGTACAGATTCTGCAAAAAGCCGTACAGGAACGGCTCGTCGATCTGCGAGCCCGTGTGCTCCGATCCGTCCTCGAACGTCGCAACCGCGTAAAAGTCCTTCCATCCCCTGCGCTTGTCGCGGAATCGGTAGGCGACGACGCGCTGGCCGCGCTGCGCCTCCAGCTCTTTCAGATACGAAGCGAAGACGCCCGGCGAAGGCACGCCGTGGCAGACAAAATCCACCGTCAGCAGCTGTTCCTCGTTTTTTCCGTTCAGCTTCGCCCGCAGGCCCGCCACCTGGCAGGGCGTACCGGAAAAGAGCACCGGAAGGCCGCGCGCGAGCAGCTGAGCCGCGTTGCCGACGGCGTCCGCCGCGTCGCTTTGCACATATTTGGAGCCGCGCATCGCCGCCAGCTCGCTCTCATCGAACGCGCCGATATGCTCCACGCGCAGGTTTTCATCGAATGCAGCGCCGAACACCACGCCGCCCTTTGCGAACATGCTGCGCGCCAGCGCCGTAAAGACGCCGCCGGAGGAAGAGGCCGCGCGCACGAAAAGATCGCGGTGCTGCGCGCCGAGGACGGCCGGCTGGTTTTCCGGCGTGGGCTTGCCCGCCGGGCAGCGCTTCTCGCAAAGATCGCAGTTCACGCACAGCGCGCCGTCCACAGCCGGATACAGGAAGCCTTCATCGTCCGGCTTCATGGAAATCGCGCCCTTCGGGCATATGCTCACACATGCGCCGCAGCCGCTGCACTCGCTCTTTTTGGCCCTGACCGTCGTTCTCATCGTCCATTCTCCTTATTTTGCCAGCGCCAGAATCGCGCTGATGATCTCTTCCCGGCCGGCGGTATAGGCGGGAATACGCTTGCGGAGGTATTCGCTTTCCTCTTGTCCGCGCGCTATAAGCGCGTCAAACGCATCAATCAGCTCCTGCCCGCTTCTGAGTTCCTGCACAGGAATCAGGTGTCCCGCTTCATCGCCGAACAGATCCCGCGCGATGCCGCGCGCCTTGACCGAATATCCGATCACCAGCGTCGGCACGCAGGTTGAATAGGCGGCAATGGAGGCATGCGTCCTGCCCGTAACCAGCGCGCAGAGGCGCTTGATGTAACCCTTGACCTGCATGGCATTGAGCGTACCGGGGAGCAGGAAAACCCTCGGCTCGTTTTCAAACCGCGCCTTGATCGCCCGCAGCGCATCCAGATCGCTGTCATGCGTCCAGACGACATGCGGAACAAGCGCAACCGCGCAGTCGGTCGAATCCAGAATATGGCGCACCAGCGCGGCAAACGCATCGAGCGCCTTTTCTGCGTCCTTCGCCTTAGCCAGAATCAGCGGGCTGACGTTCAGCCCCACCGTCTTTCCTTCTATCCAGCCCGGCGGAAGCGGAAGCTCCTCGCTTTTCAGCGTGAACGCCGGATCGCACCAGCGCATCACCGGAAGACCCTTTTCGCGCATGGCCGCCTCTGTGATCGATTCGCGCGCAACGATCAGATCATATGCCCGAAGATCCTCAAGCGTCACACCCTCCAGCCGCTCCGGATCCACCGAGCAGCCCCACAGAACCAGCGGCTTTCCCGCGCGGCGCAGGCGGCCGTTAATCACCTGAAGATGCTCCTGATGGTTGTAGCAATAGGTATCCCCGCCGACGGACAGGCACACGTCGCTGGCCCTTCCCAGATCGATGACCGTCCCATGCTTGCGGGCGACCTCCTGCTCACGGGGAATACCGAGGCGGAAGCCGATGGAATTGATGAACCTGCGCAGGCTGTAAGGCGCAATCTCGCTGGAAATAATCCGGTCTACATCCCCGAGTCCGGCTTTCCGGTCGAGCTGAGGCTGATCGGAGGCGAGCGAAATTCTCGCGCGGCCGCCAAAAAGCGCCGAGGTCGAGCGGATGATGGCTTCGCAGCCCCTGTTTTCGCAGCCTCCGTGATTATAAAGCATAATGCGTTTCATCGTCTGATTCCCCACCTTTTTCCGGTTATCTTTTCCCTGACGCGCATGAGCATATAGAACGCCGGGAAAAGCCCCCGGCTTACGATGGCATAGAGCACCCGGTCTCCTTCTGCGATTTTGCCTGCGTCGATATGCTCCATCACCAGCGGCATCACGCGGCTGGAAAATGTCTTCATGCAGGCCCGGATACCGCGCTCCTTTTCATCGACCCATACGCAGGTCTGCAGAAAATCGCGGAAGTACAGCTCCTTGACCCCTTCCCTGCTGAGGATCCCGCTCATCGCACGGAGCATCGGCTGATGCGCCTCGCTGTGCCCGCGGACGCCCGCCATGGCGGAGGCGCCATGCACGCGGTACACGTAAGTTTGCGCCTGCAGATGCGCCGCGCGATCCGCCCGCAGATACAATTGCAGATTCAAAAGCGCATCCTCGCCGATGCGAACGCCTTCATCGAGGCGAAGGCCTTCCAGCAGGCTGCGGTCATAGAGCTTGTTCCAGATGTTGTTGTAAATGCGGTGCATGTGAATGATCTCTTTGACGATTTCCTGCGGCTTGCGGTCCTTTGGCTCCGTTTCAACCGGCACATGCACGCCTTTGGACATATCGAAAACCGTATGATTGGCGGAAACAATCTGCGCCCCTGTGGATACTGCATGCCGATACAGCATGGCAAAGCTCTCCAGCTTCAGCACATCGTCCGCATCGACAAAGGCAATATACCTGCCCGCTGCCAGCGCAAGGCCGCGGTTCCTCGCCGAGGAGACGCCGCCGTTTTGGACGTGCATCACCTTCGCACGCGGTTCGCCTTCTGCAAAGCGATCAAGAATCGCGCCGGTCGCATCGGTCGATCCGTCGTCGACGAAGATCATCTCGATCCGCGGCTCCTTCTGCGCGCGCAGGCTCTCCAGACAATCGCCGATATACCGTTCGGCATTATAGCAGGGCACGATCACGCTGATATCGGCCTGTTGAAACATGGTTGGGTTCCTCCCCTTTTCGGGCCTTTCGTTATGGGAGCAGCACGCTCGACGCCGGCAACACGCGCAGCGCGATATAGTACAGCTTCTGCTTGGCGCACAGCTTCGAAAACTCCACGCCGGCGGTAATCCTCTCCGTCATGGCATAGGTCATCGCCATCGCGGCGCGCAGCCTCCCCCGATCCGCACGGAGCGTGCGGACGTAGATATCAATATGCGCGCGGAAGAGCGCCGTTTCCATCTTCTCCCGTCGTATGAAGCGGCCAATGCCGTCAATCATCGACATGTTCTTGCGGTAAGCGTCCTTTTTGGCGCGCGTCATGGCGGAATCGCCGCCGAATTCATAGACATAAATCGTCTCCTCGCTCATGCGCCAGGCCCGCGCGGCGGCAAAAGCATCGAGATTGAACAGCACATCCTCGCCGATCTTCACGCCAACGGGCGCAAGGATTCCCTTTTCCAGAATGAGCGACCTGCGATAGAGCCTGGCGCACATGCTGTTGAGCGCGCTGTCGCCCCGGATCAGGCTCTCCAGCACAACCTGAAGATCGCCGTCGGCGCAGGCATGCTTTTCTTCCCTGTTCCCCTCGTCGCGATAGCGCATGACATACGCGCCGCAGACAATATCCGTATCCTCGTCCGTCATGGACAGAAGATGCGCGAACGCGTGCTCAAGCAGGTGGTCGTCCGCATCGGCAAACGACAGCCATTCTCCCCGGGCAGCGAGTATGCCCGCGTTGCGCGCAGCGGACACGCCGCCGTTTTCCTGATGGATGACGCGCATGCGCGGTTCGCCCCCGGCCAGCGCAAGGAGGACCTGATGCGTATCATCCCGCGAACCGTCGTCGACAGCGATCAGCTCCCAGTCCGTCTGCGTCTGCGCCTGAATGCTGCGCACGGTACGCGAAAGCGTTTCCGCGTTGTTGTAGCAGGGCAGGATGATGGAAACAAGCGGCTTTGCTTCAGTCATTCGGGCATCTCCTTCTTTTTGCGCAGCCTGAACGCCGCTTCCGAGAGCTTGCGGCGGATCACCTGCACGGGATAAATCAGCGGATAGCAGACGGGATACAGGCCGCTTCGCACAAGCGCATACACCGCTCTGCCGCCCGGCGTCAGCTTCTTTGCGTCCGGCTCCAGCATCAGCGCAAGCGCCTTTTCGCGGCAATGGCGCACAGCGCCGGGGAGCCCGCCGTCCTTATACAGGCGCAGAACAGCGGCATCCAGATACGCGCTGTAATACGCCTCCCATGCGCCGCGCCGCCGCAGCACATCGCGCATGGCCAGCAGCCACGGAAGATGCCTGTCGTATTCCCCTGCCGTCTGCGTCTTCGTCGCGGAGGCGGCATGCATGCGATAAAGATAGGTCACCCGATTCACATACGCGACGCCGCCGCCGCAAAGCGCCGCTTCCAGATTGAACAGCGCATCCTCTGCGATTTTCAGACCCTGCGTCAGGCGGATGCCCTTGCGCTCGATCACGCTGCGCCGATGCAGCTTGTTGCACATGATATTGAGCACGCTGTCGCCCTCGATCAGGCGCAGCGCCACGGCGCGTCTTTTTTCTTCGCCGCGCTTTTGCATCCACCGCGTTTCCGGAATAAAGGTCTCGGTATGACCGTTTTCATCGAACGTTCTATGGGCAAGGACGACCATATCCACGCCCTCCTCCGCGCCTGAAAGCATCGTTTCCAGCGCGTCCGCGGTCAGCAGATCGTCGCCGTCGACAAAGGTAATCCATTCGCCGGAAGCATGCTCAAGGCCGAGGTTGCGCGCGGCCGATACGCCCATGTTTTCCTGATGCAGCACACGGATGCGTCCGTCCTTTCGGGCGTATTCCTGCGCGATGGCCAGCGTATCGTCCTTCGATCCATCGTCGATCACGATGGCCTCGAAATCGCCCATCGTCTGCGCAAGCACGGAATTCAGACATTCGCGCAGATACCTCGCCGCATTATAGCAGGGCATGATGATGCTGACCCTCACGGCGTTTCCTCCCGTCCCTGTACAAGGCGCATCGCGCCCTCGACATCGCCACGCAGCCAGCGCAGCGCAAACACACGCGCGCGGATCTGCGTACGGATTCCCTTGCCGGTCTTGATCGTGTACATCAAAAGCGGCATCGGCGAAATCAGCGCGCGAAGCAGCCCCTTCATCGTCCTGTTTTGCCGGAAGCTGCGCATCGCCTCGAGCACATCCTCAGGCGACGGATCGAGCCGGATGCCCTTGGTAATCAGCTTGTCATAACACAGCACAGGCAGCACATGCCTGATTTCATACGCCCTGCCGCAGGCCTGCGCATATTCGGCAAAGCGGACGGAAAGCGTCATCAGCCTGCGCGCAAGCTGCGGCTTTCTCATGCCCATGAGCGAATCGCCGCGCTGCACATAGTAGACATACGGCCTGCCCAGCGCCGCGATCTTATGCGTATGCAGGAGGTACATCGCCGAAAACAGCGTATCCTCCGCAAAAATCTCGTTGTTCGGCGCAAAGCGAAGACCCTTCTCTTCGATCACGCTGCGCCTGTACAGCTTGCTCCAGGCCTCCTGCCCATGCTTATAGGGCATCCAGTACCGGTAAAAATAGCCGGCAAGGCCGAGCGCGTCCACATCGACGACCTCTTCCCGGATACCAAGATACGGCCCCTGAACCTCGTCATTGATGACGAGGCGATAATCAAAGAGCACCTGCTCCGCGCCCGTCTCATCCGCCGCACGGACGGCATCTTCAAGAAGCTCCGGCGCAATCCAATCGTCGGAATCGACAAAGGCGATATATTCCCCGGAGGCGATCTCCAGCCCCGCATTGCGCGCAGAAGAGAGCCCGCCGTTTTCCTTATGCACCAGACGGATGCGCGAATCCCTGTCCGCGTAGGCCTGCATGATCGCAGGGCAGCCGTCCTTTGTGCCGTCGTTGACGAGGATCAGCTCAAAATCCGCATACGTCTGCGCGAGAATGCTGTCAATGCATCGCGGCAGATACTGCTCCACCTGATAAACCGGTACAATCACGCTGACGCGGCACATGGCTTTTCCTCCCTCTGATACGCATAACGATACAGATTGATTATAGCATATCCGCATAGACAAAAACAAGGGCTCCCCCTGCCCGGGAAGCCCTGCCTGCGTGCGACGCTGATTTACTTTACTTCGCCTGCGGTCAGCAGTTCGATCGCCTTCTGCAGCTGCGCATCTTTCTCATGCGGCAGATTGTTGATGCCGTACATCGTCACCGCATCCTCGTCCAGTTCCACGGTCACATGCGGTTCAATGCCCACCTCATGAATACACTCTCCGCTGGGCGTATAATAGCGCGCGGTGGTGACCTTCAGGCCGCTGCCGTCGGGGAAATCAATCACGCTCTGCACGACGCCCTTGCCAAAGGTCTTCGTGCCCACCAGCGTGCCTTCGCCGTAATCGCGGATCGCGCCGGAGAGAATCTCGGACGCGCTGGCGGAATACTCATTGACCAGCACCACCATCGGCACATCATAGTATTCGTCATCAATTTCATATACCTGCTCATAGCCGGCCTTATCGCGGACGGAAACGACCGTTCCCTTCGGCAGAATCATATCCGCCATCATCACGCTCGCATCGAGCAGGCCGCCGCCGTTGTTGCGCAGGTCGATGATCATCCCCGTCACATTCGCAGCCCGGAACGCTTCCAGCGCCTTTTCAAAGCCTACGACAGAATCGCCAAGGAAATCGTATATGATCACGTAGCCGATATTGCCTTCGAGGATCTGATGCTCGACGTAGTTGATGTTGACCACCTTGCGCACGATATCAAAGTCGATCGTCTCCAGACCGCGCATGACGGTCACCTTCACGCTCTCGCCCGGCGTGCCGCGCATCACATCGACCGCCGCATCCATCTCATAGGCAGAATAGTACACGTCGTTCACATAGACGATCTTGTCGCCTGTGCGCATACCGACCTCCTCGGCCGGACTTCCCTTGAACACCCTGGTAATCGTGATCAGCTGATCGGTCGGATCGGCAATCAGCTGACAGCCGATACCGGCATATTCTCCCTCGGTCTCTTCGTTGAAGGCTTCCATGTCCTCCTTCGTATAATAGCTGCTGTAGACGTCGCCGACGCCCGCGACCAGACCGATTGCCGCACTTTCGAGCATTTCCTCCGTATCGACGTCCTCATAATAATATGCCTCGACCAGCTGCAGGAGGATATCGAGCTTCTGATACTGCGCCAGACGATCATACTCTTCTCTGGAAATGGTGACGGATTCTTCTTCCTGCCGGCGGAACATGGGCAGCTGGGCAGCTCCGAGCGCCGGCGATATGCAGATGCCCGCTAGAATCAGCGCAAGAAGCATACATGCGATCACATGGTTGCGTTTCACTTTGTTCTCAGTTCCTTTCCATTCCAAAACAGCCGGCGAATCAGTTCGCCGGCTGTCTTTTGAAAATCAATACACGGGACGTGGCTTATCCTTGCCGCTCTTGCCCAGCAGCATCATCATCTTGAAGGTCACCGCGTCGTCGAACTTGCGCAGATCCAGACCGGTCTGACGCTGCACCTTATCCAGACGATACACGAGGGTATTGCGATGGATATACAGCTGGCGCGCCGTATCGGACAGGTTCAGATCTTTAGCGAAGAACATCTCGATGGTGTGCAGCATTTCGTCGTTGAAAAGACGCGCAGTCTTGCGGTTGAAGAGAATGCTGTGGTAGCGCGTACCCATTTCGCGCGGGATATCCATCAGGAAGCGCTCAAGGACGAGGCTGCGATAGACGTAGATATGCTGCTCGGTCAGGAAGATGCGGCCAACCTCAACCGCGCGGCGGGACTCGCGATAGCTCTCCCCGATTTCCGGGAAGGTCTTCTTCGGCTCGCCGATGCCGACGACGCAGCTCTTGCCAACCTCGTCAAGCAGCGTCTGCTCGATCGCCTCGGCCAGCTGATAGAGCTCCTCGAAGGAGTCGATGTTTTCCATGCTCTTGAGGAAGACGACCGTGTGGCGGTCCATTTCCACAAGCAGATCGCCGCTGGCGCGCGGAACGAGCTGCTCAAGCATGTTGAACGCCGTTTCCGTTTCCGTCTGCAGAATCTGGAAAGTCATGACGCAGCGCTCGCGGTTGATTTCAATCTGGTGCTCATGGGCGAGCGCCTCGAGCTCGGAGCCGGTCAGCTCGTCGCGCAGCACGCGGCGATAGACGTCGTAACGGCTTTGGATCGGGGCTTCGCCGCGGCCCATGGACTGAACCATCGCGCCGGCGAGAACAATGCAGTCATGCGTAGCAGCGCCCTGCGCATCCGCGCAGAGAATAAGTTCGGGCGTAATGCCGATCATCAAAAAGGTCTTGCCCTCAAAGGCAACCGGCAGGCCGGGCTCCATGAACTCCGGCAGGCTGATCTTGCCGCGGTTTTCTTCCGGCAGCAGAACGGTTCCTTCGGTATCGAGCAGCCACAGCGGCTGCATCAGGCGGGCGAGAACCTGCTGAATCTGATTCAGAAATCTCTTCTCAGGTATCACTTTTTCATTCTCCTTTCGAGAACGTCAAAACACTTATCACAGATACGCGATCATTATATCGCATTATCATTCAAAAATCCATATCTAAAAAAAATAATCTCCGCAAAATTGGTAATTTATACCGTAATTTTGTGGGAAGCGCACAAAATCCGAAGGGTTTTCGGCGTATTTTCAAATCGCAGATGAGACAGAATAGGCTTATAAAGCTTCTTTTGGAGCATTCGCCGCAGGCAAGGCAACCGTTTCGGAACTCGTCTTTCCAAAAAAGAAACTGCCTGCACCTTGCGGTGCAGGCAGTCTGTTTGCAATTAGCGGTTGAGGATGCTCTTCTCGGTGTCCTTGTCGAAGAAGTGCAGACGGCTGGTCTCGAAGGCGACCTTGATGGTGTCTCCGTTGCGGGCAGTGCTGCGCGGATCGACGCGGGCGACGACGTTGCCGTCCTTGCCGGTGGTCTTGAGGTAGAGGTAGGTCTCGGAGCCCATGAGCTCGGTAACTTCGACCTGGGCCTCAACGAGGTTGCCGTCGGCGACGGACAGGAAGCGCTCTTCGTCGTGGATGTTCTCCGGACGGATACCCATGACGACTTCCTTGCCGATGTAGCTCTCGTCGACCAGCTTGCGGATCTTCGCATCCGGAACCTTGACAGCGTTGGTGCCGAACTCAGCCCAAACCTCGTCGCCCTTCTTCACCAGCTTGGCGTTGAAGAAGTTCATCTGCGGGCTGCCGATGAAGGAACCGACGAACAGGTTGGTCGGATAGTCGTACAGGTTCTGCGGGGTATCGACCTGCTGGATGAAGCCATCCTTCATGACGACGATGCGGGAAGCCATGGTCATGGCCTCGGTCTGGTCATGCGTAACGTAGATGAAGGTGGTCTGCAGGCGCTGATGCAGCTTGGTGATCTCGGTGCGCATCTGAACGCGGAGCTTGGCGTCCAGGTTGGACAGCGGCTCGTCGAAGAGGAAGACCTTCGGGTCACGGACGATCGCGCGGCCCAGCGCAACGCGCTGACGCTGACCACCGGACAGAGCCTTCGGCTTACGGTTCAGGTACGGCTCGATGGACAGGATCTTCGCAGCCTCGCGGACCAGCTTGTCGATCTCGTCCTTCGGCTTCTTGCGCAGCTTGAGGCCGAACGCCATGTTGTCATAAACGGTCATGTGCGGATAGAGCGCGTAGTTCTGGAAAACCATCGCGATGTCGCGATCCTTCGGCGCGACGTCGTTCACGAGGCGATCGCCGATGTAGAGCTCGCCCTCGGAAATCTCTTCCAGACCGGCGACCATGCGCAGGGTGGTGGACTTGCCGCAGCCAGACGGGCCGACCAGAACGATGAACTCCTTGTCGTCAATATCGAGACAGAAGTCGGAAACAGCAGTAACGTTGCCAGAGTAGATCTTATAGATGTGATTCAGCTTCAAACCTGCCATTGAGATAATCCCCCTTCAATTCTTATCAGAAATGACTCACACCGCTTTATTTCGTTCAGCGGCGTTTCGATTGACTACATTATACGTTTTTTCCATTTGATTTTCAATTGATTATCTTCACAAAAAAACATTCAATTTAGACCTCCCTCCGCCTTTTTTTCGCCCGATAATAAGCCGAATTATCCCGTTATTTCATGAAATTCAGAATTTATCTCCTTCATACCATCTAATACTCCAATTATCTTTTATTTTCTTCGTTTTTGTTCACCTTGTTCACAACGAAACTTTTGCAACCTTCTGCCTCTGCGTTTCATTTTATATCCCATTCCATCATTTTTTGCCATATGACCGGCTACGTCAAGCTTCAATTGCACGAATATGAGATATTTCCCGGTTACTCCTGCATAATTTCGGGAAGTTTCGTTTTCTTTACCTCCCCGGCATGCAAGTTTGTTTTTTTTGCGTCAGACGCACTTGTGCAAATTGCACATATACAATATTCTACAGTCCCTTCAGAAAAATTTTTCGGAAACATAGAAAAAACGGCATGTATATCCATGCCGTTATTGCATTTTTCCTATATCCCAATCTTTCAGACGCCTTCAACGCGGATGATGCTGCCTACGCTGCCTATCTTTTCGTCGATTTCAGCCAGCGCGCTGCGCACAGCATGCTCCGAAGCCTGGTGCGTCAGGAAGACAAGCTGCACAAATCCCCGCTCGTCAGCATCGCCTTTTTGAACCATCGAAGCGATGCTCACGCCGTACTTTGCGAATTTACTGGCAAGCATCGCCAATACGCCCGGCTCGTCTTTGGCCTGCATCCGGACAAAATGCACGCAGTTCCAGTCCTCCGCCATCACGCACGGCTCGTCAGCGACAGCCGGAAGCCCATGACGCTTCTGGGCGGCAGCTTTGATCAGATCCGATACCAGCGCGCTGGCCGTCGGCATATCGCCCGCGCCCCTGCCGTAAAACATCATCTCGCCGCACGCGTGGCCGTGGACATAGACGGCATTGAACGCATCGCCGACGCCCGCAAGCGGATGGCTGCTGGGCACAAACGTGGGATGCACGCGCGCCTGAATCCTGCCATCCTCTTCCTTCGCGACGCCCAGGAGCTTGAGCGTCAGACCGAATTCCCTGCCGCAGGCGACGTCGAGCGCCGTCACGCCGGCGATGCCTTCGCGGTAGACGCTTTCTACCGGCACATGCCGATGGAAGGCAAGGGTCGAAAGAATGGACAGCTTATACGCCGCATCGTAGCCTTCCACGTCTGCGGTCGGATCCGGCTCGGCAAGGCCAAGGCGCTGCGCATCGCGCAGAACATCCTCATACGCCGCGCCTTCGCTGCTCATGCGGCTGAGAATATAATTCGTCGTTCCGTTGATGATGCCCATCACCGAGGAAATGCGGTTAGCCTGCAGCGAATCATTCATCGCCCGGATAATCGGAATTGCGCCGCAGACGCTCGCCTCGTAATACAATCCGGCGCCATGCTCGCGCGCAACTGTTACGATTTCGTTCCAATGCGAGGCGAGCGCCATCTTGTTCGCCGTGACGACCGTCTTGCCGCTTTCAAGCGCGCGGATCATGTAGGACGCCGCAGGCTGATCGCCGCCCATAAACTCCATGACGATCGAAATCTCGGGGTTATTCAGGACCTCGTCTGCGTCGTCGGTCAGCAGCTGCTCGGGAATCTCCCAGCTGCGCTTCTTGCCAAGGGAACGCACGAGGATCTTCTTGATTTCAAAAGCCACGCCCTCGTTTTTTTCAATCTGCGGGCCGTATGTTTCAAGGAGCTTATACACGCCGCAGCCGATGTTGCCGCAGCCTAAAAAACCGATCGCGATTCTTTCCATATCTTCCGTCCTTCCAGGCCGTCATGCCTGATTCTTTTCGTAGATGATCCGAAGACCCGTCAAGGTCAGATCCGGGTTGATTTCGTCGATGACGTCCGAATTGTTCCTGACAATATGCGCCATACCGCCGGTCGCGATGACCTTCGTATCCAGGGCGCCGATCTCCTTTTTCATCGCCCCGACCAGCTTTTCCACCGAGCCGATATAGCCATAGAGCACACCCGACTGGATGTTGGTCACGGTCGTCCTGCCGATAACCCTGGGCGGCACAACCAGCTCGATCGACGGCAGCTTCGCCGTGCCGGTCGCCAGCGCCTTGTTCATCATCCTCAGACCCGGCCCGATCGCGCCGCCGAGGAATTCGTTCTTTTCGGAGATCACGCCATAGGTCGTCGCCGTTCCGAAATCAATAAAGATCGACGGGCCGCCGTAAAGCGTGGAGACCGCGACAGCGTTGGCAATGCGGTCGCTGCCCAGCTCCCTCGGATTCTCGTATCGGATGTTCAGGCCGGTTTTCATGCCCGGCACCAGAAAACGCGGCTCCATGCCGAAGTAATCGCCGCACATATGCTCGATGGTGAAGTTAATGGTCGGCACGACGGAGGAAATCATGATTCCCTCGATATCCCGCATATCCAAACCATGATAGCGGAACAGGTCCGCCATGATAATTCCATACTGATCCGAGGTCATCGACGGATCGGTCGCGCAGCGCCAGCGCCTGAGCAGCGTTCTGCCGTCAAACACGGCAGCCTTGATGTTCGTATTGCCGATATCCATTACAAAGATCATGGTTCTATCCCCTTGCCGGCAGCCCATTCTGCCGTTATTTTTTCATCTTCCCCAGCGCTTTTTCCAGCGCGGCGGTCACGACCGGCGCGATCACCGCTGCAACGATCATTTCCGGTATGCCGTTGGCAAGGCCAAGCGCAGCAATGCCCATGCCCACGCCCTTTTCCGCGATGGCCTGCGGAACGCCGGCCCCATTCTGAATCATCTGCGCGATTTCAGCGCGATTCAGCAGGTAGATCATGCCCATCACCATCGCCGTATGCAGCGCCGTGCCCAGCGCGCTTGCGCCGATATACGCGATCAGACGCCGCTGATCAAACCCTTTCGTCAGCTGCTTCAGCGCCTGCGCGATCCAGAACACGCACACCGGAAACAGCATGCGCGGGAAAACCGACACAAGCGGATTGATGAAAAACGGCGCAAAAAACGACGCGCCCGTCAGATTCGTGATGAGGCTCGTCACGCCAAAGACCAATCCGGTCAGAACGCCGGCCTCCAGCCCCAGAACAAGCGTCGCGATGATGACCGGAATGTGAAGCGTCGTCGCCGTGAGGAACGGCAGACGAATCAGGCCTAGCGGCGTGCTGGCCAGAACGATGATCAGCGCGATCATCATCGCCGTACCCGTCATCCAGCGGATGGAATACTGCCTTCTGTTTCTGTTCAATTTTTGTTCCTCCGTTCAGGTTCCGACCCGCGGATACCTGACAGGTCACTGCTGCTCATGCAGCTCAAGTGGGATACCGTCCTTCTGGTCTGCTCTGCATGCAGCAGCAGCCTGAATCTTGTTTATTGTATCAAAGATCGACGTGTCATGCAAGTTATCGCGATTTATTTCGCTGATACGAGATTATTTGCAGATTATATCTTGACAAATCTTCCCTCTCCCCCTATAATAATATATGTTCATTCGAGCGGGAATGGCGGAATTGGCAGACGCGCTAGATTCAGGTTCTAGTGAAAGCAATTTCATGCAGGTTCAAGTCCTGTTTCCCGCACCATACAAAAGACGGTCATCCGATGGATGGCCGTTTTTTGTATCTCACTAACGGGAAATCAGGACTTGAATGGGCGGGAGTGAATGAAGCCCCTGTGGGGCTTCAGAGCCGCCTGACCGAGCGGCCGTCGAGGCCGTGAGAAAAAGTCCTGTTTCCCGCACCATACAAAAGACGGTCATCCGATGGATGGCCGTTTTTTTGTATCCATAAACGGGAAATCAGGACTTGAATAGGTGGTCGTGAATGAAGCCCCTGTGGGGCTTCAGAGCCGCCTGACCGAGCGGCCGTCGAGGCCGTGAGAAAAAGTCCTGTTTCCCGCACCATATAAAAGACGGTCATCCAATGGATGGCCGTTTTCTGTATCCCGCCCCATTATCCGAACATTCGATTTATTACAGGCATATTTGATCGGGTTTTTTGACCATTTTATTCGAAGATCGCGCCGCAAATGCATGCAGTTTATTCATTGACAGATCAGTGCGATCTGTATAAAATTGAGGCGAATAAATCCAGAAGGCCGCAGCCCGCGGCCAAGCGATGCAAAGGAGAGATCACGATGGAAAATCTGAAGCTTGTATATACCGGAAAGACCAAAAACGTCTATGCCCTTGACAACGGCAATTACCTGCTCAAGTTCAAGGATGACTGCACCGGCAAGGACGGCGTGTTCGATCCGGGCGAGAACAGCGTCGGCCTGACCATCGACGGTGTGGGCGACGTCAACCTGCGCATGTCCATCTATTACTTCGAGAAGATCAACGCCGCCGGCATCGCCACCCACTATGTGAGCGCCGATCTGGAGAATACAACCATGGAAGTCAAGGCCTGCAAGCCGTTCGGCAAGGGTCTTGAGGTGATCTGCCGTCATAAGGCGGTGGGCTCTTTCCTGCGCCGCTATCGCGATTATATCGAAGAGGGCGCCGATCTGCAGGGCTATGTCGAGATGACCTTCAAG
>JAFSCW010000059.1 GCA_017436605.1 Clostridia bacterium | reverse complement strand
GGTCTGGGGGGTGGCGATGTAGCCGGGGCCAATGCCGTTGCACTGAATATTCTTATCGCCGAATTCGGAGCAGATGTTGCGGGTGAGCATCTTCAGGCCGCCCTTCGCAGCAGCGTAGGCGGAGACGGTCTCGCGGCCGAACTCGGACATCATGGAGCAGATGTTGATGATCTTGCCGTGGCCCTTCTTGATCATGGACGGGATGACCGCCTTGGAGCAGATGAACGGCGCGTTCAGGTCGACGTCGATGACCATGCGGAAATCGCTGGCGGCCATCTCGTGCATTGGGATGCGCTTGATGATTCCGGCATTGTTGACCAGGATATCGATCACGCCGACTTCCTCTTCGATCTTCTTGACCATAGCCTGCACGCCCTCTTCGTCACAGACGTTGCAGACATAGCCGTGCGCCTTGACGCCGATCGCCTCATAGGCGGCCAGACCCTTGTCGACGAACTCCTGCTTGAGGTCGTTGAAGCAGATGGTCGCGCCCGCGGCAGCGAGAGCCTTCGCGATGGCGAAGCCGATGCCGTAGGAAGCGCCGGTGACCAGCGCGACCTTGCCGGTCAGGTCAAAGTTCTTCATATACTCGTTCATGGGAAAAACCTCCTTGCGGTTTTGGATTGCAATGATCATGGGAACGATGGATTACAGCAGCTCCATCGGGCTGAGGTTGTCCATGTCGTCGAATTCCTGATTTTCGCCGCACATGCCCCAGATGAAGGTGTAGTTGCTGGTGCCAACGCCGGTATGGATGGACCAGGACGGGGAGATGACAGCCTGCTCGTTGTGCAGGATCACGTGACGGGTCTCCTTCGGTTCGCCCATCATGTGGAAGACGACGTTCTCGTCCTTGAGGTCGAAGTAGAAGTAGACCTCCATGCGGCGCTCATGGGTGTGGCAGGGCATGGAATTCCAGTTGCTGCCGGGTGCGAGCTGGGTCATGCCCATGCACAGCTGGCAGGACTGCATGACGGCCGGATGGATGTACTGGTTGAGGGTGCGCTTGTTGCAGGTTTCCGGCGTGCCGAGATAGCGCTTGTTGGCCTTGTCGATGTCGATGTGGACATTCGGATAGGTCTTGTGCGCCGGGCAGGTGTTGATGTAGAACTTCGCCGGGTTCTTGCCGTCTTCGCTCTCCATCTTGATTTCCTTCGCGCCCATGCCGACGTACAGGCCGTCGTACTGCTTGAGTTCGTACACGGTGCCGTCGACGGTGATGGTGCCCTTGCCGCCGATGTTGATGACGCCCATCTCGCGGCGCTCAAGGAAGGTGTCGGAGCACAGTTCCTTGCAGCCGACCAGCTCAACGGCCTTTTCAACCGGCATAACGCCGCCGGCGATGATGCGGTCAAAGTGGGAATAGGTGAGGATGGCGTCGTCGGCGACAAAGATGGTGTCAATGACGTATTCGCTGCGCAGGCGGTCGGTGGTGTAGTGCTTGGCGTCGAGCGCCGCGGACGGCTGGCGAACGGTCAGCTGCATAGGAAAGACCTCCTTGTATCCAATCGGTTCTTTGAAGTTGAAGTCCATAACCTTGGTATTTACAGTATAACACAACGAATTGCAAATTACCAGCGTATTTGCGCTACAATATATAGTTTATTTTCTGTCAATTATTCATGTTGTACAAATGGTAGGATGTATACAAGATGGCCGGGAAAGGACTGAAAGGTTAAAAGCCTGATCTTAAGCAAACTGAATATTCGGCGCGAAAAATGGGAAACTAAAACCGGCGCATCTGCGCGGGAAGGGGAAGATTGGCTGTGAATACGGGCTGTATGGAGGATGCGGTCACGCTGCTTGCGCCGCTTGCGCGCAATCTGGATATCCTGCGCAGCAGGCTCGGCGCGCCGCGCAACGCCGACGTGCTGATCCGCAGATTCCAGAGCGGAGCGTTCGAATCGGCGATTGTCGCCATCGACGGCATGGTCAGCAGCCAGCTGATCGACGAAAACATCCTCAAGCCCTGCATGGATCTCCCGTGCGGCGCAGGGGAGGAGATCGCGCCGCAGGAGCGGGCGGCCTATCTGATGAAAAGCGCAGTGTCGATCCTGCCGATGAAGATGAAAGAAAACATCGACGAGATCCTCGCCGACGTGCTCGGCGGGCAGTGCGCGCTGCTGTGCGAGGGCTGCGGTATCGCCTGTGTGATGGATACGCGAGGATTTGAAAAGCGGACCATCGGCAAGCCGGAGGTCGAGCATGTCGTGCTTGGCCCGCATGAGAGCTTTTCGGAATCAATCCGCACGAACATCACCCTTGTGCGCAGGATCGTCCAGCGGGAGGAGCTGACGACGGAGTTCATCAGCGCCGGCGGGAAGATGAAGACGCGCTGCGCGCTTTTGTATCTGCGCGGCACGGCGGATGAAAAGATGATCGAGGCGATCCGCGCGCGCATCGAGGGCTGCACGTACGATTTTCCGCTGACCAGCGGCGAAGTTGAGCAGCTGATCGAGCAGCATCCGCTGTCGCTGCTGCCGCAGGTCGTGCGCACGGAACGGCCGGACAGGGCGGCTTCATTCCTGGCCGAGGGGCAGATCGTCGTGCTGACGGACGGCTCGCCCGCCGCCCTCGGCGCGCCGGCGACGATCTTCCATCAGCTTCATACCCCGGACGACGCCTCCATGCGCTGGCAGTACGGGACGTTCATGCGGCTCATCCGCATGCTGGGGATGCTGATTCACGTGTTTCTTCCGGGGCTGTATCTGGCCGTGCTGCGGTTTCATCCCCAGCTGCTCTCGCCCATGCTGCTCACCAGCGTATACGAGAGCAGCTCGCGCGTGCCGGTGCCGCTGTTTCTGGAGGCATTGCTGATGACGCTCGCCTTTGATCTGATCAACGAGGCGGGCCTGCGCGCGCCGGGGGCGATGGGCGGGGCGGTAAGCATTGTCTCCGGCCTGATCCTCGGCCAGAGCGCCGTCAGTGCGGATATCGTCAGTCCGCTGCTGCTGATCATCGTCGCCGCCAGCGGGCTGGGCGGCTTCTGTATCCCGGGGTATGCGATGAGCATCGGACTGAAGATCGTGCAGCTGATGTTCCTGACGGCCGGGGCGATGGGCGGGCTGTATGCGATGAGCCTCCTGCTGGTGTGTCTTTTGTGCGCGCTGTGCGGAATGGAGAGCATATCCTCGCCGCTGACGGCGCCGCTTGCGCCGCCGCGCCGCGCGAACCCGGATATCCTGCTGCGTCTGCCGATGCGGTTTCAGAAAGCGAGGGCCTTCTTTGCAAAAAGACGATCGGAATCGAGCGGACGTGCTTGAGCGGCGCGTGCTTGCCTGCTGGCGGACGCGCGCCAGCATGGCGGGGCTGTGCGCGGGCGTGCTCGTGTTTCTGCTGGGGGCGGGCGCAGCCGTTCCGCTGAGCCTGAATGCGGCATGGCTTGCTTCGCTTGCCGCGCTGCCGGCCTGCGTGCTTGCCGCGTGGGCGGCGCGCCGGCGGATGGGCGTGCGGATGATGCGCCCGCGCGCGCTGCTGCTTGCCCTGGTGCTGGAACTGGGCGCAGTCTTTCTGCTGGCCTCGCTGGTCTGCCTCGCCGGGCAGTCGCTCATCCTGCAGGCGCAGCCTGTCCGGATCCTGCTGGCGGCATTTGCGGGGGCGGCGCTTTGCGCCCTTTCCGGCGGAGCGGGGCTTGCGCGGCTGTGCTTTGGTCTGCGGTATGCGCTTCCGCTGTGCGCGGGCGCGCTGTGCGCCGTGTCGCTGGGCCTTCCGCGCGCGGCAGGGCCATGGCCGCTGCTGGGCGGCGGCGCGCCGCGGCTGCTCGTCTCCTGCCTGTGCATGGGGACCTCGGCGCTGCCCGCGCTGCTTCTGCTTTTGCCGCCGCCGGAGCTCGAGGCCGCGGGCGAGGACGCACTGCGCTGTCCCATGCCGGGCTGGCGTTTTTTTGCGCTGCGCATGGCGCTCGGTGCGGCCTGCGGGGCGATTCTGCTGTTTGCCGTGTGCGTATGCAGCGGGTATGAATCGCTCGCCGCGCAGCATACCTGGGGCGACAGGCTGCGGATTCTCAGCAGCGCCCAGCCGCGGGAGGGCACGGCGCAGACGCTGCTGACCTGCCTGCAGGTCATGGTCATCGCGCTTGCGGCCGGCTGCCTGCTCTCCGGCGCGGAGCAGGCGCTGGATGCGGCGTCCGAACGGCTGAAAAGAGGGCGCCTGGGGCTGCTTCTGGCCGGCGCGCCTGTGCTTTTGCTGCTGCTGGCGATGTCGGTATACGGCTATGACGCGGCGCTGTATGCGGCGCCGCTGCTGGGTCTGCCCGCCGCCGCGCTTCTCATGGGAAAGGGGAAAAGAGCATGAGGAACAATGCACGGACGCTGCTGCTCGTCTTTCTGCTTGCGCTGCTGTGCGCTGCGCTTTCCGGCTGCGGCGGGCAGGAGATCGAAAGCTGCCTGTTCGTGCTCTCGCTGGCGGTCGATCCCGCGCCGGAAGGCGCGCTGACGGTGACGGTCAAGGCGCTCTCCGGCACGCAGGAAGCGGCGGGCGGCGCGGCGGGAGAGGCGGGCGGCGGTGAGGAGGCTTCCGGCGCGGGCGGGGAATCGGGCATGGAGACGCCGGAGCCGGGCTACATCGTCCTGAGCGCGACGGCGGAAAGCTGTCTTCGGGCGCTGAATCTGCTCAGCGCGACCACGCCGCGCGCGCTGAACCTTTCGCAGCTGCGCGAGGTTGTGATCAACAGGACGCTCGCGCAGACGGACGCGACGCTGACGATCCTCACGGAGATCCATTCGATGTACCGCGCAAACGGCGAAGCGACCGTCGTGATCACGCCGGACAACGCCGGGGATTTCATCCGGCGTCAGCGGGCGATTCTCGGCGTGCGCCTTTCGAAGTATCTGGAGGTGCTCTTTGAGCATTTTTCGGAAATGGATACGATTCCACCGGGCGCGCAGCTCGCCTCCGTGATCGCCGCGATGCGCTCGTCCGGCGGCGATGCCGCGGCGGTCTATGCCGCCGGCAATGCGTTTGACAGCACGCTGAATCTGCCCGGGGCGGCGGAATTGGACAGGCTTCCGGGCCATCTGCCCAGAACCTCGCCCGCGCAGAATGAATACCTCGGCAGCGCGCTGTTTTCCGGCGCGCGCATGACGGGCACGCTGACGGGCGAGGAGACGGGGCTGCTCTGCCTGATGATGGGGAGGGCGCAGCGGCGCGAGGCGTTCATCGACGGCGCGCAGTACAAGACGAACCTGCGCACGCGGGTCAGGCGATCCTGCGCGGAGGAGGACGGCGCGCTCTGCGTTTCGGTTTCGATGAACCTGACGCATATCGCGGGCGCGGCGGGCATGCTGCCGGAGGAGATTGCCATCCGGATTGAGCGGGGCTGCGTTGAGGTGCTGCGCAAGCTGCAGGCCGCCGGCTGCGATGCGGCGGGCTTCGGCGCGCTGGCCATGCGCCGCTATGCGGATATCCCCGCCTGGGAGAAATCGGGCTGGCGGGATGCGTATGAATCGCTGCCCGTGCGCGTTTCGGCCCGCGTGAGGGTCTTGTAATGCGGCGACAAATGATGTTATACTGAATACGACAAGAAGAAAAGGAAACGGAGATACAGTATGCTGATCGACGTATATGATTTTGACGGAACGATCTACGACGGCGATTCGACCGCCGATTTCGTCCTCTTCAGCCTCAGGCGCCATCCCGGTGTGATCGCAGGTCTGCCGCGCGTGGCGTTTGCGGCGCTGCGGCTTCTCGTGCGCAACATCGGGCTGACGCAGTTCAAGAGCGTGCTCTTTGGCGAGATGTCCAGGCGCTTCAGCCTCGAGGAGGAGGCGGAACTGTTCTGGAAGGACATGAACACCCGCAAAAAGCTTGGCCCGTGGTTCTTTGAAACCCCGCGCGATCTGCCGATCGTCATCGCCTCCGCTTCGCCGGAGTTTGAACTCCGGCATGCGGCGAAGATTCTGGGCGTGGATACGCTCATCGGCACGAAATGCGACATGAAAACCGGCGCCTTGACCGGCAAAAACTGCAAGGGCGCGGAGAAGATCAGCCGCATCCGCGAGGTCATCGGCGATTACGAGGTCCGCGCGATGTACACCGACGACGCAAAGGCGGACGGTCCGCTGCTGGCGATTGCCCGGGAACAGTACATCGTCACCCATGGCAGCGTGACGCGCAGGGTCTGAGCACAGTGAACCCTCCATACAGGATTAGGATAAGGAGATGCAAGCGATGAAAAAGATGGAGAATATGGGCGGCTTCTTTGTCGCCGCGATCACCCCGTTTGACGCCGAGGGCAGGTTCAGCGCGCCGACGCTGCACCGGCTCATGGACAAGACCATCGCCGAGGGCGCGGCGGGCTTCCTCGTCGGCGGCAGCAGTGCGGAATGTCCGCTGCTTTCGCACAAGGAGCGCATCGACGGCCTGATGGCCGCGGCGCATTACGCCGGACGCGAAAAGACGAAGCTGATGGCCTCCGTCGCCTCGATCTCCACGGAAGAGGCTGTCGAATACGCGAAGGCCGCCGAGGCGCTTCATTATGACTGCATGATCTCGACCGTGCCGTATTACTACAAATTCGGCATGAAGGCGATCGCGGAGTATTTCGTGACGCTTAAAAACAAGGCCGATCTGCCGCTGTTTCTGTATAACTTCCCGGGCAACACCGGCATCGAGCTGGATATCGACAACCCGTACATCAAGGGCATCCTGACCGACGGCACCATCGCCGGCATCAAGCAGACGAGCCTGAACCTGTACCAGATGGAGCGCATCAAGAACCTCAATCCGGAGCTGGTCATCTACGGCGGCTTCGACGAGGTGTATATCGGCGCGCGCATGCTCGGCGCGGACGGCGCGATCGGCTCCACCTTCAACTTCACCCTCCCGCTGTTCACCCGCATCGAGGCTGCGTATGCGGCGAAGGATTATGATCTCGCCCAGCAGCTCCAGCGCCAGGCGAACAACATCATGCAGGCGCTCGTCTCCTGCTCGCTCTTCCCGTCGATCAAGCACATCCTCAAGACTCAGGGCATCGACTGCGGCGGCTGCCGCGCGCCGTTCCCGACGCTGACCGACGAGCAGAAGGCGTATATCGAGAAGGTCGTCGCGGAGAATATGTAAGAAAAAGGACTGCCACAGGCAGTCCTTTTTGCATGAATGGGAAAACTCTGTTCGTATATCCGCAGCATTGTAGGGGAGGGGCTCTGCTCCTCCCGTTTTTGACCATCCTGCGGGCGGGGACCTCATCCGTCACGGCTTGCGCCGTGCCACCTTCCCCAAAGGGGAAGGTTTACATGGTGATACAGCGAGGAAAAACGCAATTTCCTGACAGGGACAACAGCGTGATATAACCGAGACGGAGGGATTGTTTTTCCTGCAATAATCTGACAAGACAAAAAAGCGTCCTCCCATCTGGAAGGACGCTTTTGCATGTTTGGCTGTATCCGGATTACTTGCGCTGCAGGGTCGGCAGATGCCAGATCTTGTCGTTGTATTCCTGGATGGTGCGGTCGGAGGAGAACACGCCGGACTTGGCGACGTTGATGATCTCCTTCTTGGTCCACGCCTTGGTGTCGAGGTAGTCGTCGCCCAGGCGGCGCTGAGCGGCCTGATAGGAACCGAAGTCCTTGAGCACCAGATACGGATCGGCGAGGCCGCCGTTGTCGGAGAAGACGAGGGCGCGGAAGAGGCCTTCGAACATCTTCGGGTTCTCCGGAGTCAGGCTGCCGTCGAAGAGCATGTTGAGCGCGCGGCGCAGCTCGGCGTTGGTCTCGTAGATATCCAGGCTGCGGTAGGTGCCGGCGGCGTAGAGCGCCTCGACCTCAGCGGAACGCATGCCGAAGATGTAGCAGTTCTCGTCGCCGACCAGATCAGCGATCTCGACGTTCGCGCCGTCGAGGGTACCGATGGTCACCGCGCCGTTCATCATGAACTTCATGTTGCCGGTGCCGGAGGCCTCCTTGGAGGCGGTGGACAGCTGCTCGCTGACCTCGGAGGCCGGCATGAGCATCTCGGCGGTGGAGACGTTGTAGTTCTGCAGGAAGACGATCTTGATCATCTTGCTCGCACGCGGATGCTGCTCGATCTTGGCGGCCAGCACGTTGATGAAGTGGATGATCTCCTTCGCGCGGCGGTAGCCCGGGGCGGCCTTCGCGCCGAAGATGAAGGTGCGCGGCGCCATGGCGTAGTTCGGATCGTCGCAGATGCGGTTGTAGAGCACGAGGATGTGCAGCGCGTTGAGCAGCTGACGCTTGTACTCATGCAGACGCTTGACCTGCACGTCGAACATGGTATCCGGATTGAGCTCCAGACCCTGATGACGGCCGATCCAGCGGGAGAAGCGGGCCTTGTTCTCGTACTTGATCTTGGCGAACTGCTCGCAGAAGGCGGCGTCGTTGGCCAGCGGCAGGAGCTTCTCCAGCTCCATGGTGTCCTTGCGCCAGCCCTGGCCGATGGATTCATCCAGCAGGGCGGAGAGCGCCGGGTTGGCCAGCATCAGCCAGCGGCGCGGGGTGATGCCGTTGGTGATCGCCATGAACTTCTCCGGCATGATCTTGTAGTAGTCGGCGAAGGTGGAGCGCTTGAGGATGTCGCCGTGCAGCTGGGAAACGCCGTTGACAGCGTGGCTGTAGGCGATGCACATGTTGGCCATGTGCGCCTGATCATAGGCCAGGATGGCCATGTGGCCGATGCGGTCCCACTCGCCCGGGAAGCGGTCAAACAGCTTCTGGCACAGGCGGCGGTTGAGCTCCTGCATGATC
>JAFSCW010000007.1 GCA_017436605.1 Clostridia bacterium | reverse complement strand
CTGGCGAGCAATAAGCTCTCCACCCAGATGAAGGCCACCGGCGAGGTCATGAGCGTGGGACGAACCATGGAAGAAAGCCTGCTCAAGGCCATCCGCTCTCTGGAGGGCGGGCAGAGCCATCTTCACATGCCCAAGTTCGACAGCGAAAACATGACCACCGCCGAACTGATGGAATACATCAAAAACGGTACCGACGACCGCATCTATGCCATCGCGCAGCTGATGTGGCACGGCGTGGATCACAGCCGCATCTGCAACATTACCCAGATCGACATGTTTTTTCTCGATAAGATCAAGAATATCGTGGATTTCGAGCGCGAGGTGGAGGCAGCTCCCGGAAACACCGAGCTTTTGCGCGAGGCCAAGCGCATGGGCTTTTCGGATAAATACATCGCGCAGCTGTGGAAGGTCTCCGAGGACGACGTGTACGGCATGCGAAAGCAGGCGGGCGTCCTTCCTGTCTACAAGATGATCGACACCTGCGCGGGCGAGTTTGACAGCTATGTCCCTTACTTCTATTCCTCCTACGAGACGGAAAACGAATCCGTCGTATCCGACCGGAAAAAGGTCATTGTCCTTGGCTCCGGCCCCATCCGCATTGGTCAGGGCGTGGAGTTCGACTATTCCACCGTGCACGCCATCCGCGCCATCCGTGAGGCGGGCTATGAAGCCATCGTCATCAACAACAATCCCGAAACCGTATCCACCGACTACACCTGCGCCGATAAGCTCTATTTTGAGCCGCTGACGCTGGAGGAAGTGACCAACATTGTGGAGCTGGAAAAGCCCATCGGCGTGATCACGTCTCTGGGCGGGCAGACAGCCATCAACCTCGCTGCACCGCTGGCAAAGCGCGGCGTGAAGCTGATCGGCACCGACTGCGAGGCCATCGACCGCGCCGAGGACAGGGATTCCTTTGAAAAGGTGGTCGTCAGCCTGAACATCCCCCATCCTGTGGGCGAAGCCGTGACCAACATCGAGGACGGCGTCCGCGCGGCGGAGCGCATCGGCTATCCCGTTCTGGTGCGGCCAAGCTTCGTGCTGGGCGGACGCGCCATGGAGATCGTGGCCAACGAGAAATCCATCCGGCACTACCTGAAAACCGCCGTCGCCGTGGATGTGGACAAGCCGGTGCTGGTGGACAAATACCACATCGGCAAGGAGGTCGAGGTGGACGCCATCTGTGATGGAAAGCAGGTATTCATCCCCGGTATCATGGAACTCGTGGAGCGCACCGGCGTACATTCTGGGGACTCGACCAGCATCTATCCGTCCATCAGCATCTCACAGAAGGTACGCGACACCATTGCGGATTATACGACAAAGCTGGGCCTTGGCATCGGCATCGTGGGACTGTTCAACATCCAGTTTATCGTGGATAAGAATGACAACGTGTTCATCATCGAGGTCAATCCCCGCGCCAGCCGCAGCGTGCCTTTCCTGTCCAAATCCACGGGTTATCCGCTGGTTTCTGTCGCAACGAAGGTCATGCTGGGCCACTCCCTTGCAGAGCAGGGCATCACCGAAATGGTTCCCGCCGATGCCAAGCGCTTCTATGTCAAGGCTCCGGCCTTCTCTTTTGCGAAGCTGGACGGCATGGACGCCTATCTCTCGCCCGAAATGAAATCCACCGGCGAAGCCATCGGCTATGACGACAGCCTGAACCGCGCGCTGTACAAGGCGCTGCAGGCGTCGGGCGTGAAGATGAAGCAGTACGGCACGGTGATCGTCACCCTCGCCGACGAGGATAAGGAAGAGGCGCTGCCGCTTGTGCGCCGCTTCTACAGGCTGGGCTTCAATATCGAGGCAACCATCGGCACGGCAAATTACCTGAAAGAACACGGCATCCGAACCCGCGTGCGCGGCAAGGTGAGCGACGGCGATGATACGATTCTCAAATCCATCCGCGCCGGTTATGTCAGCTACATCATCAACACTCGTGCCATCCTGTCCGGCGTGCATTACGAGGACGGCGTACAGATCCGCCGCTGCGCCGTGGAGAACGGCGTAACGATCTTCACCTCGCTGGACACCGTGCGCATCCTGCTGGATGTGCTGGAAGATGTGGTTCCGAGAATTTCTACAATCAACGCATAGGAGGAAAGTATATGGCACATTGTGCAATCGTTGGCATCAACTGGGGAGACGAGGGCAAGGGCCGCATGGTCGACCTGCTGACGGAGAACTACGATTTGGTCGTGCGCTATCAGGGCGGCGGCAATGCCGGTCACACCGTCATCAATGAATACGGCAAGTTTGCGCTCCACCTGCTGCCCTCCGGTATCTTCCGCAGGGGCGTGGTCAATGTGCTGGGCAACGGCGTGGCGCTCGACCCCGAAAACCTCTGGGAGGAGATGGAACAGGTTCGCTCCCAGGGCGTAGAAATCACGCCGGAAAACCTGAAGATCAGCGACCGCGCTTCCATTCTGCTACCGTGGCACCGGGATCTGGATGCGCTGGAGGAGCAGCGTCTTGCGGACAAAAAGTACGGCTCCACCAGGCAGGGCATCGCGCCGTTCTATTCCGATAAGTACCAGAAAAAGACCGTCATGGTAGGCGAGCTGTTCTATCCCGAAGTTCTGAAGGCGCACCTCACCGACCTGATGGAATGGAAAAATCTGACGCTCACGAAGGTGTACGGCGCGCAGCCCTATACCATGGAAATGCTTGAGAAGTGGCTGGACAGCTACTGTGAAAAGATCAAGCCCTTTGTATGCGATGCCAGCGCGTTCCTGAGGGATGCGCAGGCTGCGGGAAAGAACATTCTCTTTGAGGCGCAGCTGGGCTCCCTGCGCGATCTGGACTACGGCATTTATCCCTACACTACCTCTTCCAATACCACAGCCGCCTACGCACCCATCGGCTCGGGTCTGCCATCGGCGAAGATCGAAGATGTGGTCGGCGTGGTGAAGGCCTATTCCACCTGCGTGGGAGAAGGACCGTTCGTCTGCGAGATGTTCGGCGATGAGGCCGATGCGCTGCGTGCAGCGGGCTTTGAATACGGCGCAAAGACTGGCAGACCGCGCAGGGTGGGCGCAATCGATCTGGTGGCAACCCGCTACGGCGTGGAGGTGCAGGCTGCGACAGAGATTGCCCTGACCAAGCTGGACGTGCTGAGCTACATGGAAAAGATTCCCGTCTGCGTGCGGTATTCCCTCAATGGTGGGGAGACCGACCGTTTTCCCTTCCCGGCGGCGATGAACGCAGCAAAGCCGGTGATCGAATACGTCCCTGGCTGGCAGTGCGATATTTCTGGTGTGCGCGCGTGGGACGAGCTCCCCAAGGCCGCGCAGAACTATGTGCTGCTGATCGAAAAGGCCATCGGCTGCCCGATCACCTATGTTTCCGTGGGTCCCGAGCGCGACAGCATCATTATCCGCAAATAAATCACTCAGGCAAAGGAGTTTGAATGATGAACAATATCTATGAATCCCCGCTTTCCTCTCGCTACGCGTCGAAATATATGCTGGAGCTGTTTTCCTCCGATACGCGCTACCAGACCTGGCGCAGCCTGTGGGTGTCCCTTGCAAAGGCTGAGATGGCGCTGGGGCTTCCGATTACTCAGGAACAGATTGATGAGATGAACGCGCATATCTCGGACATCGATTATGACTGTGTCCGTCAGCGCGAAAAGGAAGTGCGGCACGATGTGATGGCCCACGTCCATGCCTTCGGCAAGGCTGCGCCGTCCGCAGCGGGCATCATCCATCTGGGCGCGACCAGCTGCTATGTGACGGACAACGCCGATCTCATCATCTACCGAGATGGCCTACGCTATCTGCGCGGCGAGCTTCTGAAAGTGATCGCCAACCTCTCCGATTTTGCTCAGAAGTACAAGGCCATGCCCACGCTGGGCTACACCCACTACCAGCCCGCGCAGCTGGTAACGGTGGGCAAACGTGCTTCGCTGTGGATGCAGGATTTTCTGTCCGATCTGAATGAGATCGACTTCGCCATCGAAAACATCAAATTTCTCGGCTGCCGCGGCACTACCGGCACGGAAGCCAGCTTCTTGGAGTTGTTCGAGGGTGATGCTGCAAAGATTGATGAAATGAACCGCATGATCGCTGCCGATTTTGGTTTCAGTGAATGCTTCGACGTCTGCGGCCAGACCTATCCCCGCAAGGTGGACAGCCGCATCCTGAATGCACTGTCCTCCATTGCCCAGAGCTGCTATCGCATGGCGGGCGACATCCGCCTTTTGCAGCATGACCGCCAGATCGAAGAGCCCTTCGAGAAGAATCAGATCGGCTCCTCCGCCATGGCCTACAAGCGCAATCCCATGCGGAGCGAGCGCATCTGCTCGTTGGCGCGCCATCTGATGGCCGACGCCATGAACGCGCCCATGACCGCCTCTACCCAGTGGATGGAGCGCACGCTGGACGATTCCGCCAACCGCCGCATCTCCATGCCCGAGGGCTTCCTCTGCGCCGACGCCGTCCTGCGCCTTGCCCAGAACGTGACGAACGGTCTGGTTGTAAACGAGAAGATCATCGAAAAGACAGTCCGCGAATACATGCCCTTCATGGCGACGGAAAACCTGCTGATGGAGGCCGTCAAGCGCGGCGGCGACCGCCAGCAGCTGCACGAGATCATCCGCAAGTGCTCCATGGAGGCGACGGCGAAGATGAAAAGCGGCGAGGAATGCGACCTACTTGCCCGGCTTGCCGCGGAGCCTGCCTTCGGACTTTCCGAGGCAGAAATGAACGACTTGCTCAATCCCAGCCTCTATATCGGGCGCTGCGCAGAACAGGTGGATGCGCTAACGGCAAAAATAAAGCCGCTCATCGCCAGCGTGAACCGCGAGACAGCGGAAATCAGTTTGTAAGGTGAAATGATGAACAATACCCGTGAATATCTGATGCCGGATTATTTTCCCGATTTTCATTGCAAGATGGGCGCGTGCCGCTCCGCCTGCTGCGAAGGCTGGCCGATCTCCTTCTCATTGACGGACTACTTCAGGCTGCTCAGCGTAGAGTGTTCGCCGGATCTGCGTCGAAAGCTCGACTGTGCCATGCACATCTCCGATCACCCTTCTCCGGAGGCATACGCCCAGATTTCACCGAGGTACGACGGCCAGTGTCCCATGCGGCTGGACGATGGACGCTGCGCGCTTCACGCGGAGCTCGGCGACGGCGTGCTGGCCGCAGTATGCCGCCTGTATCCCCGGGGCGT